>JBIJCJ010000072.1:0-15862 GCA_044344765.1 Pirellulales bacterium | reverse complement strand
CCGCCAGCCGGCAGGCCGCGACGATCTGCGCGGGTGTGAGGAAGCAGGTTTCCAGGATCACCTTCACGAGCACGCCGTGCGGCCGGGCCTCCGCCACGACCGCCGCGATGTCGTCGCGGACGGCCGGCTGATCGCCGGAACGCAGCGCCCCGACGTTCTGCACCATGTCGAGCTCGCGGGCGCCGTCGGCGATCGCCAGCCGGGCCTCGAGGGCCTTGACCTCGGGCCGCTGCGCCCCGTGCGGAAAGCCGACGACCGCGGCGACGACGACGGGCGTGCCGGCCACCAGCCGGGCCGCGGCGGCGACGTCGCACGACCGCACGCACAGGCAGCCGACGCCCCGGTCGATGCACATCCGGGCGTGGCTGGTGAGGTCGGCGGCCGTGAGCTCGGGCTTGAGGACCGCATGGTCCAGCGTCCGGGCGACGGACGCCGCCGTATGGCCGCTCATGCAGGGCTTCCTGCGGGGGCGGCCAGCCGCTGCAGGGCGGCGATGCCGCGGTCGAGCGTCCGCTCGTCAACGGTGTAGGCGATGCGAAAATGGGTGTCAGCGGCGCCGAACACGCTGCCCGGCACCACGAGGAGCTTCTCCGCGGCGACCGCCCGCTCCGCGAACGCCCGGCCCGAGCCGCCGGGGGCCTCGGGGTAGAGATAGAAGGCGCCACCCGGCTGCTCGAAGCGATAGTGGCCCCGCAGGCCGGCCATCAGCTTGTCACGCTTCCGGCGGCATTCCGCCAGCGGCACGTCCATCGGCGCGTCGAGCGCGGCCAGGGCGGCCCACTGGCCCACCTGCGGCGCGCAGACGAAGGTGTATTGCTGGAGCATCGTGCAGGCATTGACGATGTCCTGCGGGCCGTGCACCCAGCCCACCCGCCAGCCGGTCATGGCGTGCGACTTCGAGAACCCGTCGATCACGACCACCCGCTCGGAGTGCAGGGCGGGGGAGTGGAAGGGGGCGTCGTAACAGTAGGAGCGGTAGAGTTCGTCGCTCACGAGCGTCACGCCGCTGGTCTCGGCGAGCCGGGCCAGGTCGCGGACGACGGCGGCCGCGGCCACGTGCCCCGTGGGATTGGCGGGCGTGTTGAGGAGGATCGCCCTGGTCCGCGGCGTGATCGCGGCGGCCACGCGGTCCACGTCGATGTGAAACGACGGGGCCGTGTCGATCGCCACCACGCGGCCGCCGAGGAACTCCACCAACGGCCGATACATCACGAACGCGGGCTCGAAGACGATCACCTCGTCGCCGGGATCGAGGATCGCCATCAGCGTCAGCACGAGCGCCCCGCTCGACCCGCTGGTCACGCACAGCCGCCGGTCCGGCTGGCCGGTCTCGCGGCGGGTCCGCTCCTCGAGCCGGTCCCGGAGCGGCGCGATGCCTTGCGTGGGCGTGTACCCGTTGCGGCCAGCGTCGATCGCCGCCTTGGCCGCCGTGCGGGCGGCCTCGGGCATCGCGAAGTCGGGCTGGCCGATCGAGAGGTTGATCGGGTCGTCGAGCTTCGCCGCCAGGTCGAAGACCTTGCGGATGCCCGAGGAGTCGAAGGCCCCGGCCCGCCGCGCGACGGCCGGCCGGGGCGGGGCCGCCGGATCACGTTCGGTCATCGGGTCAGCCGGCATCCTTGAACAGCTCGGCGAGCCGCTCGGCCAGCGCCTCGCCGCGGGCGTTGAGCGTGATCACGTTGCCGTCACGGCCGATGAGAATCAACTGCGGAATGCCGCTGATGCCGTACCTGGTCGCCATCGGGTGCCGCCAGCCCGCACCCTCCGCCTTTTCGAACAGGATCGGCCAGGGAAGCTTGTTCTCGGCCACGAACGCCTGCAAGGCGTCCACATCCTCGTCGAGGCTGATGCCCACCACCTCGAAACCCTTGGCATGATACTTATCGTACTGAGCGCGGATGTTCGGCATCTCCGCGACGCAGGGGCCGCACCAGGTGGCCCAGAAGTCGACGAGCACCACCTTGCCCGCGAGCGACTTCTGGTCGAAGGCTCCGCCCCCGAGCAGGGTGCCCGTGATCTCCATGGGTTTGCCGGGCAGCGACAGCCGACGCAGTGTGCCGGCGAAACTCTCGGCCATCGCGCGGATTTGGCCGTTGCCACTCTTGGCGAACAGCGGGCCGAACGTCGCATAGGCCTTCGCGGCATGCTCTTCGCCCCCTTCGGTCTGCTCGAAGCCGTTGGCCAGCTGCATGGCGAGCATTGCCGTCTGCGTGTCGTCGGGATCTGCGGCGAGCAGCTCGGCCGTGCGTTTCACGAGCCCGGGCGCCGCATCGAGCTTGCCGGTTTCGAAGCTTGATCGGGCGTCGGCGACGATGAGCAGCCGCCGGGCCTCGCGGGCCATGGCCGGATCCTGGCTGTCGACGAGCGTTGCGGCATAGGCGGCCATGTCGGCCTCGGCCTTCTCGTCTCCCATCTGCCCCAGCATCATCAGGCTCTCGAGCTTGAGCTGGGAGGCCTCGGTGTGAAACTTCTCCCCCGGCTTGACCTGGCCGAGGATCGCGTCGGCGGCCTGCACGGACACCTGGGCCACGCCCTTCAGGTAGGCCAGCATCTCTTCCCGGGACTTGGGCTGCTGTGTCGGGTTCCGCAGACCGGTGACGAACTTCATCAGCTCTGCCGGAGTGCCCTGCGGCAGCGCCGGCACGGTGAGCCGGCCCGTGGCCGGCGGCACCGCCACGCCAGGGGTCTGGGCGGCGGCATGCCGGGAGACAGCCGCGCCGCAGACGACGCCGAGGGCTAGCAGGGCCGCGATGTCTCGCACACGGAGGCAGTGAATGGGCTGGCGCATGGGATTCCTCGATGAAGGATGGAGCCTGCGGGGTGAAATGGGATCGTTGTCGAAGATGGTACCCGCGGCGCGGCGACCGCCGCAACGTCGCCGGACATGAGCCTTCAGCGGACGAGCGTGCGGAACCGCACGAACCCGCTCTCGCCCGGCCGGAGCGTGGCCTTGATCCGCCACCGCAGCACGACCGCCCCGTCGTCGGCCTCGTCGGTGGTGAAGTCGGCGGGCAGGCTCGAGGCGGGCGAGCCGGGGATCAGCGCGAGGCGTTCCGGCAGGGCGTCGACCAGCACGATGTCGTCGAGCGCGCGGTCGCCGGAGTTGAGCATGAAGATCGTGAAGTCGAGCTCCTCGCCCGAGCGTGCCGTGTCGCTGCCCGCCCGCTTGCAGAGCGTGAGCTCGGCGCGGCCCGGCTCCTCGAACCGCAGCGTGGCGGTGCCGTCGGCGACCGACACCGTCTGCGGCGTCTGGCCCGCGACGAGGACGTTGGCTCCTTTCACGCAGGTCCACGCGACGGGCACGTCGAAGCCCACCTGGAGCAGCGGCCGCTGGGAGCGGCGGGTCAGTTCCGGCTGGCGCTCGGCGACCCGCACGGCCGGCCCGGCCACGCCGTCGTCCTCGTGCGGCAGGGCGCCCTGATCGACCGCCAGCGGCCCGAGGTTTTCCTCGACCGCCACGCCGGGCAACGCCTTGCGGGCGGCCTCGACGGCGACGTTCTGGGTGCTGCCCCACACCGGCTCGCGCCTGATCTGCTCGCCGGCGAGCGTTTCGGTCGCCAGGCCGCGCGGGCCCTGGGGCGCCGCGTCCTCCAGCGGCCGCACCACCTCGCGGACGGAACCGAACCGCGGTGCGTAGACACACGCGCAGTTCGACGCCGCGATGCACACGTCGGCGGCGTCGGGCCCGTCGCCCGCCGCCCGATAGCGGGCTACGGTGTCGCCGGCCGTGAGGTTCGCCAGGCCGTCGGCGCCGCGTGGCCGCGCCGGCGCGTTGGCATCACCGCCGTCGCAGACGAGGTACGGGCCGACGAGCGGCGGCGGACGATCGCAGGGGATGCAGGCCTGTGGTGGGCACGTGCCGACGGCGCAGCGACCGTCGCGGCAGCCGGCCGCGGAGTCGAGACGGGGCAGGGGAGGGCAGGGGGCCTCGAGGCCGGTGCGCTCGATGCCGCTGAACGCGGCCGCGCCATCGGCCCGCCGCACGTCGGCTTCCCAGCCGGCCGTCGCCTCGTCGGCCTGCCGCGCGGCGGACGGAAGTGGCGTGATCGGTACGGCCGCGGCCGTTTCCGCCTCGGGGACCATGGTCACCGCTGCGGTCGACACGACCGCCGGCGTGGGCAGCGATCGGCATGACGCGAGGATCACGGCCCCCGTCGCGATCGCGAGCAGACGCAGCCAGCGCAGCGGGCGGTCGGCAGGTGTCGCGTTCACGGGCCGGTCTCCGCGGCGGGCAGCCGGTTGCCGATCACGATCTCCGCCACCGGATCGCCGAGCGTGCGGGCGACGTCCAGCGGATCGTCGCCAGGCTTCACGTCGAACCAGCTCGCCGGCACGACGTCGCGGCCTTCGCTTTCGCACGACGCATAGACGACCCGGCGGACATGGCTGCCGTCGAGGGCGGCAGCCAGGTCGTCCGCGTCGATCGTGACCTCGACGGGGAACCTCCAGGCGGTGCCCGGCGGTGTGACGAGCTTGGCCAGCATGCGAATCGAGGGGTAGAGCTCCTGACCCTCGCGGCCCGGAATGCCGGTGACCTTGAGGCGATACGCGTTGCCGACGACCAACCCCATCCGCAGCGGCGCCGCTCGCAGCGGCGACCAGCCGGCCGCCGTCTCGATGGCGATTCGCATCCCTTTCGGGCCGCGGATCTCGACCGGCTGCACGCCGTCGGGGAGCACGGATTCCGGACAGGGACCGGGCTGCGGCCGCCGCAGGGCGCCAATCGCTCCCGGTCCTGAATACACGGCGAATGTCTCCGCCGCACTCGACTCGACAGTCGCGTGGGAAAGGCCCACGACGGCTGTCAGGACGAGCACGGCGGTCGCCTGCAGCCAGCGGCCGGTCCGCAGCGCGGTCCCTGTCCGGAAAAGGTCGGTCATGCTCTTACGTCCGCGACGACAGCTCATTCCATCGGCTCCGGCGGGCAGTCGCCGCCGCCGGGGATGATCCGGCCGGGGCCGAGGGCGTCGGGATCGGCGCCCCCGTTGTCGACGAACCGCGTGCGGTCTTCCCCCGGCTGCCGGAGCCGCACGTGGGGCACGTCGTGCCGCTCCGCGATGTAGGCGTGGCGTGCCGGCTTGGGGTAGCTCAGGCCGGGATGCTGCTGCACGTGGAGCCGCATCTCGCGTGACGGCGGTGGGATGTGCATCTTCGTGTGATTCGTGATCGTGTGCTTCTGCAGGCCGGCCGGCACCCCGAGCGGGATGTGCGCGGGGCCTGGCAGGCCGATCGGCGTGCCGGTGACGGGCATGCCGTACTGGGGCGCCGTCATGCCCGCGAGGAAGGCCGGGGGCATCTGCGACGGGTCGCCGCCGCACGGCATGCCGAGGGGCGCGGCGACGCCATTGGCCCCGCCCGCTCCACACATGCCGGCTCCGCCGGGGCCGCCGCCGGACGCCAGCGGCGTGCCTGCCGCGCCGGCACCGGCGCCCGTCGATTCGAGATCCTTGTTGCCGATGCGGATGATCGCCAGGATCGACCCGCGGCGGTCGGCTTCCACGACCGGGTCGCAGCCCGGATCGAGCCGCGTGCTGACGAGCGTCTCCACGCCCGCCACGGCGAGTTCCTGGTAGTCGGGGTCGGGGAGATAGACGACCTTCGTGACGAAGTTGCCGGTCGTCACCTGATCGAGATCCTCCTCGGTGATCTGAAACGGGATCGCGTTGTGGGCCAGGTAGGCCGCGGTCCGGGGTGTCACCGGCGCGACCTCGAGCGACGGATAGAGCTCGATGCCTTCGCGGCCGGGGATGTCGGTGAGCTTGAGTCGGTAGATCGCGCCCTGTGGGAAGTCATAGCGGCCCGGCGCCACCAGCGGCGACGAGTCGAAGCTGCCCGGCAGTGACACGTCCCAGCGGACCTGCATGCCGTCGGGGCCGATGAAGCCGATCTGCGACGTGGGGGCCATCGCCATCGCGCCGGCGGCTCCCGGACCGCCGCCGGCGACGCCGGCCGCTGCGAGGGCCGCCTCATAGGAGGCGGGGGCGATGATCCCGGGGCCCGGCCCTTCCACGCCCGGGCCGGGGTGGTGGAGCATGGCGGCGGGAGGCAGGACGTTCGTGTGCGGCGTGGCGACCGGGCGAATCTGGGCGAGGCCGGTGAACGGCGAGTTCGCGGGCATGTGACAGCCGGTCAGCGTCGCCGCCAACGAGATTCCGACGAAGCGGGGCAGACGTCGGTTCAGCATCGCATCACCTCCAGGCCGGAAAATGGCGTTCATGCAGGCACGCGATCCGAGACCCGCTACCGGCATGGGCCGGAAGATCCCGGTTCCCTACACTCGCGGGCCGTGAGGGATGCCGGGTTCGGGCGCGGGCACTCGAACCGCGGTTGGTTCTTCGACGATCCCGCCCCCGTTTCTTTGGCAAAACCATCAAACTCGACGCGACCGTGACAGCTCGACCCTCGGGCACGCTTCCCAATCTGCCCCGTCCCCCGGCACCACTGTTGGCCGTGGCTGTCGTGGGCTGGGCCTGCGCCGCGGTCGCCACGCCCCCGACGCCGACGAGCGTCTACAGCCGGCGGTCGGCCGCGATGGCTGCGGATCAGAAGCCGGCCGAAGAGCGTGCGGCGGAGGAGGCGGCCCGCGCCGAGCGGATGCTCGCCAGTTCGCTGGCGATGCTCGCGCAGGCCGATTCGTTTTCGGCCCGCCTGCGACAGAAGGTGCGCGTGGGCGACCGCGTGCTCGTGGGCACGGGCCGCTATGTGCAGTCGGGCCGCGGCGAGGATCAGCGGTATCGTTTCGAGTCGACGCTCACGTGCGACACGGAAACCTTCGAACTCGTGGAGGTCTGCGACGGGCTCTTCGCCTGGACGTTCCGCCACTATGGCACTGATCCGCCGCAGCTCGAGCGGCTCGACGTGCGCCGGGTGCGGGAGAAGCTCGGCCAGTTGCAGGCCCCCGAGCCGGTGACGGCGTCGCCATATCTCGGCGGTCTGCAGCGTTCGTTCAGCTCGCTGCGGCAATGGTTTCGCTTCGTCTCGGCCGAGCCGGCGGAGATCGACGGTCTGCCCGTGTGGGTCGTCGCTGGCCGCTGGAATCCCGACTGGCTCAACGCGATTCTCCCCGACCTCGCGGCGGCGGCCCGGCGGCCCGGCGGCATCACGCCGGCCGAGCTGCCCGACGGCTTGCCGTGGAGCGTGCGGTTTTGCATCGGCCGCGGGGACATGGTGCCCTACCGCGTGGAGTGGCTGGCGCTGCCGGGGCCGCGGCCGATCGCCGGAGGCGAAGTGGAGACGGTCGCCGTGCTCGACCTCCAGGAGGTGCGGATTGGCGGGCCGGTCGATGCGGGGGCGTTCGTGTACCGGCCGGCGGCCGAGGGGCTCATCGACATGACCGACGCGCACGTCGCGGGGCTGGGCCTGATGCGGCCGTGAATGCCGTCAGCCGCGCCAGCCGGCGGCGACCAGGCGAACGGCGGCGTCGATGGCCGACAGCATGCTCGTCGGATCGGCGCGACCTTGGCCGACGATGTCGAATGCCGTGCCGTGGGCCACGCTCGTCCGCACCAGCGGCAGCCCGAGGGTGATGTTCACGGCCCGGTGCATGCCGAGCAGCTTGATCGGGATGTGCCCCTGATCGTGGTACAGGGCGACAACACCGTCGAACTCGCCGCGGCTCGCTCGGAGAAAGAGCGTGTCGGCCGGAAGCGGGCCGCTGACCTCGATGCCCGCGGCGGCAAGCCGCTCGACGGCCGGCCGGATCAGCCGCGACTCCTCGTTGCCGAACAGCCCCCCCTCACCGCCGTGCGGGTTGAGCGCGGCCACCGCGAGCCGCGGCGGCCTGGCGAGCAGCGCCGTGAGCAGGGAGGCCAGCCGCCCGCCGGCGGCCACGATCCGTTCGGTCGAGAGCTCCGCGACCGCCGAGCGGAGCGACTGGTGAAGCGTGGCATGGACGACGGCGAGGCCGCCGGGGCCGTGCGCTGCGGGAAGCCAGAGCATCATCGAGGCCGCGTCGTCCGGCAGGCCGCAGCTGCGGGCGAGGAGTTCGGTGTGCCCGGGAACGTCGTAGCCCGCCGCGTGCAGCGCCTCTTTGTGGAGGGGCCCGGTGACGAGGGCCTGGGCCGCGCCGGCCCGCACGAGCGCGAACGCGGTGTTCACGGCGGCCGCCGCCTGCCGTCCGCCGGCGGCCGATGCGCTGCCGGGGGCGATCGTCTCCGCGGGCTCTCCGGTCGCGATCACCAGGAGCTCGTCGCCGGTCGAGGGCCGCGGGTCGGTGGCGGAGACGGCCGTGATCCGCAGCGCCGGCATGCCAAGGCGGGTCATGACCGACGCGGCGATCATCACCGGATCGGCGACGAGCCGGAGGCGGGCCCGGCCGTGCGCCGCCGTCGCCGCCCACGCCAGAGCCGCCACTTCGGGGCCGATGCCCGCCGGATCGCCGCAGGTCAGCAGCACGGTGGGCGGGGGGGGTGAAGGCATGGCGTGACTCGTTCGCCCGCAGTCCGGCCGGGGCGCATGGCGTCGGGTCTCGATTCCAGCCTATAACGGCCGGACAGTCCGTGGAACCAGTGGCCTCTTCCACGGCGGCGCAGGGCGAGGCCGGCGGAGGTGGACGATGAGTCGGATGTTCACGCAGGCGGCGATCTTCGCCGTCGCCCTGATGGTGGCGACGGCCGGCCTGGGGCTGTGGCTCGGAGACCTGCACGGCCAGACCGATCCGGCCGTGCTTCGGTGGGGCACCGTGCACCGGCTGTCAGGCGTGCTCGCGGCCCTGGTCGTCGTGCTCGTCAACAGCATGGC
The DNA here is from genome assembly GCA_044344765.1 of Pirellulales bacterium. Taxonomy (GTDB): domain Bacteria; phylum Planctomycetota; class Planctomycetia; order Pirellulales; family UBA1268; genus QWPN01. The sequence continues at coordinate 7,126 of JBIJCJ010000072.1, read as the reverse complement.
CGTGACGTACTTCGTGGGCACCAGCCGCTGGGTCCGCGAGGTGGTGGAGACCTACGGCCTGGAGGCCGCGCTGATCGAGCGCGGCCGGCGGCTGAAGCGGGCCACGTTTCCGCTGGCCGTGGTCGGCATGCTCGCGGTCGTGGGCATCGTGGCCCTGGGCGGTGCGGCGGATCCGGCGACCGGCCGGAAGGGGAGCCGCGACTGGGTGACGCCGCATCTCGTGGGCGCCCTCGGGCTGATGGGCGTCATCGCCTGGTGCTTCCAGGCCCAGCTGCCGAACATCCGCGGCCAGCACGAGCTGATCGACGACGTCATGGCCGCGGTCCGCCGGGAGCGGCAGCGGCGCGGGCTCGACGTGCCGGGCGATCCGGTCGCCGCCGATCAGTGACCGCGGCCGGTGGCCGGGGACGAGGCTCCGTGCATGGCATGGGCGTGTGACGACCGTTCCAGCACCGTGATGCCCCACGCGATCGTCAGGCCCAGCGCCAGTGAGGCCGTGAGCAGCACGCGGTCGTGGCTGTGAAACTGCACCTCCGGCAGGAGGTCGGCCGCCGCGATGCACAGGAACGCGCCTGCCGCCATCGCCAGCGCGACGCCGAGGATCGTGTCGTGCTGGCTGCCGAACAGCCGCAGGCTGACGAGGAAGGCGGCGGCGCCGCAGGGCACCATCAGGGCGTAGAACAGATTGACGACGGTCCGCGTGCGGGCCGTGGTCCGACCGCCGAGCATGAGCGTGGCGATGATCCCGGCGTCGAACGGTTTGTGGAGCAGGATCGCGAGGAACGTGGCCAGGCCGGCGAGCGCTCCCGTGCCGTGGCGGGCGTCGGCATCGACCGACGCGGCCAGCGCCGCGCCGTCGGCGAGGCTGTGGAGCGCCAGGCCCGCGAACGCCCCGCACCAGGCCCAGCGGCCCGTCGGCCCCGGCGGCTTGTGATGGGCATGACCGCTGTGGTCGCAGCCGTCGTGGTGGGCGTGGGCGTGGCCATCGGGGCCGCCGTCGGCGGTGTGGTGGGCGTGGCCATGGAAGGCCCGCTCGAGGAGGAACATGATAAAGAAGCCCAGCAACACCCAGCCCATCGTCGTCTCCAGATCGCGGTCGAGCTGGAGCCAGGCGTGCGGCAGCAGGTGGAGCAGGCCGACGCCCAGCAGCACGCCGCCGGTGAGCGACAGGGCCACCTGCATCTGGCGGTGCGAGAGCGACAGGAAGGCCACCGACGACCCGCCGGCGAACGCCGCCGCCGCGATCAAGGCCAGATAGACGCCGAGCATGGCGAGCGCCGAGGTATCCGCGGCGGCGAGCAGGGGCAGCATCAGGAAACCTTCCGGAGACGGGTGGACGCCATGATCCACCGCCCGGCGGCGCTCCGCAAGCGGCTCACCGCCGATACTGCCACTGCTGGGGAATCTGCTGGAAGTTTCGCGACGCCTGCTCCATCCGCTGCCGCATCGCGGCCCGGCCTTCGGTGAGGGCCGCATCGCCCGCCGCCAACGCCCCGAGGATCAGGGCCAGCACGTAAGTGATCAAGTTTGGCCAGAGCACCGGGCCGTAGAACTTGAGCGCCGTGCCGAACGACTTCTTGAACTTCGGCCCGAACATCCCCAGCTTCACGCTCCAGATCTCGTCGAGCACGAGGTGGGTGAGAAACCCGAGCACCACGGCGCTGGCGACGAAGTAGCGGCGGAGCGGCTCCTCGGCGGCGAAAGCCAGGAAGGTGGTCTGGCCTGCGATCGCGGCCGCCGGCAGGCTGTGGAACATGCCGCGGTGATGAGAGTAGTTCTTCAGCAGCCAGGAGAGGCCGAAGCGGATGGCCAGGTAGATGGCGGCCCCCGCCAGGATCATCGCCTCCAGCGGCAACTGCATCTGGTGGAAGCGGTGGATCATCATCATCGGCACGACCGCGGCCGCGAAGGCCACGCTCTCCTTGAGCGGGATGCCGGGACCGCTGTCGAGATCGGGGAGCATGCCGGCGACCGAGCACAGCCCGCCGGCGAGCACGCAGGTCATGGGAGGCATGTCGCCCAACGCCCACGCGGCCGTGCCGTAGCCGGCGCCGATGATCGTCGAGCCGGTGATGTGCACGCGGAAGCCGGGCACTGCGGAACGCCCCCAAGGTGACCGTATCCAGCTCCGGACCCGGAGCGAATACGACCGCTACCTCCCCGGCCCCTGATCGGGCGGGCAGGCGCAGTCGCCTGGATTATCGTCACCCTCACGTGCCGGCGCCAGCGAAGCCGTCGCCCCCACCCTGCACTTCCCCAGTCGGAAACGTCGCGGGGCCGCAGCGGCCGCCGGTGGGCCTGCATGCCATCGAAACCGACACGTGGAGAAGATGGAGACTCTGGAGAACTTGCGAGGAATGAAGCGAATGCGGTGTCCTGGGTGGTTTGTCCGGTTCGCGGCCTGATCAACGATTGGATTGGCCTTTTGGGCAGTTGCGGCCGGGCCGTAAACTCCGCCGCCCTGATGAAATCATGGGGCGGCGTGGAGCGGCACATGGCGATCGAAGGGTACGACCTGGTGATGCTCGGCATCCTGGCCGCGGCCGCGGTGCTGGGCTACTTCAAAGGACTCGTCTGGCAGATCGCCTGGATCGCGGGGATCGCCGCCAGTAGCTACGTTGCCATTCGCTTCGGCGGCCCCCTGTCGCCCTTCTTCGGACAGCAGGCGCCGTGGAACAAACTGATCGCGATGCTGGCCCTGTACGTCGCCACATCGCTTGCCGTGTGGCTGGTTTTTCGGGTCGTTTCGGGGGCCATCAACGCGATCCACCTCTCCGCCTTCGATCACCAGTTGGGCCTGCTCCTCGGCCTCGCCAAGGGCGGCCTGCTGTGCGTCGTGATCACCTTCTTCGCGGTCACGTTGGCCCCCGGCTACCGCGACCAGATCGTCGCCAGCCGCAGCGGCCGGATCGTCGCCGAACTGATCGTCCGGGCCGACCAGTACCTGCCCAAGGACGTCGTCGAGACCGTCAGCCCGTTCGTGAGGCAGTTCGAGGATCAACTCCGCCGGCCACCTGGCGCGCCGCCGGCTACGGCGGCCCGCACCGGGCCGTCGCCTTTGCAGGCGATGTGGAACGGCGTGACTTCGGCCGCCGCCTGGACGGGGGCCGAGCAGGGGAGGCAGGTGGGGCAGGGGGGCGCGGCACCCGGCGGCGTCATGCCGGCGGCGGGCGGCTGGGGCGTGCCATCCCAGCCGGCGGCCGGGTGGCCGGCCGCATCGGCTCCAGCTCCTCAGCAACGACCGCCGGCCAGCGGCTTCGTGCCGCCGCCGGTGCAACCGGAAAGGTATCCGCAGATGCAGCCCGGAGGACCGCCGGCGCCGCAGCGGTTTCCCGTCGGTGCGCAGACGCCGCTGCCTCTTCGTTGACGTCGGCCCGACGCTCGACATGTGGCGACGCGGCACGCCGACCGCGGACCGAACGCGGCAGATCGAAGGCGGCGTCCGCCCGCCGCGGGACTGGTGGTGCGGCAGGGCAGCGGGGAGTCGCGAAGTCGGTTTGAATCCATGAAAAAAAGGCTCGAAACGAACCTGGCCGGAACCGGACATAAGAGACATTATCGGACGTTGGGGAGAGGGGCGGTTTCGCGGCGACTGCAGGCACGGGATCGGGATTTGGCCGTCGCGTACCTCCCCTGGATAATCATGTTGGAGGTGCCGCATGACCATTACTCGCTCACTGCCGCTCACCGCGGCGTCGCCGAAACTGGCTGAACTGGTCGCCGGCATGGCGGCTGGCGAGGAACTCGTGCTCACGGCAGACGGGGCGGCCGTCGCGGTTGTTCGCAAAGCCGACGGCACAAGTTGGCCCAGCGTGCCCGGCGTGGCCAAGGACCGGTCGCTGTGGATGGCTCCGGATTTCGACGCGCCGCTCGAGGACTTCGCGGAATACATGGAATGAAACTGCTGCTGGATACCCACACGGTCCTGTGGTTCTGGTGGGATGATCCGCGGCTTGGCGTAAAGGCCCGGGAAGCCATCGCGAATGCCGGCAACCAAAAGCTGGTCAGCGTTGCAGCCCCATGGGAAGTCGCCATCAAGGTGAGCCTGAAAAAACCCGACCTTGGAGGGCCGTTTCCCGGCTTCTTCCGGCAGTACATGCAGCGATCATTCTTTGAGTGGTTGCCGCTGGAAGACTGCCACTTCGACGCGCTGGTCTCGCTGCCGTTTCATCACCGGGACCCGTTCGACCGGCTCATGATCGCACAATCGATCGCCGAAGACCTGCCGATTGTCAGCCGCGAGCGAGTTTTCGATTCGTATGGCGTACGGCGGATCTGGGAATAACGACTTTCAGAGAAGCGACCGCCCGCCGTGAAGAAGCCTGCCCAGCGATCGCGACATTCCCGCCGCCCAGCGGACACGCTGGCGGAGATCGTGGCAGCCGTCGCCGCATTCCGGGACGACCGCGATTGGGCCCAGTTCCACAAACCGAAGGACCTGGCGGCGGCGATCGCCATCGAGGCCGGCGAGCTCCAGGAGCGGTTTCTCTGGAAGACCGACGCCGAGGTTGATCTGGATCTCGCCGACTCAGCCAAGAAGGCCGGAGTGGCCGAGGAGATCGCCGACGTCGTCATGTTCGCGATGCTCTTGAGCGACCGGCTCGGCATCGACCTGGCCGAGGCGATCTCGGCGAAGCTGGAGGCCAACGCGAAGAAATACCCCGTCAAGCTCGCCCGTGGCTCCGCCCGGAAGTACACGGAGCTGGGCGACGGCTGCCCCGGGGACGGACGGCAGTACAATCGCCGATCATGAACACCGAACCGTTCGACTGGGTCGCGCACGTGGGGCCTGAATGGGCCGAGTGGTATGCCATGACCCCGCAGGAGCGGCTCGAGGCGTCGTCCAAACTCTGGCAGACCTACCTGGAACTGGGAGGCTCCCTTGACCCCGAGCCCGATTCTCAGAGTCCTTTCTACTCTGACGACGAGCGGCGTGCGTTCGCTGCTCATGGGCGGCCAGGCCTGCGTGTTGTACGGCGCGGCGGAGTTTAGCCGCGACACCGATATCGTCGTGCTCGCCGACGACGACAACCTCGGCCGCCTCGCCACGGCCGTCGCAGCGCTCGAGGGCGACGTGGTTGCGGTGCCACCGTTCACGCGGAGCCACCTCCAGGCCGGGCATGCGGTCCACTTTCGCTGTCGGGCCGGCGGCGTCGAAGGCATGCGACTCGATGTCATGGCCCGAATCCGCGGCCTGCCCGATTTCACGACGCTCTGGGAACGCCGCACGACGATCGAAACGGCCGCCGGCCCGATCGAGGTGCTCTCGCTGCCAGACCTCGTCACCGCCAAGAAGATCCAGCGCGACAAGGATTGGCCGATGATCACCCGGCTCGTGGAAGCCGACTACGCCGCACACGGGCCACGTGCCGACATGCCACGCACGGTCTTTTTGCTGCGGGAACTGCGGACGCCGTCGATCCTCGTCGACGTGGCGCGATCGGCGACCGAAGTTTTCGAGTCGCTCGTGCCCGACCGGCCGCTGCTCGCCGCGGCGCTGGCCGGCGACACCGCGGCCGTCGCGGCCGGTCTCGCGGCGGAAGAAGCCCGCGAGCGCGAGGCCGATCGCATCTACTGGGCGCCGCTCCGGCAGGAGCTCGAACGGCTGCAGCTCGAGCGCCGTGGCTGACGGGCCGCTCACGTGCAGCTGACGCCAGCGGTTGGCACCCCGGGCCGCCGTGAGAGATAATCATGCTGACGCCTGAAGCCGTGACGGCGGCGACCGAGTATGTTCGCACCTCTGACCACAAGGAGCCGAAGTCTTGACCCGAAACCTTACGGCCATCATCCATTCGGAAGACGGGGGCTTCGTGGCCTTGTGCCCCGAACTCGACATTTGCAGCCAGGGTGACACGGTCGAGGAGGCGCGAGCCAATCTTTGCGAAGCACTCGAGTTGTTTTTCGAAAGTGCTCCACCGGAAGAGATCACCCGCAGACTTTCCAACGAGGTCTACGTGACCCAGTTGGAGGTCTCCGTTGGGTAGGCTGCGCGTCCTTTCTGGGTCCGACGTCTGCCGCATTCTTCAATCGCACGGGTTCCTCGAAGTACGCAGGCGAGGCAGTCACATCGTCATGCAGAAGCCCGAGCCCGGCGGCACCGTCACCGTGCCGGTGCCAAACCACGACGAACTCAAACGCGGCACCCTTCGATCAATCATTCGGCAGTCGGGCATCGACAAAACCGAGTTCGAAAGCGGCTGATCACGCCGGGGCGTAGCCGTCGTCGGTGCGACGGGCGTGGCCGAGGGCCACGAGGGTGTCGAGGATTTCTTCGACCCGCGGCGTCTTCGCGTGCTTGAACTGTCCGGCCACGTCGGCGGCCGACGCGATGCCGCCGAATGCCGCCAGCGCCGCCCGCACGCCCCGCGTCTGCTCGGCCAGATCCTTGGGCCAGGGATGCTTGGCCACGTTCGCCGGCGTGGGAGCTTTGCCGGCCGATTTCTTGGCAGCCCCCCTGCCGCGTTTTGGTTTTCGAGCGACCGCAGCGTCCGTATCGTCGCCCGTCTCATCGTCATCGGCATCGTCCGCGGCGATCATCTTCTGCCCGTCGCCGCCGTCCGCCTCATTTTGAGACTGGTTTTGCACCTTGTTTTGAAACTCGGGCCGGAGCCAGCGGACGAGGCCGCGTTTCTCCTCGGCGGCCCGCTCGTGGTTCAAGGCCACGAGCCGCTCCAGGATCTCGTCGTCGGAGAGGTTCGCCGGCCAGCCGTAGGCGTCGAACACGGCCGCATCGAGGTCGTCGTGGATTTTCTTGAGCACGCTCACGAGGCCGTCGTCGTGGATCTGCTTGTCTTTGGCCGTGAGGGTTTCGCCTGACCGCAGCTTTTCGAGGACGTTGTACATCCCCGTGATCGTCAGCCCGGGATGCGCCGCCTGCTGCTGCTTGCGATGCGCATCGAGCTTCTCGCCCAGTTCCCGGATTTTTTGCTTTTGTGCGTGGGTGGCGGCTGGGAATGGGAACGGGTCGAAGCACGCGGTTTTGTTGTAGCGAGGACGGTCTTCGAGAGTTTCACCCGTTGCCAAAGCCCATGTTACATGGATACGACTCGACATGACGCCGAGGAAAAACGGGTCATCAAGGCCGAATGAAATCGTGCCATGTTCACACAGCGTTCCCTCGGGCTGG
>JBIJCJ010000245.1:0-4520 GCA_044344765.1 Pirellulales bacterium | reverse complement strand
GGCCGTGGCCTCGACGAGAAGACCCGCACGCTCCCCTGTCGCGTGCTCGTGCGTGAGCCGGGCCGCGTCCGTGCGCTCGACCGCTACGGCGCCGCGATGCCCAAGCCGCCCCCGGGGGCGCCGCGGGCGCTCCTCCGCGGGATGTTCGTGCAGGTGCATGTGCACGTCGACTCCCGCGAGCCGCTCGTCTCCATCCCCGAGGAGGCCCAGCGGCCCAGTGGCGAGGTTTGGGTGATGCGGGAGGGGCGGCTCGAGGTGCTCAAGCCCCGGGCCGTGCAGGCCTCCGGCGGCCGGCTGCTCTTCGACGCGGCGGCGTCGGGCCTGCTGCCGGGCGACAGGGTTGTGGTCTCGCAGATCGCCTCCCCGCGGCCGGGAATGGCGCTGGTCGAGGCCGGCCAGCCCGCGCCGCCGCCGGCGGCCCGCGTCGAGCCCGAGATCGAAGGAGACGCCACGTGAGGTCGATCGTCTCTTGGACGGTTCGCAACATGCCGGCGATGAACACGCTCGTCATCGCCATCCTCCTCGTGGGCGGACTGGCCTTCGCGTCGATGCGGCGCGAGGTGTTTCCGGAGTTCGACCTGGAGATCGTGCTCGTCACGGTGCCCTACCCCGGGGCCACGCCCGATGAGGTCGAGGAGGGCATCTGCCAAAAGGTGGAGGAGGCCTGCCGCAGCGTGGCCGGCATCAAGAAGATCACCAGCGTCGCCCAGGAGGGGATGGGCTTCTGCGTGTTCGAACTCCAGGACAGCGTCAAGGACGTGCAAAAGACGCTCGGCGAGATCCGCTCGGAGGTGGAGCGGATCCCGAGCATGCCGGAACTGGCCGAGGATCCGAAGGTCGAGCAGGTCACGCTCCGGACGGCCGCCATCAAGGTGGGCGTGCTCGCCCCGCCCGGCACCGCGCTCGACACCGCGGCCGAACTCGAATTGCGCGACGTGGCCGAGCTCGTCCGCGACGACCTGCTCGCCCTGCCGGCCGTGTCGGCGGCCAACCTGCTCGGCGCCCGCGACTACCAGATCGACATCGAGATCTCCGAGGAGACCCTCCGCAAGTACGGGCTTTCGCTGCAGAAGGTGGCCGAGATCGTCCGCCGCGAGAACCTGGAGCTGCCGGGCGGGACGATCCGCAGCGAGCAGGGGGAGATCCTGCTCCGCGGCAAGAACAAGCGGCAGGTCGGCGCCGAGATCGCCAAGCTGCCGCTGGTCACGCTGCCCGACGGCCTCGTGCTCACCGTCGGCGACCTGGGCACGGTCCGCGACGAGTTCGCGGACGTCGCCTCGCTGAACCAGATCAACGGCCGGCCGGGCATGGTGATCTCGATCGACCGCAGCGCGGGCGAAGACCTGCTGGCGATGGTCGCGGCGGTGAAGAAATACGTCGCCGAGGCCAGGACGCCGGCGGGCTACGAGCTGGCGATCTGGGCCGACCAGTCGATCGACGTCCGCGACCGGCTGGAAATGCTGGTCGAAAACGGGTTCCAGGGCCTGGTGATCGTGTTCGTGATGCTGGCCCTGTTTCTCGACCTGAAGATCGCGTTCTGGGTGGCGCTGGGCATCCCGTTCTCGATGCTCGGCACCGGGGCCTTGATGTTCGCCACCGACCAGACGCTCAACATGCTCTCGATGTTCGCCTTCCTGATGGCGATCGGGATCGTGGTCGACGACGCGATCGTGGTCAGCGACAACGTCGACCGGCACCGGCGGATGGGCAAGAGCCTGACGCAGGCCGCGATCGACGGCACGGTGGAGGTGGTGCCGAGCGTGATCACCAGCGTGCTCACGACCGTGATCACGTTTCTCCCGCTGTGCTTCGTCTCCGGCGTGATGGGCAAGTTCATCGCCGTCATGCCCTTCGCCTTCATCTCCACGCTGCTCGTGTCGCTGGCCGAGTCCACGCTCGTCCTGCCCGGGCACCTGGCCCACGAGAAGAACCTCGTGTTCACGATCCTCGGCATCGTGCTCTACCCGCTGCGGCTGCTGCTGCCGGCCGTGGCCTGGCTGCAGCGGGCCTGCGACCGGGGCCTGAAGTGGCTCGTGAAGCACGCCTACGCGCCAACGCTCGACCTGGCGCTCGACAACCGGCTGACGGTGCTCGCCGCAGCCGTGTGCATCCTGCTCGTGGCCCTGGGCATCGTCCGCAGCGGGGTCACCCCCTTCCTGCTCTTTCCCAAGATCGACGCCAACCGCCTGCTGGCGAAGGTCGTGTTTCCCGACGGCACGCCGGCGCGAATCACCGAGGAGGCCACCGCCCGCCTGGAGGAGGCCGCGATGGCCGCCTCGCGAGACCTGTCGCCGGCCGGCAGGCCGATCGTCGAACTCGTCCACCGGGCGGTGGGGCAGGTGGCGGCGCAGGGCGAGGTCGGCCCCGACGCCCGGCAGAGCGGCAGCCATGTCGGTGCGGTCGCGATCGAGCTCGTCGATGGCCAGGAGCGGAGCGTGACCAGCGAGCAGTTCATCAGCGAGTGGCGGCGGCTGGCGGGCGAGTTCGCCGGTACCGAGTCGCTCGTCTTCGGCACCGAAAACATCGGCCCGGGCGGCAAGACGATCGAGTTCAAACTGCTTGCCGCGGCCGATCCCGAGGCCGTGCGGCAGCTCGAGGCCGCGGTCGAAAAGTGCAAGGGCTGGCTCGCCCAGTATCCCGGCGTGATCGACATCGACGACGACTCGCGGCCCGGCAAGTGGGAGTATCAGATCAAGGTCAAGCCAAGTGCCGAGGCGATGGGCGTGTCGCTGGCCGACCTGGCCGGGACGATCCGGGCGTCGTTCTACGGCGAGGAGGTGATGCGGCTGCAGCGTGGCCGGCACGAGGTCAAGCTCATGGTCCGCTATCCGCAGGCCGAGCGGCGGACGCTGGCCGCGCTGGAGGAGATCCGCGTCACCGGCCCCGACGGCGTGAAGCGGCCGGTCGGCGAGCTCGCCGACGTCACGGTCAACCGCGGCTACTCGGAGATCAACCGCCTCGGGCAAAAGCGGTCGATCACCGTCACGGCCGACATCGACGTGGCCAAGAGCTCCCTCACCAGCTCCCAGGTGATCGCCGACATGGAGCGGCGGCTCATGCCGACGTTCAAGGAAGAGTTTCCGCTCGTTCGGGTCCGTTGGGAGGGGCAGCGGGAGCAGTCGAACGAGTCGCTCCGCAGCCTCGGCGCGGGGTTCGTCGTCGCCCTGTTCGCGATGTTCGTGCTCCTCACGATGGAGTTCAAGTCGTACTTCCAGCCGTTCATCATCCTCGGGGCGATCCCGTTCGGCATCGCCGGGGCGGTGTTCGGCCATGCCCTGATGGGCATGCCGCTGACGCTGTTCAGCATGTTCGGCCTCGTGGCCCTCGCCGGGGTCGTGGTCAACGACTCGATCTGCCTCATCGACTTCATCAACCTCCGGGTGCGGGAGGGCCATCCGCTGCGGGCGGCGCTCCGCGAGGCCGGCTGCCTGCGGTTCCGGCCGGTGATGCTGACGAGCATCACGACGATCGGCGGCCTGCTGCCGCTGCTGCTCGAGAAGAGTTTCCAGGCCCAGTTCCTCGTGCCGATGGCGACCTCGATGGCCTTCGGGCTGATGATGACCACGCTTCTCGTCCTGATTCTCGTGCCCGTCATGTACTCGTTCTTCGGGACGAGCGCCCGGGAGGAGCACGTGGATGAATACCTGGCGGGCCACGATCCGTCCTTGGCGGGAACGGCGAGCAGCGTGGCGCCCGACGAGGCGGAGCAGGAGTGGCTGCCGGATCACCTCCGCTCCGATCGGCCGCAGTCGGCCGGGGTCTGATACGGTTCACACTTGATCCTCGCGTGTGACGCGGTCCACTCCGTGGGCTTGTGGATCGCCTTCCCGGTTTCTCCCAAAACCGGCGGGGCAGCCCGTCACCCCCCGGCTTCCGCCGGGGGCTTCTGGAAATCTTGTCGCGCTCGATTTGCGTTCCACGATCGGGGCCAAAGCCGAGGGTTTCCTGGGTCGATGGCCTGCGGATCCTGCTCTGGCAGGCTTGCGTTTCTCCCCAAAAGCCCCGGGCGGAAGCCCGGGGGTGACGCGGTCCACTCCGTGGATTTGTGGATCGCCTTCCCGCTTTCTCTCAAAGCCCGCGGGCGATCGCGGTGACCGCGTCGGCCAGCCGGTCGATCTCGCCGCGGGTGTTGTAGAACGCCAGCGACGGGCGGACCGTGGCCTCGAGGCCGTACCGCCGCAGCGACGGCTGGGCGCAGTGATGGCCCGCCCGGACGGCGAGCCCCGCACGGTCGAGGGCCTTGCCGATCTCGACCGGATCGCGACCGTCGAGCACGAAGGAGAGCACACCCACCTTGTCGCGGGCCGTGCCGATGATTCGCAGGCCGTCGATCGCCGTCAGCCGGCTGGTGGCGTAGTGCAGGAGTTCGTGCTCGTAGGCGGCGATCCGCTCGTGGCCGAGGGCCGTGACGTAGTCGAGGGCGGCGGCGAGGCCGATGGCGTCGGCGATGTTCGGCGTGCCGGCCTCGAACTTCGCCGGCGGCCCGGCGTAGGCCGTATGGGCGAAGGTGACGTCGCGGA
>JBIJCJ010000244.1:0-4529 GCA_044344765.1 Pirellulales bacterium | reverse complement strand
GCACCTTCGAAAATCCCAGATGAACCCGCTCCTTGAATCGCTCGTCGCCGAGCCGGTGGTTGCCGCGGGCGTGCTCGCGCGGGTCGGGGTGGCGAGCCTCGTGGGGCTGGCGGCCGTGTTTCCCACGGCCACGCTCCGGATTCGCGCGACGCTGGCGATCCTCCTCGCCGTGGTCGCCCTGCCGCTGGCGGCGGCGCACCGCGGCTCCGCGCCGCTGCCGGCCTGGCCGCTGCTCGTGGCGGGCGAGGCCGTGGTCGGCCTCGGGTTCGGCCTGGCCGTCGCGGTCGTGCTCGCGGCCGCGTCGTGGGCGGGAGGCATCCTCGGCAGCGTGGCCGGGCTCTCGTGGGCCGACGACTTCGATCCCGAGGGCGACGCCCAGGCCGCCGGCACGGCGCGGCTCTGCCGGTGGCTCGCCATTGGCGGCTTCCTCGGCGCCGGCGGCCATCTCGCCGTCGTCGCCGGGCTCATCGACGGCGTGCGGACGCTGCCGATCGGCGCGGTCACGCCCGGCGACGACACCTTCACCGCCGGCATCGCCGCGGCGGTGACGTCACTGCCCGACGCCGCGCTGGCGCTGGCCGTGTCGCTCGCCCTGCCGGCGATCACGGCCGTGCTCGTCTTCCATCTGGCGAGCACCGTCTGCCTGCGGACGATCCGCTTCGTGCCCGGTCAGGGGATGCTGCAGGCGGTCGCGGCACTCGTGCTCCTGGCCGCCGTGGCCCTCGGCGCGGAGACCTGGTGCGGAGGCTTCGGCATCGTCGCCCGAGCCCGGGTGGAGGGGATCGGCGCGGACGATGCCGGCCACCGTCCTGTCCCGAGGACGCGGAACAATGGCTGACACCGCCGACCGCACGCTGCCCGCCACGCCCCGCCGCCGAGAAGCCGCCCGGCGGGCCGGCATGATGCCCGCCGCCGCACTGCCGGCCTGGGCCGCCGGCGCGGCGACCGCCCTGGCATTGCTGCCCGCCTGGGGCCGGGCCACGCTTCCCGCCGCCGCCGACATGCTGCGGGCCGCCATCCGCAGCGGAGTCGCGCAGCCCGCCGCGCCCGCCGAATGGGTGGCGCTCGTGCCTGCCGCCATCCTGCTGCCGACCCTCGGTCTCGTGCTGGCCAGCGCCACCGCGGCCCTCGCCGTGCGGTTCGTGCTCGACGGCCTCTCGTGGGAGCCGGGCCGCGTCGCGCCCGACCTCGAGCGGGTGAATCCGTTCGCCGGACTGCGCCGGATCTGCTCCCTGGCCACGCTCGGCGCGATCGTCGGCAGCGGCCTCGGCCTCGCCGGGCTCGGCGCGGCCATGGTGCTCGCCGCGCGGCCGCTCGTCGCCGTCCTCTCCGCGGCCGACGGTCCGGTCACCGGGTCGCAGGCCTGGGCCGCCGCGAGCCACACGCTCTCGGCCCTCGCTGCCGCCGCCGCCGCCGTGGCCGTGGTCCAGTGGGGGCTCGCCCGCTGGCGGTTCGAGCGGCGGATCCGCATGACGCCGCAGGAGTTCGCCGACGAGGCGAAGAGCATGCAGGCCGACCCGAAGGTCCGCCTCCTCCAGCGGCAGCGCCGCCGGGCCGGGTGACGTCCGGTGCGCCGCGTGACAAGGCATCAGGCCCCGGACGCGAGCGCGGGGATTGCGTAGCCGTACCGATCGATGAAGAACCGGCAGTGGCGGCCGATCTCCTCCACCAGCCGCGGGTCGTGGCGGAAGGTGTTCTTTCGATACTGCTGCATCGCTCGGGCCTGCGCCTCGAGCGCCGGCCGCACGCGGTCGAAGCCGCCGAGGTCGAGCCGCTCGTACGCCTCGGCGAGCCGGCCGACGGGGTCGGCGACGAGGTCTTCGTACCGCAGTTCGTGGAGTCGCTCGGGGGCGAGCCGCGGGCGGTCGCGGTCGAAGGCGGCGTACATCTCCGCGAAGGCGGCGAAGGCGTAGCGTTCCAGCGCCGCGCCGTCGTCCACCTGCAGCCCCTGCACCTCGTGCAGCGAGCGCCAGAGCCGCAGCGTCGACGGGAAGACGACGAACGGGTCGCGGACGATGTGCAGAAACCTGGCCTCCGGAAACATCTCGGCCAGCACGCCGACCCGGGCCGTGTGCGGCGGGCTCTTGAGCACCGGTCGCCGCGGGTCGCGGACGGCGAGCATGGTCAGGAATCGGCGCAGCGCCCGCACCCAGCGGCCGCGGTCCGCCGGCGAGAGTTTCTCGATGTCGAGTGCCTCGGGGGCGTCACTGCTCGTCATCGGAAAGGCCATGCGGCGGTAGGGCGAGGGCGCGCCGAGGTTCATGAGGGCGAACTCGTCCTCCTGCGGGCGGTCGAAGCCCGCCGCCACGTCGTCCATCGGCCGCTTGGCCGGCATGATCCAGGCGAGGGAGGAGGTGAGCGCGGCTTCCGTGAGCAGGAAGTGTCCGGGGGCGAGGCACTGGTAGGTGTTGGGGCAGCAGAACCGGTCGTCGAGCATCGCCAGTTCGTGGAGCAGCGTGGTGCCGCTCCGCCAGTGGCCGATGATGAACAGTGGCGGCGGCGTGGTCGGCGGGTTGCGCAGCCGACGGCGGAAGCGGGCCTCGCTGAAGGGCTCGCAGAGGGAATTGAAGGCCGCGGCCATCGAGATCGTGGCCATCAGGCCCCACTTCGACAGCGACGCTCTGCAGCCGTGCTCCGCCACCAGCGGCAGCCACACGCCCAGCGGCATGCCGTGCCAGAACCGCGGGCTCCACCACGGATAGGCGTGGAACTTTCGTTCCTGCTGGGGGAGTTGCGGTGAGGGCTGCGACACGCGATCCGTTCCGGGATGAAGGGGCGGCGGAGCCGCGACGGGCATCGTAGCCGAACGAGTGTCACCGCGCGGTGTCGTGGGAGGCCGCGGCCATGCGGCCCCGGGCGGTCGTGGCGTCGAGCAGGCCGGCCATCGCGTCGGCCAGCCCCGCGGCGGTGGACCCCGTCACCCGAAACCGTTCGCTGCCGTCGGTCTCGAGCAGCAGCACCGAAGGAAAACGATCGACGGCGAAGCGGCGGCAGGTCGCGGCGTCGCGGTCGGCGTCCACCGCGACGCAGACGAACCGGCGGGAGAGGCCCACGATCCGCGGGTCGGCGAGCGTTCCATGGGTGAGTTCGGCGCTCCACCGGCACCAGGAGCCGCGAAACACCACGAGCAGCGGTCGGCCGTCCTCGGCCGCCCGTCGCCGGCCCGAATCGAAGCCCTCCACGTATTCGATCGCCTTCGGCGTCGCGTCAGCCGCCGGAAACAGCGGGCGATTATCGACCCCGGACGCGCTCGGCCAGCCGGCGGCCGGCGGTGGCGCCAGTTCGTCGCGCACCTCGCAGCCTGCCACCAGGGTGAGCAGCCCGGCCCACGCCGCCCTCAGTATTCGTTCGTCACCGCGTACCAACCCCGGCCTCCTCGCCGCCCTGCCACGATTTCCGGGGGGGTGGTACGGGCCGGCCGCGGCCTGCGCCAAGGCCGATCCCGGTCGGCGCGGCGGCCGTGGCAAGCCCGGCAGGCTGGGGCAGATTCGGTTTGGCTGGCCGGAGAATTCGTCGGTTTACGAGAGGGAGGCGAGGGGGTCGGCGAACGCTCGACGAGCGTGTGGCCGCTGCGGCCACAGCGAGAAGACTTTTGCCGCCCCCGAGCCGGTACCACCACAAAGTCGGTTTGATCAAGGCGCGGCGGCTCGTCTGTCGGCGGCCGTCACGGGTCGCTACAGTCCGCCGCTCTTCCTCGGGACTCGAATCGCTTCCATGTCGCCGCGCACGGTGCTCGTCGTGATCCTCGCCGCGGGGCTCGGTGCGGGCTGTCGCCTCGTGCAGCGGCGCGGCCCCGTGCCGCCGGAGCTCGCCGATGCCCGCCGGCTGTGCAACGAAGGCCTCTCGGCGGTCGACCGCAACGATCTCGTGCGGGCCGAGGGGCTGCTCGAACGGGCCGTGAAGAGCTGCCCGCTCGACATCGACGCCCGGCGGCACTATGCCGACGTGCTCTGGAAACGCGGCCAGCGGATGGAGGCCGTCGGCCAGATCGCCGAGGCTCTCAAGCTCTCGCCCGGCGACGTCGGCCTCTCGATCGACGGCGGCCGGATGTACATGGAACTCGGGCTCCTCGAAGACGCCGATCGTCTGGCTCGCGACGCGGTGCGGATGGCGCCGCGGTCGGCCGACGCCTGGCGGCTGCGCGGTCAGGTGGCGATGGCCCGCGGTCAGGCCGATCAGGCTCTCGCCGACTTCCACCGCGCCCTCGCCCTCGCCCCCGAGGACCGCGAGACGCTCCGCGACACCGCCGACGCCTACCGGCGGCTCGGCCGGCCGCAGCGGGCCCTGGCCACGCTCGCCATCCTCGGCGAGCAATATGGACCCAGCCAGACGCCGGCCGACGTGCTCCTGCTCGAGGGCATGGCGCAGGAGGCGCTCGGCCGCACCACGGACGCGCTCGACAGTTACCGGCAGGCCGTCGCCAGGGGCAACGCGCCTCCCGAGGCCGCGGCCCGGCTGGCGGCGCTCGAGCAGGGCGGGGGCGTGGTCCGCTGATTCAGGTGCCGGTGGTGGTGCGGCCGGTGAGCAGG
>JBIJCJ010000243.1:0-4575 GCA_044344765.1 Pirellulales bacterium | reverse complement strand
GACCTCGGCGGCGAGTGGCCGGTGCTGGTGCCGCCGTTCATGAAGGCGATCCTCGAGCAGGTCACGATCGCGGCCCGGAAGAGCAAGTTCATCGACCAGCAGTCGGGCGTCAGCGCCCGGTTCTCGATCGCCAACTACGAAACCGTCGTCGCCAGCGCCCGGCAGCGGGCCGTCCGCCTCGGCGAGAAGCCCGCCGTGCCGCGGATCAGCGACCTCGGCCACCTCTATTCCTCGAGCCTCGGCAAACTGGAGCTCGACCTCATGGGCAGCCACCAGATGACCGAGCGGCAGGTGCTCGACGCGGTCGTGGCGGAGGCGATCGGCACCGTGTTCGAGGAGTACGTCGAGGCCCACGGCCTCGACGAGATCGCGAAGGTCTTCGGCCAGGGCGCGAAGATCGAGGTCGGCGACGCGGTGCCGTCGGCGACCTACGCGCGGCTGGTGGAGGACGTGCCGCAAATCTGGGAGCGGGCCTTCGAGGTGAACCCCGCGCAGGATCCGGCGGTGCGGGCGAGCTGCATCGAGTTCGTGCTCGCGGGGCTCTACGCCACGGAACGCATCTCGAGGATCCAGTCGCACGGCCGGACGGTCTACGACACGGGAGGCTTCAGGTGACCCATGCCCACTCGTGACACGCTCGGCGGTGTGCTTCACACGTACCAGAAGTACGATCCCGCGCGGATTCCGCCGCCGCGGCCGCCGGAGGCCGATCTCGTCTCGCCCCTGATGGAGCACCTGCTCGAGTTCGGCGACGTCGAGGACCTGACCGAGGAGCAACTGGCGAACGCGATCGAGCTCGACCCGGACCAGATCGGTCGTCTCGGCCCCTCGCTCGACTCTCTGCGCCGCAAGCTCGAGGAGGCGCGGCGGAAGATCCTCGAGCGGTTCGAGACCGACGCCGTCCGCAAGAAGGCGCGGGCTGAGTTTCGCGACGCGGCCCGCCGCGCGAGCCCGCCGCCGCGGCATCGCGAGGGCTTCGAGCGGGCCGTCCGCGAGGAACAGCTGCGGCGTCTCGAACGGCTGTGGTACGCCCAGGAGGACGACCAAAGCCCGTTCGCGGCGCAGCTCGCCGGGCTGATCGAGCGGCTTGGCGACGTCTATCAGGTGGACGAGTTGGCCGCGAAGTGGACCTTCACCGGCCGGGAGAAGCTCACGGTCGAGGAGGCGATCGAGGTCAAGGTCCGGCTCGAGGAGATCGAGGACCTGCTCCGCCAGCTGGAGGAGGCCCGCAAGAACGCGCGGGTGTTTCTCATCAACCTCGAGGCCCTCGGCCGCCACGTCGAGGCGGAGGATCTCGACGACCTGCAGGGACTGCGGCGGGAGGTGCAGGATCTCGTGGAGCAGATGGCCGCCCGCCAGGGGCTGGAGAAGACCGGCCGCAGCTACGGGCTCACGCCGGCAGCGCTGCGAGTCTTCCAGGGAAAGCTGCTGGAGCGGATCTTCGCCGACCTCGACCCGGCGCGGACCGGCCGCCACCAGGGCGACGTGGTCGGCGACGGCGCCGTCGAGCTGGTGCCCACCCGGCCCTACGAGTTCGGCGACTCGGTGGCCCACATGGACATTCCCGGCTCGCTCGTCAACGCCATGCTGCGGCAGGCCGGCGGAGCCGGTCCGTTGCGGCTCACGTCCCGCGACATCGAGGTCCACCGCACGCGCAACACGCCCAAGTGCGCCACCAGCGTGGTCCTCGACATGAGCGGCTCGATGCGCTACGGCGGCCTGCACGTGAGCGTGAAGAAGATGGCGCTGGCCCTCCAGGGGATCGTGCAGCGGGAGTTCCCCGGCGACTTCCTCCAGTTCGTCGAGATGTATTCGTTCGCGAAGCCGCGGCCGGCGGGCGAGATCGTCGCGCTCATGCCCAAGCCGGTGACGATCTTCGACTCGGTCGTCCGCCTGCGGGCCGACATGGCCGACCCGCGGATCACGGAGGCCGACGTGCCGCCGCACTTCACGAACATCCAGCACGCCCTGCAGCTCTCGCGGCAGCACCTGGCACGGCAGGACACGCCCAACAAGCAGGTGATCCTGATCACCGACGGGCTGCCGACGGCCCACTTTGAGGGCAGTGAGCTGTATCTCCTCTACCCGCCCCACCGGCGGACGGAGGAGGCGACGCTCCGCGAGGCCCGGGCCTGCCGCCGCGATGGGATTCGCGTGAACGTGTTCCTGCTCGCGGGCTGGTCGCAGTCGCGGGAAGACATCCAGTTCGCCTACCGGCTGGCGGAGGCGGCGCAGGGGCGGGTGTTCTTCGCCGCCGGCAAGGACCTCGACCGGTTCGTCGTCTGGGACTACGTCGCCCGCCGCCGGTCGATCATCGGTTGAGCCTGTGTTTTGATGGTCCCGCCCCAACTCGAGTGGCGGTCTCCGATTGTCGTGCTCTCCGCTTCCTTGAGCGGCGGTCTCTGACCGTCGTGCCCGGTTGCCGGGAAGCCCGAAGCGCGAGCTGAGGGAATACGCGGCGCTTCACCGGAAACCGCACCACATTCCCTCGGCTCGCGCCTCGGGCTTCCAGGAACGGGACCGCCAAACCAGACAAACCGGAAACCAATTGCCGGGCATAGAAGGCAGTCTGGCGAAACTGGGGTGCGAGATTTGCGAGTTACGCCCGAGGACAAAGCCCTCCATGGCCTTTGTCCACTCCGTTTGGCTGGCCGTGGCCGTCGCCGTGCTGCTGAGCGCGGGCCGGAGCCTGCGGGCCGCGCCGCCGATCGCGCCCAGCCCGGAACAGGTCGTCGCCCCCGCCACCCACACCGTCGAGGCCGGGCCGCCGACCGCGAGCAGGCTCGGCCCCGTCCCGTTGCCGACGGGGAATGCCGGCCGCAACGCCGCTCCCGCCGCCCGCCCGGCGACCGACTTCCGACTCCTGGCCGCGATCGCCGCCGCGTTCGCGGTGCTGGCCGGCTTTCGCTTCTTCTCGACGGGCCGCCGCCGGGCCGCACTGCCGAGCGAGGTCTTCGAGGTGCTCGGCGAGGCGCCGCTCGCCGGCCAGCATGCGGCCCGGATCCTCCGCTTCGGCCCCAAGACGCTGCTCGTGGCCGTGTCGTCCAGCGGCTGCCAGACGCTCGCCGAAATCGCCGACCCGCAGTCCACCGACCGGATCACGGCCGCCTGCCGCGGGGCGCAGACCCCGCCGCGGCCCGCCGGGCGGATGCCGCGGATCCCTCGGGCCGGCGCCGCCGTCGTGCTCCTGCTCGCGACACTGGCCGCAGCGCCGGCCTCCGCCGCCGACGCCGCGGCCAATGCCCCGGCCGAACTGCCCGTCACGCCCGTGCCGATGGTGGCCGATCCTCCCGCGGCGGTGACGTCCGTCGATGCCGGCCTCGGCCGGCTGGTCACGGTCCTCTCGCCGGGCACGGTGCTCCCCTCGGCAGTCCTCGTGGGCGTCATGAGCCTCGCGCCCGCGCTGCTCCTGATGACGACCTGCTTCGTGCGGATGTCGGTGGTGCTGGCGCTCCTGCGGCAGGGGCTCGGAGCGCCGCAGATCCCCTCCAACCAGGTCGTCGCCGCGCTGGCGATCTTCCTGTCGGCGATGGTCATGTGGCCGGTGTGGAAGCAGGCCTGGCGCGACGGCGTCGAGCCCTACCAGCGGGGCGCGGTCTCGGCGGCCACGGCATGCGACCGCGGCTCGCTGCCGATTCGCCGCTGGATGGCCGGGCAGATCGAGCAGGCGGGCAACCGCGACACGATGCTCCTCTTCCTGGCCCGCCATCCCGACGGCCCGCGGAACGTCGCCACCTACGACGACGTCCCGGTCGAGACGCTGCTGCCGGCGTTCCTGGTGAGCGAACTGGAGACGGCTTTCGCCATCGGCTTCCGCCTCCTGCTGCCGTTCCTGGTGCTCGACCTCCTCGTCGCCACGCTCGTCGTCTCCACGGGCCTGGTGATGCTGCCGCCCACGCTCGTCTCGCTGCCGCTCAAACTCCTGGTGTTCGTCGCCGCCGACGGCTGGACGCTCGTCGTCCAGTCGCTCCTCGACAGCGTGCGGGCCACCACCGCCTCCTGACCGCGGGCCATGCCGATGGACACCGACCTCGTCGAACTCGCGCGGACGGCGCTGCTCTCCGGGGCGGTCGTGATCGCGCCGGTGCTCGTCGTCGGCTTCGTGGTGGGGACGCTCGCGGGCCTCGTGCAGGCGGCCACGGGCGTGCACGAACAAATCGTCGGTCTCGTGCCGCGGCTGGCGGCGATGGTGGCGATGCTCGTCGTGTCGTTGCCGTGGATGGTGGAGCGGTTCGTGGAGATGTTGCGGTCGGCCGCGGGCGGGTCGTGATCGACGCGATCGAGCCCGCATTGGGCGCACTCGCCCAAACCGGCTCGCGGGCGGCATGAGTTGCGTCGCTGGCGAAAGTCCGCCACGCTCCGCATCCTCACGCCGACCCGCTCACCTGCCGTGGCTGATGGGAGGCTGATGCAGTGGTGTGCGGTCGCCGACGCTCGTGGCGTGATCGAACCCGCCGCCGAGCGGGTCGGGGGTGCCCCTGCCATGTCGCCGGACGTTCGCTCCGGCCTTCCGGGCCTTCGCTCACTGCATGTCCGCGGCGCTTCGGCATCCATGCCTTTGCTTGCTCCCATAGC
>JBIJCJ010000071.1:0-16203 GCA_044344765.1 Pirellulales bacterium | reverse complement strand
GGCAGCCTCGTCAACACGGCGACGGTGACGAGCCCGTTCGACTCCGCGACGGACACGGTGACGGACACGATCACCGGCCTCGTCGATCTGGATGTCACGAAGACCGGCGACATCACCTACAAAGGCGGTGGCCCGCTGAACTTCACGGTGATCGTCACCAACAATGGACCGAGTTTCGCATCGGGCGTCCGCGTGGTCGATGCATTGCCCGCGGGCGTCGTCAGCTGGAGTTGGACCGTCACCTACACGGGCACCGGTTCTGGTACCGCCGACGGCAGCCCCGATTCCGTCACCGCCAGCACGGCGGGCATCGACAAGCTCATGAACCTGGCGGTGCTCGGGACGGCGACATTTTCAATCACCGCTCTGACCAGCGATTTCAAGAGCGACATCAGCAACACGGCGACCGCGAGCATCGGCCAGGAATCGGCTACGGCGACGTGGACGAGCGCCTACGACGGGCCGATCAACCCGACGGCCGACGTGGCCGCCCTGATCATCGGCACCGACGACAGTTGCGGCATCGCCCCGTGGGTGAGGATCGTCGATCCGGTGACCGGCACGATCCTGACGCAGTTCCTGGCCTACGAGCCCGGCTTCCGCGGCGGGGTGCGGGTCACCAGCGGAGACGTCACCGGTGACGGCATCGCCGAGATCATCGTCGGCCCGGGCCGCAACCGGATCAGCCAGATTCGCGTGTTCACGCCGCAGGGCGTCGAGCTCACCGCGTATCGCACGTTCCCCTTCGGCACTGCCTACCGCGGTGGCGTGGAGGTGGCTGTCGGCGACATCGATGGTGACGGCGATGGCGACATCATCGCCGGCATGTCTACCGGTAATCCCATGGTCCGGGTGTTCAAGGTCACTCCAACGAACGCCGACCCGGTGGCGAACGCGGCGTTCCAGTCCTTCCGCGCCTTCCCCGCGCCGTACGCCAACGGCACGATGGTCGCGGCCGGTGACTTCGGCACCTACTTCAACGGCGTCAAGACGTCGGCGGCCCCTGACGGGATCGCGGAGATCGTCACCGGCACGAACGCCGGCACCCGGGCGTGGACGCGGATCTGGGACGTGTCGGTGACGCCGAAGGTGGTTCGCGGGGCATTCGTGATCGCCCCGGGCTTCCGCGGCGGCGTGACCCTCTCCACGGCGCGGTGGGATGGCGATGCCATCGACGACGTCGTCGTCGGGGCGGGGATTGGCGGCAACTCGATCGTCGAGGTCTACAGCGGGGCGAACGGCGGGCAGCTTGCCAGGCTGACGGCGTTCTCCTCCTTCGTGAAGACCAACGCCCGGGCGTTTGCGGCGGCCCTCGACCTCACCGGCGACGGCATCGTGGACAACCTCTACGGCGTGAAGGGCCTCAACGGTGGTGGCGGAGCGCGGGGCGTGCGACAGTACGCCCGGTCCACCGGGATCGTGTCCCAGCTGACGAGCTCGCCGCTCCTCGCCCCGCCGCTCCGCATCGCGCCGATCACGCTCCGGGTGCCCGCACCGTGAGTCGGCTTACCAGCGGGCCTCCAGGCCGAGGTTGGCACCGTGCATGAAGATGCCGCCGCCTGACACGAGCCGGGTGCCCGCTCCATCGGCGGTCGCGAAGTCGAACTGGTTGGGCGCGAGCGCCAGGCCGTCGATCCAGATCAGGTTGTAGCCGGCACGGATGCCCCACACGTCCGTGAGCCGATAGATGACCGACGTGTTGATGTCGCCCACGAAGGCGACCTGGCTGCCGGTCGACGACAGCCCAGGCCGCTCCTGAAATCCCGTGTAGTCGATGAGCGGATCCTGGATCTGTTTCTGGGCATTGCCGAACAGGCCGGCCTTCGCCCAGCCCTCGAAGGCCCAGTTCTCCCAGGTCCAACGGGTGCGGTTGCCGATCTGCGCACCGAACAGGTTGTTGCGGGTGCGCACGCCATACGGCACCGGCGTCAGCGTGTTGTCGTCGACGCAGCAGTTCATGAGGATCGAGGCCTGTTCTTCGACACCGAGGTAGCGAAACCCGACCAGCCAGTCCACCGTCCGCCAGCTGCCGGACGGCCGGCGCCATTCGTTGGAAGTGCTGAAGAGATTGGCTTCGGCGGAGTTGATCACGGAGTTGTATTTCAGCGTCGCCGTCTCGCCGTCCTGCGTGAGCTGGGGGCCGAGCGACCCTGGCATCTGGATGAAGTCGGGCGGTGTGGCCGCCACGAACTGCGTGGCCGATTGCCCGTAGACGCCGAAGTAGCCGACTTCCCAGCCGCCGCGGTCCGGAGCCCGCTGCCCGTAGAACGCGCGGACGCCTTCGCTGAAGGGAAACTGCAGGTCCCGGGCACTCACGAGCGTCTGGCCCGTGTCCTGCCCGACGATGAGCGGCCGGTTCGTCGCCTGGTTGTCCCGGCCCCAGAAGAGGGCGTCGGTCAGGGCGTAGGAGGTCCACAGCGGTTCCGGGAAGGTCGGGCCACCGTTGAAGGCCACCTCCGTCACCTGGATGTCGGGCGCGAACTGCGGCAGCGGCGGCGGCACCGCCGGCTCCTGGGCCCTGGTGGCCGTGACGCACGACGCCGTCTCCACCATTACCGCTGCCACCGCCATCAGCCAGGCCGACCGAACCCCCGCCGCCCTGACGCCCAATGCCGCTATCATGGAAATGCTCCTTCGTGACCGAGTGCGACCGAACCCCCCGCCCGCAGGCACGCAATCCACCCTAAGTGGGGGGTGCGCCCTGCCAGGGTTTTTCGGTCGGATGCAGACGCGGCATGACGCTGGCTGCCGGCGTTCGCTTTGCGTCGGGAAGGGCGGATGATTCAATCGGGCAGAGTCTGTCGGCGGCCGCCAGTCCGCCCAGCCTGCCAGGTTTGCCACCGCGCCCATGGGCTGTACCTACCACTACGACGTGCTCGTGATCGGAGCCGGCCATGCCGGGGTGGAGGCGGCCTGCGCCGCGGCCCGGCTCGGAGCCCGCACGGCCCTGCTGACCGCCAACTGCGACACCGTCGGCCAGATGAGCTGCAATCCGGCGATCGGCGGCGTGGGCAAGGCCCAGCTCGTCCGCGAAGTCGACGCCCTCGGCGGCCTGATGGGCCGGGCGATCGACGCCACCGGCATCCAGTTCCGCGTGCTCAATCGGTCCAAGGGCCCGGCCATGCACGGGCCGCGGGCCCAGGCCGACAAGAAGCTCTACCAGATGGAGGTCAAGCGGCTCGTCGAGGAGACGGAGAACCTCGACCTGCGGCAGGAAACCGTCGAGGACCTGGTCTTCGAGCCGGTCGCGGCCGCCGCGCAGGCGGAGCCGCCTTGGCGGGTGGTCGGGGTCCGCGTCCGCGGCGAAGCCGAGTATCGGGCCGCGGCCGTCGTGCTCACCACGGGCACGTTTCTCCAGGCGGTGATGCACGTCGGCGAGGCGCAAACTGCCGGCGGCCGGGCGGGCGAGGGAACGACCTCCGGCGTCAGCCGGGCGCTCGCGCGGGCCGGTGTCGTGATCGACCGGTTCAAGACCGGCACGCCCTGCCGGCTGTCGGCCACGTCGATCGACTTCTCCCGGCTCGACGTGCAGCCCGGCGACGCGGAGCCGCAGCCGTTTTCGTTCCTCACCGACCGCATCGAGCAGGAGCAGATGGTCTGCTGGATCACCAAGACGAGCCCCGCGATCCACGACCTCATCCGGGCCAATCTCCACCGGGCCCCGATGTTCACTGGCCAGATCGAATCCCGCGGCCCGCGCTACTGCCCGAGCATCGAAGACAAGGTGGTGCGGTTCGCCGACAAGGAAAGCCACCAGCTGTTCCTCGAGCCGGAGGGCCGCCGGACGCGGGAGATCTACGTCAACGGCATCTCGACGAGCCTGCCCCGCGACGTGCAGGACGCGATGGTGCGGCTCGTGCCCGGCCTGGAGCGGGCCGTGATCATGCGCTACGGCTACGCGGTCGAGTACGACTACTGCCCTCCCGACCAGCTCTTCGCGACGCTCGAGAGCAAGCGGGTCGGGGGCCTGTTCTGCGCCGGCCAGATCAACGGCACGACCGGCTACGAGGAGGCCGCCGCCCAGGGCTTGCTCGCGGGGGCCAATGCCGCCCTGACCGCCGCCGGCCGCGACCCGCTCGTGCTCGCCCGCGAGGATTCCTACATCGGCGTGCTCATCGACGACCTCGTCACCCGCGGCGTGGACGAGCCCTACCGCATGTTCACGAGCCGCGCCGAGCACCGGCTCGCCCTGCGGCACGACAACGCCGACCGCCGGCTCACGCCGCTGGCTGCATCGGTCGGCCTGGCCGAGCCCTGGCGGATCGACCGGCTGGCGGCCAAGACCGCGGAGATCGAGGCCACCCTGGCGGCGCTCGCGGCGCACCGCGTCGGCGGCGTGACGGTCGCCGACCTGCTCAAGCGGCCGGAGTTCACCTGGTCCCACGCGGTCGAGGCGGCTCCCGATCTGGCGGCGGTGTCGCGGGAGGCGGCGATCCAGATCGAGAACGACATCCGCTACTCGGGCTACGTGGCCCTCGACCGGGAGCGGATCGAGCGGCAGCGGAAGCACGCCGAGCGGCCGATCCCCGAGGGCTTCGACTACGGCGGCGTGCGGCACCTGCGGGTCGAGGCCCGCGAGCAGCTCGCCCGCATCCGGCCGCGGACGCTCGGCCAGGCGGGCCGCGTGAGCGGGATCACGCCCGCCGACCTGGCGCTCGTGCTCCTCCACCTGGAGGGCGGACGATGAGTCGTCTGGTTTCGCCGACCGCATGAAAATCGTCCACATCACGGCCGGGGCGGGGGGCAGGCTGTGCGGCTCGTGCCTGCACGACAACGCGCTCGTGCGGGCGCTGCGGGCCCGGGGCGGCGACGCCATCCTCGTGCCGGCCTACGTGCCCACGACCACCGACGAGGAGAACGTCGCCGAGCGCCGGGTCGTGATGGGGGGCGTGAACGTGTGGCTGCAGGAACACGTGCCGCTGTTTCGTCACACGCCGCGGTTCATCGACGCGCCGCTCGACGCCCGGCCCCTGCTCGAGTGGCTCTCGGGCCGCACTGGCGGTGCGCGGGCGGCGGATCTCGGCCCGCTCACCATCTCCACGCTCCAGGGCGAGGCGGGCCGGCAGCGGAAGGAGGTGGCGAAGCTCGCGGCGTGGCTCGCGGCCGACGTGCGGCCCGACGTCGTGCACCTTTCCAACGCGCTGCTCATCGGGCTGGCGCGGGCGATTCGCCAGGCTACCGCCGCGAAGGTCGTGTGCACGCTCTCCGGCGAGGACATCTTCATCGACGCGATGCCTGCCGCCCACCGCGGGCGGGTCTGGCAGCTGCTCCGCGAGCGGGCGGCCGACGTCGATCGATTCGTCGCCTTGAACCATTTCTACGCCGGGTTCATGGAGGAACGGCTGGGCCTCGCGGCCAAGGGTGTGGAGGTGATTCCACACGGCGTGGAACTCGCGGCGTTCCCGGCCGTTCCGCCAGATCTCGCGGCCCGGCGGGCGGCGCGGGGCGGCCGGCTCGTGGTGGGCTATCTTGCGCGGGCCTGCGCCGAAAAAGGACTCGACCTGCTCGTGCGGGCGCTGCCGATGCTCGCCGACCGCCACGACGTGGAACTCGTCGCCGCCGGTGCGACCGTGGCCGCGGAGCGCGGCTACATTGCGGAGTGCGAAGGGCTGGCGACGAGTCTCGGCGTGGCCGACCGCTACCGCTGGCTGGGGCAGGTGGACCGGGTCGGCAAGCTCGCGCTCCTCGAGTCGATCGACGTGTTCGCGATGCCGACGGCCCATCCCGAGGCGAAGGGCCTGCCGGTGATCGAGGCCATGGCCGCGGGCGTGCCCGTGGTCGCACCGGCTCACGGCACGTTTCCGGAGCTGCTTCGCGACGAACATGCCGCCGAGGCCGCCGGCCTGTTGCACAGGCCGGGTGATCCGGCCGATCTGGCCCGCGTCATCGGTACGCTGCTCGCCGATCCCGTCAGCGCCGCCGCCCTCGGTGCCCGCGGCCACGCGATTGCCCGCGGGCGACACACGGCCGCCGCGATGGCCGCCGCCCACGAGCGGCTCTACGCCTCCCTGGAGCGGCGAGACCGCGATCCTCCAGGTCGATGCTGACAAGCCCTACCACGCGACCCGCTCGATCCCCGCGACAGCGTCGAAATGGGAGTCACGCGAGACGACGGGCGTGCCCCGCTGCCGGGCGATCGCGGCGATCCACGTGTCGTTGATGGGAATCGGCGTGCCTGCCTGCTTGAGTTCAAGTCGCACCGTGCCGTAGGCGTGCGCCACGTCACGGTCGATCGCGACGATCTCAACTCCTTCGAGGTTGGCGTGAAGCCAGTCGGCGTAACGCCGATAGTGCCTCGACTGGCGGATGCCGTACTCGAACTCTCCGAGGACGACCACGGGCACCATGATGCTGGCCGCGGCCCGCAAGATCGGCTCGATCCCGCGGTCGCCCTCCGCCCATGCGGAGAGGGCGTTGGTGTCGAGAATCACTGCCCCGGCTCCGGTTCAACCGTCTCGAACTCGTCCGCGATCAGACCGCGGATCCGGGCCGATTCGGTGGCCAGGTCGGCGAGGCCGCCGAATCCCTTCATCCACGGCGGATCGGTCGCCTGGGCCTGCTGTTCTTCACGTTCGAGTCGTGTCCGCAGAGTGTCGGTCACGAACTGCCGCAGACTGATGCCGCTGAGCGACGCTCGCGCCTTGGCAAGCCGAAAGAGCTCGTCCGGGATGTCGATCGTGGTCTTCATATTGCAGTATGATACCCGTAAATACGGCATGCGGACAGCCGTTTTTATGTCGTCCCTTTCGTGTCGCAATTTGGGTTGAAAGGGCGGCCCGGATTCGACGGTCAGAGACCGCCGCTCCAGGAAGCCGCGTAAGCGGCGGCCACGGCCGCCCGGAGGTGCGGCCGCCCGCCGTGTGCGAGCTGGCTCGCACACGGCCAAGCCTGCGGGGGCCATGGATGGCCCCGCGGGCGCTCTCAAAAGATCCCGAGCTGGTCGCGGGCCGCCTCGGTCATGCGGTCTGGCGTCCAGGGCGGATCCATCACGATCCGCACCTCCACCGCCGACACGTCGGGGCGGGTGCCGACGACACGCTTCGTGTCGCCGATCAATTGCGGGCCCGCCGGGCATGCCGGGCTCGTCATCGTCATGTCGATCGCCACGTGCCGCTTGTCCGGCGCGTCGGCGGCAGCGGAGAGCGTCACGCCGTAGATCAGGCCGAGATCGACGATGTTCACGAACAGCTCGGGGTCCTTGACCTCCTTGAGCATTTCGCGGATCACGTCCTCGGAGAGGGGCAGTGCGGCGAGGCTCACGAACTCGGCCGCCGGGGCGGCGGCCAACGCGCTCGCAGCGGCCGCCGCGGCAGGCTGCGGGGCGGCTCCCGGAGCAGGCGTGCCACCCGTCGCGGCAGACGGTGCTCCTGCCGCGTGGGCCGCCGGGCCGCTTGCGGTCGCCGCATCCCGCAGCCGCACCCACACGCCGCCGGCCTCCACCTTCACCTCGTGGGATCGGGTCGGTCGCACCGCCGGCATCGTCAGGGCGGCGCCGGTGCGGATGTCGAACTTCGCCCCGTGCCGCGGGCAGGCGATCTTGTGGTCGCGCAGTTCGCCGTCGGCCAGCGGTCCGCCGTCGTGCGTGCAGACGTCGTCGAGGGCGTAGAACTGGCCGCCGACGTGAAACAGCGCCACCATCTCGCCCTCGACCTCGACGAGCGTCTTCCCCGGGTCGGGCACCTCGCCCACGTCGATCACCCGCTGAAATTCCTTCATCGCAAGTTCCTCACGACTCGTCGGTCAGTTGTCGCCGCTCCGTCGGGCGACGAGATGGTGCCGCCGTAGGATGCGGCGGCCGTCGACCCGGGAAACCAGCGGCGTGTTCCGCGGTCGACGAAGTGGAAAAAGGTCATGGAGGGCTTTTTCCACGGACAGCTAAGAAATGCGACGGATCCGGCTCGTCACCGCGCGGGCGAGCGCCTCGCGGACCGGCGGGATCGTGATCCGGTCGAAGACCTGCTGAAAGAAGCCCGCCACCACGAGCCGCGCCGCCTCATCGGCCGTCAGCCCGCGGGCCTGGGCGTAGAACACCTGCTCGGCATCGACGCGGCCGCTGGTCGCACCGTGCGTGCAGCGGACGTCGTCGGCCTCGATCTCCAGCCCCGGGATCGAGTCGGCCCGGGCCTCGGTGGAGAGCATGAGGTTGTCGTTCCGCTGGTAGCCGTCGGTCTTCTGGGCGGCCTTGTCAACCTTGATCATGCCCCGCCACACCAGCCGGCTGCGGTCCTGCAGCGCGCCTTTGTAGAGCAGATCGCTCCGGCAGCCCGGGGCCTCGTGGTGCTGAAGCGTGTTGTAGACGAGGTGCTGGCGGCCCTCGGTGAACATCACGCCGTTCACCTGGGCGTCGGCGCCGCGGCCGGCGAGGGCGACATCCTGGGCCACCTGCGAGAGCCGGCTGCCGAGAGCGCCGAGCGTCCACTGCAGGCGGCCGTTTTCGTGCACCACGGCCTTCTGGCGGGCGATGTGCCAGACGCCGGTGTTCCAGTTCTGCAGGTTCACGATCCGCAGAAACGCCCCGCGGCCGACGACGATCTCCGTGCCGCCGCAGTGGAACCCGCCCGGCGAGCCGGCCGGCCCGCCGCCGGCGGTCTCCGTGAGCAGCGTGGCCTCGGCGCCCTCGCCGAGCACGACGAGGACATGGGAGGTGTCCACGCCGCCGGGCGAGATGCCGGCCAGCACGTGCAGCGGCGCGGCGATCCGCACGCCGGGGGGCACGTAGAGCACGGCGCTGGCCCGGTGGAACGCGGCGTGCAGAGCGGCGAACCAGTCGCTCTGCGAGTCGATCACCGAAAACCAGTGCGGCGCGAGGGCCGCTGCATGCGCGGCAAGCACGCGTTCCGCGGCGCCGAACACGACGCCGCGGGCGGCGAGGTCGGGGTCGAGCTCGTCGCGGAGCACGTGGCCGTCGAGCGACGTAAACCGGCCGGCGAGCGTGGCCGCGGTCGATGGCGCGGGTTCGTCGGCCAGGACGTCGGCCGTCACCTCGCCGGACAGGATCGCCTCGGCCAGCAGGCCGGCGGGCACGGTCGCCGTCGCGTCCGGCGCGGTGGCGAGCCGCCAGGCGGCGGGCTTGAACATCCGCAGATCGGTCCGCATCCAGTTTTCGCTGCGGCGATCGGGCAGGCCGAGAGCTTCGAGCGCCGCCAACGCCGTGCGGCGGCGGGCGACGACCCAGTCGGGGGCCGCGTGGCCCGCGATCAGCGATTCGAGGCCGGCGCGGTCGAAGGCGGTGCCGGCGGCGGGAGCAGGAACGGTGGCGGTAGTCATCGTGGGGTAGATGGGTGGCGGAAGGGCGTGGCGGAAGGCGTGGGACGTCAGCCCACGGAGCCCTCCATCTGCAGCTCGATCAGCCGGTTCATCTCCACGGCGTATTCCATCGGCAGCTCCTTGACGAGCGGCTCGATGAACCCGCCCACGATCATCGTGCTCGCCTCGGCCTCGGAGAGGCCGCGGCTCATGAGATAGAAGAGCTGCTCCTCGCCGATCTTGGAGACGCTCGCCTCGTGGCCGATGGAGACGTCCTGCTCCTCGATCTCGATGTAGGGGTAGGTGTCGCTGCGGCTCCGGTCGTCGAGGATCAGGGCGTCGCAGACCACGCTCGACTTGCTCTTCCTGGCGCCCGGCTCGACCTTGACGAGGCCGCGGTAGCTGGCCCGGCCGCCGTTCTTGGAGATGCTCTTGGAGACGATTCGGCCGCTGGTGTGCGGCGCGGCGTGGACGAGCTTGGCGCCCGCGTCCTGGTGCTGGCCGGCGGAGGCGAAGGCGATCGAGAGGATCTCGCCGCGGGCCCCCGGCTCCATCATGTAGACGGCCGGATACTTCATCGTCAGGTGGCTGCCGAGGTTGCCGTCGATCCACTCCATCATCGCGTCGCCGTAGGCCATGGCCCGCTTGGTGACGAGGTTGTAGATGTTGTTGGCCCAGTTCTGGATCGTGGTGTAGCGGCAGCGGCCGCCCCGCTTGACCACGATCTCGACGACCGCCGAGTGCAGGCTCTCGGTGGAATACATCGGGGCGGTGCAGCCCTCGACGTAGTGCACCTGCGCCCCCTCGTCGACGATGATCAGCGTCCGCTCGAACTGCCCCATGCTCTCGGCGTTGATGCGGAAGTAGGCCTGGAGCGGGAACTCGATCTTCACCCCCTTGGGCACGTAGATGAACGAGCCTCCCGACCAGACCGCCGAGTTGAGGGCGGCGAACTTGTTGTCGGTGGGCGGAATGATCGTGCCGAAATACTCGCGGAGGAGATCGGGGTGCTCGCGGACGGCGGTGTCGGTGTCGGTGAAGATCACGCCCTTCTTGGCGAGATCCTCCTGCAGCGAGCCGTAGACGACCTCGCTCTCGAACTGCGCCTTGACGCCCGCCAGGAACTTCCGCTCGGCCTCGGGGATGCCCAGCCGGTCGAAGGTCTTCTTGATCGCGTCGGGCACCTCCTCCCAGGTCTTGCCCTGCTGCTCGGCCGGCTTGAGATAGTAGAAGATGTCCTGGAAGTCGACGCCCACGTGCCCGCCCCAGTGGGGCATCGGCTTGGAGTCGAAGATCTCCAGCGACTTGAGGCGGAAGTCGCGCATCCACGCCGGCTCGCGCTTCATCTCCGAAATCTGGGAGACGATCGTCGCGTCGAGGCCGCGGCGGGCCTTGAAGACGGCCGGCGTGTCGGTGCGGAAGTCGTATTTGTTGATCTCGCCGAGGGCGAGGGTCGCGGATTCGTCGAGGCCGGTGGACATGTGCGGGTTCCTGGGGCGGTGTCAGGCGGTGACTGGTTCGCGAGCGGCGGTCTTGCGATCGTCCATTTCCCGCTCGGCCGCGGCGGCCTCGGGGTAGGTGGACCGGATCCGCTCGTAGCCGCGCTTGTGGAGTTCGACGGCGAGCTCCGGCCCGCCCGACTCCACGATCCGGCCCCCGAGCATGACGTGCGTCTTGAGGGGCGTGTTGTGTTCGAGCAACTGCTCGTGGTGCGTGATGATCAGGATGCCCATGTCGGCGCCGCCGATGCGGGCGATGCTCTGGCTCGCCAGCCGCACCGCGTCGGCGTCGAGGCCGCTGTCGGTCTCGTCGAGGATCGCGAATTTCGGCCGCAGCATGGCGAGCTGGAGGATCTCCGCCCGCTTCATCTCGCCGCCGGAGAAGCCGTCGTTGACGTAGCGGCGGGCGAAGTCGGAATCCATCGACAGTTCGCCCATCTTGGACTTGAGCTCGCCGCGGAACTCCTTCATCGGGATCAGATCCTGACCTTCCTTGCGGTCGGGATTGCGGACGTTGGTGACCGCGTGCCGGAGGAACTCGGCCAGCCGCACGCCCGGGATCGCCATCGGCCGCTGGAAGGCGAGGAACACGCCGGCCCGGGCCCGCTGGTCGGGCTCCATGGCGAGCAGATCATGCCGGGCGCCGTCTGCCTCGACGAGCTCGATCGAACCGGCCGTCACCTCGTAGCCCGGATGCCCCATGACGGCGTAGCCCAGCGTGCTCTTGCCGGAGCCGTTGGGCCCCATCAGGGCGTGCACCTCGCCGCGGCCGATCTCCAGGTTCACCCCCTTGAGGATCTCTTGCCCTTCGACGGAGACGTGAAGGTTTTTGATGACGAGCGTGTCGCGGGCGGGCATGGCGAACCGGGGGTTGGAGGAGAGGATCAGGCCTGGACCTTCTGGTGGTCGTAGACGAGCGTGTCGGAGGCCACGGCAGGGGCGACGTAGCCGGAGTGGTGCGGGACGGGCAGTTCATCGGCCACCTTGCCGGGGCCGCCCTTCTGCTTGGCGATCCGCTGGCCGAGGATCTTGTCTTGGATCCGCATCAGGCCTTCGAGCAGGCTCTCCGGACGCGGCGGGCAGCCGGGCACGTAGACGTCCACCGGGACGACGAGATCGACGCCCTTGACGACGTGGTAGCCCCACTTGAAGTACGGCCCGCCGCCGGTGGTGCAGGCGCCCATGGCGATCACGTACTTCGGATCGGGCATGAGGTTGTAGAGACGGCGGACGCGGCTGGCCATCTTGTAGGTGACGGTGCCCGCCACGATCATCAGGTCGGCCTGACGCGGCGTGGCGCGGAACGCCCCGGCGCCGAAGCGGTCCATGTCGTAGCGGCTGGCGCCGGCGGCCATCATCTCGATCGCACAGCACGCCAGCCCGAACGTCATCGGCCAGATGCTTGACTGGCGGGCCCAGTTGATGGCCTGCTCGACCGTGGTGAGAACGAGGTTCTCCTCGAAACGGCCTTCAATCCAGGGTTTTCCAGTCAGGGCCGGCTGTGTCATGGTCGTGGACTCCGCGTCGCTCCGGGGGTGAAACCGTCCGGCATTCGATGGTGTAACCCGTCTGTTTTCAAGTCCCTGCGGCGGGATCGCCCGCCGCCGCCTCGCCATCGCTCCCGGCTGATCCCGCCGTGAACCGACAGCAGTTGCTCCCGTCGAGCCGGCATTCTGACAGCACCACGGAGCAACCAGCCAAATCCTGGAGCATGAGCCGCTCGGCAGCACAGATCGAGCGATCCTTCTCGGCGAGATCGGGATAGGGGCAGGAGTAGCTCGTGAGGACGGCCAGGCCGCCATCTCCATCCGGGCCGCTTTCGACGCCGCAGGAGACGTTTTTTCGCCGCATCACGTCGGCCACGCTGCGGAGCCGCTCGGCTGCGGTCGCACCGGTCACTTCCGGGCGATAGATCGCGGCCATCGCCGAGCCGATCCGCGACAGCAGCCCTTGCCGAACGGCTGGCTCACGGACGCGGCGGACTTCCTGCCACAGCACCATGGCCAGGTCGCGGAAGTTGTCGCCCCCGCAGCGACGGCCATCCGCCGTGAGGCTGTAGGCATGGGCGGGGCGACCCCGGGGCCGGGCCACGGTCTTCCGCTCCACGAGCCCGGACCGCATCAGGCGATCGAGCCGCTGCCGGATCGCCGTGGCCGTCACGCCCAGGGCCTCGGCCAAATCGCCGATTTCCAGGGCCGAATCGACGCGGAGCAGCTCGATCACCGCTGCGTCGGTGGCCCGCTGATCGTTGTTTCCGGGAGTGCCCATGAGTCTGCCTCTCTGGGCCAAATGTAGCGCCGGCGAGACTTTTGACAACCCTCTATGTGGAAAAATGCACGGACTCGCGGGGAAAGCAGGTTTCCATGACCTCCAGAAACTCCTCGCGACTGGTGACCCGCGAGACTTTTCCCCGGAAATCCCGGGCTCCAGGCAGGCCCTGGGCATAGGAGCAGGCGAACTTCCGCATCAGCAGCGTGCCCTGCTCGACGCCAAACCGCCGGCAGACGAGGTCGTAATGATGGAGCACGATTTCCCGCTGCTCGGCCAGCGTGGGATCCGGGGGCGGTCGCTCGCCGCGGAGCAGGGCGGCCGCCTGGGCGAAGATCCAGGGCCGGGCGAGCGCCTCGCGGGCGATCATCACGCCGTCCACGCCGGTCTCCCGGAGGCGGCGGACGGCCGTTTCCGGGGAGTCGATGTCGCCGTTGCCCACGACCGGCAGCCGTGACACGCTCCGCTTCACGGCGGCGATCGCGTCCCAGTCGGCTTCGCCCGTGAAGAATTGCGCGGCGACGCGGCCGTGCACCGTCAGGCACGAGGCCCCCGCCTCCTCGATCCGCTGCGCCACCTCGATCGCGGTGCGGCAGGAGTCGGAGCAGCCGAGGCGGATCTTCGCCGTCACCGGCACGCCGTCGCAGGCCTCGACGACGCGGCTCACGATCGTGCCCACACGGTCGGGATCGCGGAGCAGCCACGAGCCGCTGTGCGCCTTCTCCGTGACCTGTCGCACCGGGCAGCCGAAGTTCAGGTCCACGACACTGACTTGAAAATCCTTGGCCAGCCGGCGGCCGACCGCGGCGAGGTTGTCGGGATCGTTGTCCCACATCTGCACCGCCAGCGGTCGCGGCTCGTCCCGCACGCCCCACAGCCGGTCGGGATGTTCGCCGCGGTTGGTCTCCAGCCAGATGGCGCTGCGGGCCGCGATCATCTCCGTGGCGAGCAGGCCCGCGCCGCCGAACTCGCGGACCACCTGCCGGTAGGCGTAGTTCGTGTAGCCCGCCATCGGCGCCTGGAGGATCGGCGGATCGACGACGACGTTGCCGATCGCCAGCGGGGCGACGGTCGGTGTAGCCGCGGATGCGGGCGTCATGGCGCGGCCTGAGGGCTGGGGGGCTGCGGAGCGGTTCCGGCGGCGGGCTGCCGCCACTGGATCGGCGCGCCGATGAGCATCGCCGCGAAGCGATCGTCGGGAATGGAGAGGTCGGCCGCGGCCATCGCATACTCGGCGATTTCGAGGTTATAGGCTTTCGTGGCCTGGAGAAACTCCCGCTGCTGGCCGACGAGCGCGGCATGGGCCGCGATCACCGCCTCGATCGGCCGCTTGCCCTGGGCATGGTCGGCCTCGGCCATCGTGGCCGCCTTCTCCGCGGCCCGCACCGCCGCCGCCCGGGCCTCGAGCGCCTCGTGCCGGGCCGGCAGCGTGCGGGCGATGGCGCGGACGCGGCCGGTGGCCGGCCGATTCGCGAAGATCGCCTCGAAGTGCGTCTGGTATGGAATGGCAAGCGGGCGGTCCACGGGCCAGGGCAGGGGATCGGTGACGGGCAATCGGCCGAGATCGACGAGCTCCTGCTGGGCCGCGCCCAGCTGGGAGCGGGCGTCCGCCAGGTCGGCCCGCGCCGCGGCGGTGGCGACGTCGAGCGTGGCTCGATCGTGCGGGTCGCCGCCGGGCGCGACGAGCTCCAGTCGCTCGATCGCTTCGGTCGCCCAGCGGACGGCGGCGAATGACGTGGCCACTTTCCAATAGGCCTGCGTGACCCACAGCCGTCGGGCGCGATCACCGGAGCGGTCGAGCGCCTCGAGCAGCGGGAGCGGCCGTGCATAGAGTGCGGCGTCGCCTTGATTGACGCGTGGGCGGCCGGTGAGCGGCTCGAGCGCCTGTGCCAGCAAGTCGGTGGCCAGCCCCGCGTTGGGCGTCTCGGCCGGTGGAGGCTCGGTCGGGGGCACGGGCACGGCGGCCTGGCCGGGCGTGGCGGGAGGCGTGGCGGGCACGACGATCGATTGCGTGCCGTCGGCCGCCGGCTCCTGGCCGCCAACCTGCATTGCGCTGCTCACGACGATCAAGATTTTCAGGAACGTATCCATCCGATGCCCTTTGGGTAACAGGCTCACACTCGATCCTCGCGCGTTCCTCTCCAAAAGCCCCGGGCGGAAGCCCGGGGGTGACGCGGTCCACTCCGTGGACTTGTGAGCAAGATAATGCCTGTCCTTTTTGGTTGGTTGGCGCTTGGCTTCGTTCCTCGCGGAGGGCGGGGATTCACGACCAGTTCGGAGCGACTCTCAGCCGCTGAGCCATCTGCCGCAGCCGTCGATCCCGGGTCCAGAGTACGTGCGTCTGGCTGGCGGCTGCCCAGAGCAGATGCATGTCAATCAGCCCCAGCCCCTGCCCGTGAAGGCGGTGGCCGTCGATGAAGCCGACGATTTCGGCGTGGGTCGCCTGGGTGGCCTGCGGCAAGGCTCCGAGCAGCCCGAGGATTTCCGCGCGCCGGATGAGCGATCCGCACGCCAGCTCGCCGATGACGAGCGGATGGCAGACGACGTCTCCCTGCTCCAACAGGGCGGCCGCACGGTCGTCGCCACGACGCAGGTGGTCGATCCACACCGATGTGTCGAGGAGCACCACTCAGCCCGGCCTCCGGCGGGGAATGGGCCGCAGTCGCGGTTCACTCCCGCCACGTGCCGCCAGTTCCCGAGCCGACTCCCGGGCGATCAACGCCTCGAGACCGAGCCGCACCAGTTGCGTCTTCTGCCGAACCCCCGTCAGTCGGGCGGCCTTCGCCAAGGTCTTCTCGTCGATATTGAGTGTCGTTCGCATGCATATAAGTTTGAAAAAAGATATGCATTTGTCAAGGCACCATTCGGCGGGAGGAAGTGCTCGGCGTCGGGCCGCGCGGCGACTTTGTCGTGGCGTTTGCCCGATGCCGTGAAGCCCGAGGCGCGAGCCGAGGGAATGCGGATCGTTTCAAGGTGGAGCGACGCGTATTCCCTCACCTTACGGTTCGGGCTTCCCAGCAGGCGGCACGACGGCCAGAGACCGCCGCTGCAGGTGGCACGCAGCGGCCGCAGGCCGCGCCGCGTGGATGCGGCACGGAAAGCCTCGCCATCGTGGCTCGCTTTCCTATGCCGACCTCCGGCGGCTCTCGAAAGCCCGCCCTCCCGGCGTGCGGTCCAGTAGGTGGCACGC
>JBIJCJ010000242.1:0-4604 GCA_044344765.1 Pirellulales bacterium | reverse complement strand
ATCGCCTGCATGACTGGCAGGCAATTTTACGACTGGCAGACGGCTGGCGGCGCCGATGACGTCATGCGGATGGTCGATGCGCTCGAGCGGGCCGAACTTCACTGGTGCGCGATCGGGGGGATCGCGGTGAATCACTGGGCTGCGGAGCCGATGGTGACCCGCGACGTCGATTTTGTCGTCGCCGTTGACGAGGTCGACCGGGCGGTGGCGGCCCTCGAAGCCGTCGGCTTCACAGCGGAACGGCACCCCTGGTCGATCAACTTCCGCGGCCGCTCGCAGGTGAGCCTGCAGTTGAGCATTGAGGATTTTTACCACGACTTCGCAGCGCGGTGCGTCGCTGCCGACGTCCACGGAATGCTGCTCCGCGTCGCCGCGCTCGCAGACACACTGGCGGGCAAGATCAAGGCATGGCGAACACCGGAGCGGCGGCCCAGTAAGTCGATCAAGGATCTCGCCGACATCGCCCGGCTTGTCGAGGCCCATCCGTCCCTCCATGAGACGCTCCCGGACGACGTCGTCAGAGCGCTCACCCGTTGACGCGATACAGGTTTCCCCACTGACCTGCCCGGCTTTCACGTCGGCGTGAGGCCGAGTGCGAGTTGGTCCCAAGGGAAGACCGGCCCTGAGGTAGTGCGGAAGCTTGGTGTGACGGCGCAGAACTCTTCCCGCTGGAACCGGGAATACGGCCTCCCGTCACGCAGACTCCTCCCGGCGCCGCCCGCACTGTAGAGTGACGGGGACGCTGCGGCGGATCGCAGCCCGAACCACCATCCACACGTCACGGTGTCTCCATGCGTCTGCATGTCCTGTCGCTCCTCGCTCTCCTGCTGGCCGCCGACCCGCCGGCCACCAGGCCATTCCGGGGCGCGGTGCACCGCATTCCGGGCCTGATCGAGGCCGAGGATTTTGACGAGGGCGAGGCCGGCACGGCCTACCACGACGTCACGAAGCCCAACCAGGGGGCCGACTACCGCGGACCGACCGAGGTCGACATCGAACGCCGCCCCGACGCCTCCAACGGCCATGGCATCGGCTGGACGAAGGCCGGCGAATGGCTGACCTACACCGTCGAGGCGACGGCATCGGGAATCTACGCGGTCGAGATTCCGGTCGCCTCCGCCAAGGCCGGCGGCCGGTTTCACATCGAGTTCGACGGCCAGGACGCCACCGGCCCCATCGACGTCCCCGATACCGGGGCCTGGACGAAGCTCCAGACCATCCGGATCGACCGCGTGACGGTGCCTGCCGGAAAGAGCGTGATGAAGGTCGTGATGGACGCGGACGGCGCGTGCGGCGGCATCGGCGACATCGACTGCTTCCGCTTCAGCGGGCCGGCCGCCGCCCCGGCCCGCAAGGAATGAACGGCTGCCTGGCACTCCGGACCGGCCCCGCCGAGACGACCTCATGACCGACACAGGCACGACGCCCACCGCCGCCCCGGGGCGTTCCCACGGGCCGGGACCGTCGCGGCGGATCTTCGCGGGGCTCGTGATCGGGGCGCTCGCCGGGCTAGCCGTGAACATGCTGGCGCGGGAATCGCCGCCCGCGGTTCAGGCCGTCGCCTGCGCCGAGATCGTCGGCAACCTCTTCCTGCGGATCCTGTTCGTGATGGTCGTGCCGCTGGTGTTCTCCGCGCTGGCCCTGGCCGTGGCGGAAATCGGCGACCTTGGCCGGCTGGGCCGGCTGGGGCTAGCCACGCTCGGCGTCACGGTCGTGCTCTCGTCCGCCGCGGTGCTCATCGGAGTGGGCCTGGTCAACACGATCCGCCCCGGGGCAGCGCTGGCCGCCGCGCAGGCCGGGGCCGACACGCGGACGACCGACGCCGACGCCGTGCTCGCACAGGCCGGCCGCACGAAACGGCTCCGCGACGTGGTGATCGACATGATCCCGCAGAACCCGCTGCAGGAGATGGTCGGCGCCATCGACGGCAGCTCCAAGGGCAACGGCATGCTCGCGGTGATGGTGTTCGCGCTCCTGGTCGGCGCCGCCATCGCGGCCAACCCCGAGGTCTGCCGGCCCCTCGTCGCCTGGCTCGAGGCCTGGAACGCGATCGCGATGACCGTCATCGGCTGGGGGATGGCGGTCGCGCCGCTGGGGGCGGGGTGCCTCGTCTTCGCCACGGTGGCCAGGCTCGGGCTCGACGCGCTGGTCTCCCTTTCCTGGTTCGCGTTCACCGTGCTCCTCGGGTTCGCGATCCAGCTGCTGCTCGTCTACCCCGCGGTGCTGCGGGTTCTGAGCCGTTTCCGGCCCGGAGATTTCTTCCGCCGCTCCGCCGAGGCGATGCAGGTGGCATTCGGCACATCGTCGTCCAATGCCACGCTGCCCACGGCGCTCAAGGTGGCCCAGAACGACCTCGGGCTCGATCGCGACGCCTCGCGGTTCGTGCTCACCGTCGGCGCCACCGGCAACCAAAACGGCACGGCCCTCTTCGAGGGCGTGGTGGTGCTCTTTCTCGCGCAGGTGTTCGGCGTGTCCCTGTCCGCCGGCCAGCAGCTGCAGGTGGTGCTGATGGCGATGCTCGCCGGCATCGGCACTGCCGGGGTGCCCGGGGGCTCGCTGCCGCTGGTCGCCGTGATCGCCCAGTCGGTGGGCGTGCCCGCCGACGGCATCGGGATGATCTTTGGCATCGACCGACTGCTCGACATGTGCCGCACGGTGCTCAACGTGACAGGCGATCTCGTGGTGGCCGCCTGCGTCGCGGGCAAGGAACGCGGCTGACGAGGCGGCCAAGCGCCAGCGGTGATCAACGCCGACGTGCCCGACAGGTGGTTATCACGTCTGCTGGCCGGGGGCCTGAAGTGTCCTGGCAAAGACGCTGAAGGGGCGGTCTCCGACCGTCATGTTCGGTTGCCGAGGGAGTCCGCGGGGCACACTGCGCGACGCTTGAGTGACGTTCTCTGACTGCCGTGCGCGGTTGCCGGGAAGCCCGAAGCGCGAGCTGAGGGAATACGCATCGCTTCACCGGAAACCGCGCCACATTCCCTCGGCTCGCGCCTCGGGCTTCAAGGGCACGGGCATTGGGCGATCGGAGGATCGACGTCGCCAATCGCAGCGGGGGGCGGCCATCGTGGCCGCCATGGCTTACCGCACCACTCGCGCTCCGCCACCCTTGATTTGCCTCGCGGTTTTCGCGCCGCCGAGCCATCCTGGCCTCGTCGGCTTACGAGGCGGCCATCGTGGCCGCCATGGCTTACCGCACCACTCGCGCTCCGCCACCCTTGATTTGCCTCTCCACCTCGGCCCGGGTGGCCATGGAGGTGTCGCCGGGGGTCGTGCTCGCGAGCGCGCCGTGGGCGGCGCCGTACTCGACCGCCTGCTGCGGGCAGTTGAACTCCAGGAACCCGAAGGCCAGACCGCTGGCGAAGCTGTCACCGCCGCCGACGCGGTCGAGGATCTCGAGTTCGGGATACTTCCGGCTGTCGTAGAACTTCCCGTCGTGCCAGCAGATCGCGCTCCAGTCGTTCTTCGTGGCGGTGATCACCCGGCGGAGCGTCGTCGCCGCCACCTTGAAGTTCGGAAACTCCTTCACGGCCGTCTCGATCATCCGCTTGAAGGCGTCGGTCTCGATCTCCGAGATGTTGTGGTCGACGCCCGAGACCTCGAAGCCCAGCGACGCGGTGAAGTCCTCCTCGTTGCCGATCATCACGTCCACGTGACGGGCGATCTCCCGATTCACCTCGCGGGCCTTCGCCTGGCCGCCGATGCTTTTCCAGAGGCTCGGCCGGTAGTTGAGATCGTAGGAGACGATCGTGCCGTGCTTCTTGGCGGCCTGGACCGCCTCGATGGTCAGTGCCGCCGTCGTCTCGGACAGGGCCGCGAAGATGCCGCCCGTGTGGAACCAGCGGACGCCCAACGTGCCGAACAGGTGGCCCCAGTCCACGTCACCGGGCTTCATCTGGCTGGCCACCGTGTTGCCCCGGTCTGGCACGCCCACCGCCCCGCGGATCCCGAAGCCCCGTTCCGTGAAGTTCAGGCCGTTGCGGACCGTGCGGCCGATGCCGTCGTCGGGCCGCCACTGGATGAAGTCGGTGCACACGCCCCCCTGCATGATGAAGTCCTCGACCAGGTGTCCCACCTCGTTGTCCACGAAGGCGGTGACCACGCCGGTCTTCAGGCCGAAGCACTTCCGCAGGCCGCGGGCCACGTTGTATTCCCCGCCTCCCTCCCAGACCTGGAACTGGCGGGCGGTGCGGATCCGGCCCTCGCCCGGATCGAGCCGGAGCATGATTTCGCCGAGCGAAACCTGGTCGAAGGTGCAGGATTCCCGGGGCTTGATGGGGAGTGACATGTGCAGATCCTTAAGCCGTCTTGAGGGTGGAGATGTCGAGCGGCGGCACGCCGGCTTCCTGGGCGATCTCGTTGAGGGCCTCGACCTCCGCGGTCGAGAACAGCAGGCCGCCGGCGGCGTCGCTGCGGGCGGCGGCCTGGGCCTCGAGTTGCCCGGGCAGCATGCACTGCTCGTTGCCGTGGCCGAGGATGTCTGCGAGCACGGCCTTGACGTTCGCCGCCTGCGACCGGCCTGCCGCGAACGCGCCGCCGCTGACGGCCTCCGGATGAATGACCAGGAAATAGAAGGCGCAGGTCTGCTTCTCACCGGCCACCGG
>JBIJCJ010000070.1:0-16254 GCA_044344765.1 Pirellulales bacterium | reverse complement strand
GTGGGTTTTCAGCGCGTGTCGGCATCAGGTCCTGGGCAAGATCCGCGCCCAGCAGATTGATCATCCTGGTGAAGGCTGACGTGCCGCTGCGATGCATCCCGAGAACCAGAATGCACCTGCGATCGGGGGCCGTAGTCGACTGGGAGGGGGCGGCGGTCGAGAAGTCCCTAAAACTTTCCATCATTCCTGATCCGTTTCCGTGAAGACGGCGTGATGGGAACCTTTGGGGAGTCTCGGTAATTGACCGCCGCAAGTCTAGGTCAATGCAACGCTATGCGCCCCTCTTTTTGGCGGCTCTCCGGGGCATCCAGAGGACGCCCTTTCAGCCGCGGGGCGGCCCATTGCCTGCCGGAAAGGCCGGTTGCCTTATCGACGGGCCTGTCGTGCCCGTGGTGCAGAGGCAACCGCATCAAACATCTCTCCGCCGCCGAGCGAACGACCGTGGCAGGAGGCGACGATACCAGGGGCGGCGGGTCGCTCGTGCGACGTCGAGCCCCAGAGCCCGAACACCAGGGGTGATCGCCAGGTAGGTGCTGAAGAGCCGCTCCATGATGAATGGCACGTACGGAGCGTCGATCTCACGGTCGGCTCGTGACCAGATGAGATCTCGGTCTGTGTCCACGAGTCCCCGCAGAATGTGATGATACACCGGTTCACAGAACGCCATGAAGCCGTTCCAGAACCCCCATGTGCCTGCCCAGTAGTTACAAAACAGCACCTGATCAGGCGGCTGATCGAGTGCGGCGAGGTCAACATCGATGCCCACGGCATCGAAGATCCGTTGGGAGAGCCCGAGAATCCCCGGGTGATGAATCTCGGCCTGCTGCCAGATGTTCATGAAGGCTCGAGGCTCCACGCGAAACGGATGGGCGAAGTACGCGTCGTAGCCGGGATGGCGGCGGATAAATCGGATGAACTGCCGGCCCCGGAGACCGGTCTTGAGGCCGAACTTCCAGGATAGAAAACCGGTTACGTCGCCGTCGCGACAGAGCCCGGCAAGCCATGCCGTGCGAAAGACGTGGTATTCCCGCCATTCGGGCCGCGGATTGGCGCGGTTGTCGTAGGGCATGAACGCCGGGTCGAGTGACGGCCGCTGGGCGTCGTCGTAATAAATCTGGTAGATGCGAACGGACATGCATGAAGCCCGACGGAATCGGAAACGGTTCCTCGAAGCATTACGACCATCGGGCTCCCGCGAGGTCATGGAC
The DNA here is from genome assembly GCA_044344765.1 of Pirellulales bacterium. Lineage (GTDB taxonomy): Bacteria > Planctomycetota > Planctomycetia > Pirellulales > UBA1268 > QWPN01. The sequence goes on along the minus strand of JBIJCJ010000070.1, from coordinate 15,046 downwards.
GGCCGGTCACGGGGTGAGGTCGAGCAGCGCCCAGGTGGTCGGGTCGCTGTCCCAGGGGTATTCCGGCGGCGCGAAGCAGGGCATCCGGCCGAGCCGGCGATCGACGATGGCGGCGCAGAATCCGAGCCGCGGGATTTCGGCCGGATCCCAGCCGGGCAGGGCCGCGGCGCCGATGCGGGCGCCGATCCGCCAGCCATCTGCCTCGAGCTGCGACTCCAGCACGATCGATCCGGCGGGGAGTTCCGCCGGTAGTTCACTCGTTCGCGGGATCGCGGCGGCGACCGCGATCGGCTTGTCGGCCCGCAGCCCGCCGCCGGTGGGCAAGAGCGCGAGCCGCCGACAGAAGCGGCCGGCGCGGTGGCTGTCGCCGGTCGGCCGCGTCGCGATCCAGAGGTGCAGGCCGTCGCTGTCCTCGGCCCGCGTCGGGTGGCACCAGCGACTCGTGCCCACCCCGCGGACGGCGGCCCGCACGGCCAGCCCGGTCTCGTTCCAGGCCAGGGCCAGCTCCAGCAGGTCGGGCACGCCCACCACCGCGGCCAGCGACGGCAGCCGGCAGGTTTCGTCGAGGTTGGCGGCGGCCGGCGGCCAGAGTTTTTCCCGGTGCCGGCAGGGAAACCGGAAGCGGAACAGGGCGGCGGGATTGACCAGGGGGCTCATGGCGGTGGGGCGCGAATTGCGATCTATAGTAATGCTACCGGAGGCATGGTACCCGCCCGCCGTTCCCCGCGGAGCACTGGCCGCATGAACGCAGGATCTTTCGTCGGCCCGCTGCGCGTGCTGGAGGTGGCCAGCGAGGCCGCCCCGTTCGCCAAGACCGGCGGTCTGGCCGACGTGGCCGGCGCCCTGCCGGCGGCCCTCGGCCGCCTGGGCTGCGACGTGACGCTCGTGATCCCCGCCTACCGGGAGGTGTTCGCCAAGGGGCTCGCGATCGAGCCGACGGGGATCGAGTTCGAGGTGCCGATCGGCACGCGGCGGTCGGCGGCGCGGATCCTCCGCTGCCGGCGGCCGGAGTCGGCCGCCACAGTGCTGCTGGTGGCCAACGACGACTACTACGACCGCCCCAGCCTGTATGGTGGCGCCGAGGACTTTCCCGACAACGCCGAGCGGTTCATCTTCTTCTCGCGGGCCGCGATGGAGCTCGCCTGCCGCCAGGAAAAAACCTTCGACGTCATTCACTGCCACGACTGGCAGACGGGCCTGGTGCCGGCGTACCAGAAGCTGCTCTACGCCGACGCGCCCGCGGTGGCGCACGCCCGCACGGTGATGACGATCCACAACATGGCCTATCAGGGCCTGTTCTGGCACTGGGACATGCTCCTCACCGGCCTGCACTGGCGGCACTTCAACTGGCAGCAGATGGAGTTCTACAACCAGCTCAATCTCCTCAAGACGGGCATCGTGTTCGCCGACGCCGTGAGCACGGTGAGCCCGACCTACGCGCGTGAGATCCGACAGTCGCCCGGCGGCTGCGGGCTGGAGGGCCTGCTCGCCTCCCGCGCCGACGTGCTCGCGGGGATCGTCAACGGCATCGACACGCAGGCCTGGGATCCGGGCAGCGACCCGCACATCCCGCGGCCCTACGGTGAGTCGGACTTCGAGCAGGGCAAGTACGCCGCCCGCGTGGCGCTCGCCGCGCGGCTCGGCCATGCCGCGCCCGACTCCCGGCCGCTCGTCGCCTTCGTGGGCCGCCTGGTGAACCAGAAGGGCGTGGAGCTGGTGATCGAGCTGCTCGGCCGGATGGCCGGCGGCGGCCGGGCACACTTCGTGATCCTCGGCACCGGGAGCCCGGCCTACGAAGACGCCCTGCGCCGCACGGCGGCGGCGTTTCCGGGGACGATTGACCTCGTGCTCGGCTTCGACGAGGGGCTCGCGCATCTCGTGCAGGCGGCGGCCGACGTGACGCTCGTGCCCAGTCTCTTCGAGCCCTGTGGCCTGACCCAGCTCTACTCCCTGCGCTACGGCTCGATCCCGCTGGTGCGGGCGACCGGCGGCCTCGTCGATACCGTCGTCGATACGAATCCCGACACGCTCCGCGACGGCACCGCGAGCGGCTTCGTGTTCCAGGGGTTCGACGCGGTGGCGCTCGAGCACGCCCTCGGTCGCGCGCTCGACGCGTACGCCGATCGGGAACTATGGCGGGGGCTCGTGCGGCGTGGCATGCGACAAGACTGGTCGTGGGACACGAGCGCCCGCGACTATGTGCGGCTCTTCGAGCGGACCCGCGCCGCCCAGCCGACACGCGTCGACTGACGCCCACGGCGGAAGATGGCGAAGCCCGTGAGGACGGCGAGCCTGCGCTAAATCTGCCGGCCGTCGGCCGGCGAAAAATATCGTTTCGGCCGCGGGCCCGCGGCAGCCACGGCCGATACTATGGGCATGAAGACGCACCGCCCGATCGTTCGTCCGTATCTCACCGTGGTCTCGTTCGTCGCCCTGATGGCGACGGCGGCGCAGGCCGGCGATGCCTGTCGGCATTGTCGGAACACGGCCGGGGGCATGCCGATGCCTTACGGCGACACCGGCTGCGGGCCGCGGTACTGCGGCGAGAAGCACGAGCCGAGCCGGCCCGATCCGTGTGACTGCTGCAATCGCTGGCGCGGCTGCAACGGGGCCCGCGAGATGCCCGAGGTGCTCGCGCCCTGGCAACTCCCGCCGGGCCGCGGATTCAGAAGTGGTGCCGACGTCGGCTACCGGCCGGGCCCGTGCACGGCCTGCGGGCCGTCATGGAGCGGCCGCTGACGCCTCGGCGACGAGGGTGGCGGCGTAGGTGATTTCGTCGCCGCGGGCGATGCAGGCTTGGCGGAGCATGTCCCATCCGCCGGCGGCCACCGCCAGATCGACGAGGGACGGCAGCAGGCCCGCCGCCTGCAGCGTGCTCGGCATGCCGTGATCGCTCGGCCGGCCCAGGGCTGCGTGCAGGGCCTCGGCCGGTCGTCCGAGCCGCCAGAGCAGCAGCACGAGCACGTCGCCTGGCAGCGTGCCCGCGTCGGCATCGGCCATGGCTGCGGCGCCACGGAAGAATGCCAGGGCCGCTTCGGCATCGTGGCCCAGCAGGGCCCCGAAGAAGTGCCGCGAGGACTCGGCCACCTGCTCGAAGGGGGGCTCGCCGGGATAGACCGCCTCCGCCGGCAGTCGGCAGCCGTACACGGCGAGTTCCCAGGCCTTTTCGAGCGTCGGCTCGTCGTCGCACACCCGGGCGATCCGCAGCACCGACTGCAGATGCGAGACGTCCACGTGGATGCTCGGGTCGGCGTTCAGGCCGCCGGCCATCGCGAGCAGGGCGACGATCGAGTCGGGATCGGCGGGCACGTTGGCCACCCCCCGGCTCCGCAGGTCGGCCGCGAGCGCGAGCCGCAGTTCGCGGTGCAGATGATCGACGAGCACCTGCGCGGCGGGCCGCTGGCGGGCAGCCGGCAGCCGCGACACGGCCTGCTCGTAGGCGGTGATCGCGTTGCACGTGCCCTGCGTCTGGAGCACGATCGTCATGCCGAGGGCGGGATCCGCCGCCTCCCACAGCGCGAGCCCCACGATCTCCTGGAGCCGCCGGGCCGACTCCTCGTCGGCGGGATCGGCCGCGAGCAGCGGGGGCACGAGCCGCGCGAGGTGGGCCGAAAGCTCCGCCGGCTCGGCGGCGGCCCGCAGGTACATCCAGGCCGCCGCGATCTGGCCGTCGTCGAGGAGCGGCCAGCCGACCTCTCGGCAGGCGGCGAGCGACCGCTCGTCAAGACGGTCCCGCAGGTCGGCAGGCACGGATGCGAGATCGCCCGTAACGGGCAGGCCCAGTGTGAGCCGCGCCTGCATGAGCCGCACGTCGAACAGCGCGTGCCAGCGGCGCTCGACGGCGAGCGACGCGGCCAGTGACTCGAGCATCCCTTTCGGGCCCCCGGCGGCGCAGGCCTGATCGAGACGGGCGAACGCGGCCGAATCCGGTGTCATGTGCGACGCTCCATCTGCCGCACCGCCTCGTAGGCCAGCACGGCCGCCGTGACGGAGAGATTGAGGCTGTCGGCGACGCCGTGCATCGGCAGGCGGACCGTCTCCAGCGCGATCCGCCCGGCGGACGCCGCCTCCTGCCAGGCGGAACTGATGCCGTACGCCTCGCTGCCGAGGAGGATCGCCGTGCTCCCGGCGAGCGGCGCCTCGTGCCACAGCACCTTGCCGGTCGGCGTTGCGGCCACCACCCGCCGGGCATGGCCGCCACACCAGCGGATCGCCTCCGCGGCAGTGGCCACGGCCAGCGGCACCGCGAACACGGTGCCGAGGCTCGCGCGAATGACCGCGGGATTCGCCGCATCGGTGCGGCCGTCGCAGACGACCACGCCGGCCAGGCCGGCGGCGTCGGCCGTGCGGAGGATCGCGCCGAGGTTGCCCGGTTTCTCCACGCCCTCGATCAGCAGGACGGGGCGATCGGCGGCGAACTCCACGGCGGCGAGCGCGGCGGCCCGCCAGCGGACGACGGCGACCACGCCCTCGTTGCGGCCGCCGAACGCGAGCCTGTCGAACGGCCGCTCGGCGAGCAGCGCCAGGGGCACACCCCGGCCGGTGAGGCCCCCGACCCATTCCGCAAACGCCGAACTGTCCGGTCCCGATCGTTTCAACATCGCGGTCGCCACGAACAGTTCCACGACCTCGGCGCCGGCCGCCACGGCCCGCTCACATTCGCGACGGCCGTCGACGAGCGTCAGGCCGGTCGCGCGGCGGGTGTCGGCATCCCGCAGCGCGGCGGCGGCCCGGATCCGCGGGTTCGCCGGGCTGGTGATGGTTTCGGAGGTGTTCATGCGGAGGGTCTGCGACGGGCGAAGTCGCCGAGGTCGAGCGTTCGGCCCGCGTCGTCGGTGCAGCCGAGGCGGCCGCTCTCCAGTCGGCCCGGGGCCAGGCCGGCCGCTGCGATCGCCGCAGCCAGTGTCTCTCGCAGCCGGCGATGATGCCAGGCGGGCGAGTGGCAGGTGAGCAGGAGCGGGCCCGGGGGCGGTCCGCCGCCGCCGGCCATGAGGCCTGCCACGTCGTGCACGAGCGGTCCGAGATCGCGGTCGATCGCGAACGCCTCGCCGCGCGGCCCATGGCCCCACGAGGGTGGATCGAGCACCGCCCCGGAGAACCGTGCTCCGCGGCGGGCCTGCCGCGCGACGAACGTGGTGGCGTCCTCGCAGACCCACCGGATCGGCCGGTCGGCGAGCCCTGAGGCCGCGGCGTTCCGCCGGGCCAGGGCGATCGCCTGCTTCGAGGCATCGACGTGCACGACCTCCGCGCCCGCGGCGGCCATGGCCAGCGAGGCGGCGCCGGAATGGGCGAACAAGGAAAGCATCACCGCGCCGCGGGGCGTGGCCTGCGCGAGCCACCGCCACTGCTCGACCTGTTCGAGGAAGATCCCGATCTGACCCGAGGGCGCCGGCCGGACCTCGAGGGCGAGTGTCGCCGGCCCGACGGGCAGGTGGACGAGCCACGGCTCGGGCAGCGGCGCCGCGAACTCCCAGCCGCCTCGGCCTCGGGCTTCGGGGGTGTCGCGGTAGACGGCCGCCGCGCCGCTCCAGGCCGCGGGCATGCGCCGTATGCCGAGGGCCTGCGGCAGCGGCCGGTCCACGAGCCGCCCGCCGAGCCGTTCCAGGCGGCGGCCGTGTCCCGCGGCATCGACGCCGAAATCGACGAGGGCAGGGTCCCGCAACTTTTCTCCCGCTGGGCCGTTCATGACAGGAGAAGAATAGGACGTAACTCGCAATCTCGCACCGCAGTTCGGCCAGACTGCCTCATCTGCCCGGGAACGGGTTTCCGGTTTGTCGGGTTTGGCGATCCCGTTCCTTGAAGCCCGAGGCGTGAGCCGAGCGGAATGTGGAGCGGTTTCCGGTGCAGTGACGCGTTTTCCCTCAGCTTGCGCTTCGGGCTTCCCGGCAGCGGCGATGGCGTGGCCGCATCGTCAGCTGCGCCGCTTCTTCGGCGCCGAGGGGGCGTCGGTCGCCTCCGTGTCATCCCGGCACGGAGGCGATCCAACCCTCGAGTGGGTCGAGGTTCGCGGGCAGGGCGAACCCCGGCAGCCGGGCTGCGTGCCCCGCCTGCAGGCCGCAGATCACGGCGTCGAGCAGGTCGCCGGCGCCGTCGGCCACGATCCGCCGCCGCCAGGCGATCGGGATCTCGGCGGTGACGTCGAGCCCCACGGTGCCGGCCTCGATGGCCCGCAGGATCGTCAGCCTGCCGGCACGGCGGTCGGCTGTCTGCTTGGCCGGTGTGTCGCTCTTGTAGGAGCCACGATACGCCCGCCGCGCCGTGAAGGCGGGATAGGCCTCGAGGGCGATCCGCGCCCGGCCGCGAATCGCGGGCCGGCCGCGGATGCGTCGGGGCACATCGTGGGCGGGAAAGGCGACCCCCGCCGCGAGCATCCGCCCGATGCCCGCGTGCATCATCCAGGCCACGGGGGGATTGGTCCAGCGCATCGCCGGGCTCGAGCCGGCGGGCTTGTCGGTCTTCCGCCAGGCGAACTTGTCGCCGGCGGGCCGCCCGTCGCACCAGCGTTTGAACGTGCGTCGCAGCCGCTCGCGGGGCTGCCGACAGTAGAAGGCGACGAAGTCGGGCCAGGCCGTCGGCCAATCCTCGTGCTCGATCAGCGGCCGCGGCTGCGAGAAGGGAAGATCGAACCCGCCGAGCCACGGGCCGTCTTCCCGGAGGAGCGCCTCGAAGGCGGCGAGGCTTTCCAGGCCGCGGATCTCCTCGACGACGTAGCGGGCACGGGAACGCCGCTCGACGAGCCGGCCCACGGCCACCGTGATCGGCTTGCGGCGTGACGGCGCCGACGTGAAGTCGACGCCGAGCAGGAGGGGTTCGGCCCGTCCCATCAGCGCCGCTTCGCGGGCTTCTTCGCGCCGGCCTGCTTCGCCGCGGGCGTGCGGGCGGCCTTGCCGGACCGCTTGGCCGCTCGAGTGCGCGGCGTTTCATCGCGGCCGACGTCTGCCTCTTCGACGCCGTCCACAGGAGCTCCACGCCCCCGCTTCTTGGGCTTGCCCGCGGCATCGTCCGCCGGGGTCTCCGCCATCCCGGGCACGACCTGCGGCACGATGATGCAGTTGTCGCCGAGCTCGAGTTCCTCCTCCTGCTCCTGGATGGGCCGGCCGCGGTCGTCGAGCTTCACGTCGGCCTCGGCCGTCCGCTTCTTGGCGACGGCGAGCAGCTGCTCGTAGAGCTTGGCCCGGTCCACGCCGTTGATCTGCGACACGGCGCCGGCGACCTCGCCGAGATAGCGAAGGAAGATGCTGCGGCGCTGGCCTTCCTGGGCCACTCGGAGCCGCCGCCGCAGATACATGCCGAGCTTGCGGCCCACGGCCTGGAGCGCCAGCCGGATCTCCTTCTGGATCTCCGGGTACGAGGCGATCGCCTCCTTCGACTCGCTGGTAAACGGCACCCACACGCTCGCCACGTGCACCATCGCCGTGACCGGCCCGCTCGGCAGGCCGCCCCGCGACTGGGAGAGCCCGTAAGAACGCCAGTTGGTCGAGGTGATCGTCTGCGTGACGGCGCAGGCGGCGGGCTGGAACTGGAGCGGCACGCGATTGGCGTACCGCAGCACCGTCATGCTCTGCCCCTCGTCGACGCTCACGTCCTGCATCGCGGCGTAGAGGGCGTCGAGCTGCGGCTTCTTGAGCCTGGCGGGGCTCTGCCGCGGCGCGAGCTGGGCCTCGGCGAGGATCTTGTCGGCCGCCTCGCCCCCCATGCCGCTGAAGGTCGTGGTGAGGAACTGCCGCAGGCTGCGGGCGTCGCTTTCCGACGCGATCTCCCCGAGCGCCTCGCGGGTGATCTTCTGGGCCGCCACGCCGCCGCCGTAGGCGAGCGCCGCCTCGATCACGAACGGATTGCCCCGGTAGACGGACGGCGGCCTCGTCGCGGCAGTGAAGAACTCGCCCGGCACGACCTGGCGGAGGCCGGCCAGCAGCCGTTGTTCGCCGATCGGCACCACGCAGTCGGTGGCCGGCGGCGGGATTTTGGTGTCTTGAATCGCCTTGAAGAGGGCGTCGGCCTCGCCGCGGCCGAGCTTGCCCGTGGTCACGCGGGTGGAGAGCTTCGCGGTGTCACAGATCTTCTTGGCCGTGCCGTGGGAGACGCGGGAGAACGACTGCGTGAGGAACTGCGCGAGCGTGACCTTCGGCTGCTCCTGGAGCATCGTCACCAGCCGGCCGAGTTCGACGCCGTACGGGTGCGGCTTGATCTCCTTCGGCTCCGGCGGCAGGTCGTCGGTGGACCGCTCCAGGATCCGCTCCGGCCCGTCGGGGCCCTGGAAGTGAAACCGCGCGTGCGGGTTGGAGATCGCCGTCTGCTCGAGATACTCCTCGACGCTGCCCCGGCCCCGCTGGAACTTGGCCTCCATCTCGATCGTCACCCGGGTGCCGTGCTCGATCGGCTCGCCCTTGTCGTTCTCGGCCACCCACTCGATCGAGTGTTTCTTCATCAGCTCCGCGCCGCCCTTGCCGGCGGGGATGTCGACGCCGTCTCCCTTGCCGTTCAAGATCTCGGGCTGATTGGTCTTGGTGTCGATCCGCAGTTCGGAGTAGTGGGCCGCGTGCTTGGCGTCGATCTTGGAGATGATCTTCACCGGCTTGCCGGTGGTGAGCACGCCGTACATGCCGGCCGCCGAAATGCCGATGCCCTGCTGGCCACGGCTCATCCGTAGGCGGTGAAACTTGGAGCCGTAGAGGAGTTTGCCGAAGATCAGCGGGATCTGCTTGCTCACGATCCCGGGGCCGTTGTCCTGCACGCTCATCCGGTAGCGGGTGCCGCTCTCGCCCACCTGCTCGATGCGAACCCAGATCTCGGGGAGGATGCCGGCCTCCTCGCATGCGTCGAGCGAGTTGTCCACCGCCTCCTTGACGCTCGTCAGCAGCGCCTTGCGCGGCGAGTCGAAGCCGAGCAGGTGGCGGTTCTTCGCGAAGAACTCGCTGACGGAGATGTCGCGCTGGCCGGCGGCGAGAGTCTGGGCCGTGGCCCGGCGCTTGGTGGCCGGCTTGGCCTGACCGTTGGTGGCGGCCGGCGGATCGGCCGCAGCCGAGTCGGTGTCGGCGGCGACGGCCGTTTCCTTCGTGGCCTTGGGTTTGCGATTCAGTGTCTTCGCCATCGTGTTGCGAACTCTCTCGGGTTCGTGCGTGAGGGTCGGGGGTGCCCCTACCATGTCTCCGGACGTTCACTTCGGCCCTCCGCTTGCTGCCGGAAGCTGTATGCACCATCTCCCTCTCCCTCTGGGAGAGGGCTGGGGTGAGGGTGCTTCCGTTGCGTCATCGAAGGCACCCTCACCCGGCCTGCGGCCGGCCTCTCCCAGAGGGAGAGGCGACAGGTCCCGTCAGGGCGCTCGGGTGATGTCGACGATTGGCTGCTCCCGGTAGAGCCCGCAGCATCAAGACTGTGATTCCGGCTGGCGGGCTTGGCAAGAGGGGCTGGCTTTGCCGGTTGGCTGGAGGCTGCGGGCCGGGGCTCCGTGTCGGGTCGGGTTCGGTTTTGCTGCAGCCACGGGCCGGAAGTTGTGCCTGTCGGGCAGAGGCAGCGGTGCGCCGAGCCCGAGAGTCATGCGGTCGGAAGCGGCGTGCCGAATCCTCCAGCACGGTGCGGTTCACCGCGGCCCGGGTTCCCGTTCACGAGGTGACATGATGCGACGAGCAGGAGGGCTGAAGGCCGCGGTGCTGATGGCGGCGGTGATCGGGACGGAGCTCGCCGGCGTCGCCGTGGCGATTCCGATCGACGGCGGCGTCGAGGCCCCGACGCCGGACGTGTTCTACAACTTCTACGTGCCGCCGGTGCCGGCCGGGGCGTATCCGGGCGTGGGCGCGCAGCTCTACGTGTCGCCGCGGCCCGTGCCGCCGCGCGTGGGGCACACCTGGCACACCTACCCGCCCTTCATGCCGCACGAGTTTCTGTACAAGCATCGGCGCCGCTACATCCGCCCGGCGGGCGCGATGGGAATGCGGACCGACGTGCATGCCTACTGGTGGTGAGGAGCGGGGAGCCCATGCGTTTCAGCGCCGAACGTCCGTGCATTCAAACCGTGATCGCCGCGGTGGTGATCCTCTGCGGCGGGATCACCGCCGCCTACGCCGGCGGCCACGGCAATCGCGGCTGTGCCCCGGCGGAGTGCGGTCCGTCCGGCTGCGGCCCCCAGGGCTGCCCGAGCGGCGGCTGTCATCGCGGCCACTGCCATCAGCGGTGTGGTCACTGCGGGCACGGCTGCAAGCACGGCCTGTGCCATCATGGGCACTGCGGGAAGTGCAGCCTGTGCGGTCATCCTGTGGGCGGCCCGTGCAGCTACGGGATGAGCGGTGGTCTGCACGAGCACTGCAAGTACAACGCCTGGGAGAAGCGCTACTTCCTCCGCAGCCAGGGCAAGGCGTGGCACAGCGCCTGGTATGATCCGTGGGAGGGGCGTCCGATCGCGCTGGTGGTGCCGCCGACCGCCGAGTTCCAGACGCAGTATTCCTGGGGCGTGCCCAGTTCGCGGGTGGCGCCGATCTACCATCAGTTCCGCCGGCCGTACCCGGGGCCGGGCGGGGTGGGCGGCAGTGGCGGCGGTGGCTTTCTGCCGACGCCGAACCAGCCGAGCGACACGGTGCAGTTTGGCGTGAACGCCGTCCGTGGGCCGTGGGGCGCGTACTGAATTCACGCCTGCCGGGCCATTCATGGCCCCGGCAGGCTTGGGCCGGCGTGGTCGCAGCCGAGGTGCGACCAGCCGGCCGAGCGGCCGCCTTCCGGGCGGCCGTGGCCGCAGCGGGGCTGCGGCGGCGCGGCGGCTCGACGAGGCGTCGATCCGCGGCGCGCCTGGGCGGGGCATGCACGCGGCGCGGCCTTCGGCCGCTGCGTGCGGGCGTATTGTTTGACCGTCCGCCCTGTAGCGGCGGTCTCTGACCGTCGTGCCTTCCGCTGCATCACCATCTTTCGCCCCCCGTACCTGCTGCTGGGAAGCCCGAAGCGCGAGCTGAGGGAATACGCGCCGCCGCACCGGAAACGGATCCGCCTTCCCTCGGCTCACGCCTCGGGCTTCACGGCAGCGGCCATCCGCCACCATCGGGAACGATCACGCCTGTCCCATGCCTGACTGACATAGCGGGGGGGCGTCAAGGGGCCGACGCGTGAGAAGTTGATGGGCCTGAGACCTCCAGAAAAGGCTGAGAAGCTTCAGCCCGTGCTACGTGCGGGCGTATCGTTTGACTGTTGATCGGCTCCAGATACTCGGTCAGGGGGCGTCGTCAGAGGCACTGAAGGACGGTAGCGATGCGCCAGCCCTGCGGCGTTTTCTTCCACAGGACGTGCAAGTGCCCGAATAAATGGCCGCCCACACGGAATCCCGTCTTGTTGCCGATCATCTCGGCCCCGCCCGGTGAAAGTTGCCTGCTGCCGTCACCGCTGTTGTTTTTCATCCACTTGCGATAATCGTGTTGCTCGTGACACTCGCCCAGCGCCGTCCAGTTCTCGGCGATCTCGTCGGCGGCCGCCTCGTCCTTCGCCCAGCGGGCATTGGCAGTCTTGCCTGGGAGGGCTTCAGCTTGCCGAGCGTGCCCACCACGACCAGATCGGCTTGTTTCACCAGCGAAGCAAGCCTGCTCGTGCTCGCCGGTGCCGTCTTCTCGGGCGGGCGCTTCTCACGCGGTGGCGCTGCGACGGCGGGCGTGGAGGTCGCAAGAACGGCTACCAGGAGAATTGTCTGTAAAACTGCATGGACGCCTCTCGGTGGAAGGCTTCACGGCATGCTTCCTGTCCTCAGAGTAGTTAGTTATTGCCTCCTCCGCAGTCTAGGGACTCGCGTCCGACTCCTCGCCTGGGCGATCCGCTCGGTGTTGCCGTGATGGACCGACTTGTAGACCCGAAGCGTTTTGGCGGCGGTATCCATGCGGAATTCTACGCACAAAAACGCCCTGAAGTGTCGTTATTGGCTGAAAAAAGCTCCCTGTCGTTTCATGCCAGTATCCCATATGATAAGGTTTAACTGACTGGCGCATCCCATAAGAACTCACGGAGGCCCGTTATGCCGGTCACGCCACAGTCTCCAGTCGCATCCCTCGATGAGCGCAGGCGGGATCTGCGAATGACGATCCCGCAACTGGCTCGGCGGAGCGGCGTTTCCACCGCGACGGTAGCCCGAATCCTTCGGGGCGAGCCCACCGTGGCGATGGGGCACGTATGCGCCGTCGCCGACGCCTTGGGGATGCAAGTCACGGCGCGGCCCCTGGTCTCCGTCGACTCGCTTCTGCGCCGAGTCGCCAAGGCAAAAGCCCGTCGGGCCGCGGACCTCGTGCAGGCGACCTCGGCCCTGGAGGCGCAAGGTCTTTCGCGACACCAGTTCGAATCGATGGTGGATCGCACCACCCGAGAACTGCTGGCAGCCGGCGGCAAGATCCTCTGGGCCGACTGAATCATGTTCACCGACGGAGAAACGCCGCTCACGGATTTCGACGGCCTGCGAAAACGCCATATCCGCACCCGCAGCCAACTCGCCGTTGCTGAAGCCGAGAACATCCGGCGGACCGTCATTCGGTATCTGGTCGCGGTTCCCTCACGCAAAGCAGCGACCTTTGACTCTGGCTGGATGCTGCGACTCCACGGTGAAATGTTTGGCGATGTCTGGTCATGGGCAGGTCAGATTCGTGACAGACCCTTGTCGCTCGGCAGCGATCCGGCGCACATTGGCGAGCACTTGGCACAACTGTGTGATGACATTCGCGGCCGCGAACCCTACATGCAAAGCATCCTCGAACAGGCCGTTCTCATCCATCATCGGGCGGTCCAGATTCACCCCTTCCGCAACGGCAATGGACGCTGGTCTCGAATGCTCTCGAACATCTGGCTGCGGATACAAGGCAGCCCAATCGTCGAATGGCCCGCGGACATCGGTGGTGAAAGCCCGATTCGCTCGGAATACCTCGCCTGCCTCCGCGCAGCCGACGACCGCAACCTGAGGCCGCTGCTCGAACTCCACGCCCGCCACCAGCCGCCGCGTCCTTAGACACCTTAAAGAATGGCAGCGCCAAGAAGGAAACTCACTCTGCCGGCCACGAGGCGACTCTTTCAGCTTCAGCAGCCGCTGTCGGCGGGCATGGGGGCGTCGGTCACGCCAGGGGATCGACGGCCAGAGACCGCCGCTCCAGACGGCATTTCTCCGGCATCAACACGCATCACCGTGAGGGCACGTACCGCTCGTAGCGGTAGGTGACGCTCCGCATCTCTCCCGCCGGCACCTGGGTCGTCCAGCGGATGCTTCCCGACCGCTCCAGCAGCTGCAGCTTGGTCGTGTTGACGGTCAGCACGCCCCCGTCCGACGCGGCCAGCGGCCTGCCCGGCACGGGCAGGTCGATGACCACGTCGATCGCCTTGGTCTCGAAGTTCCGCACCTTCAGCTCGCCGTCCAGCGTGACCAGATCCACCCAAAACTGGTGGGCCGGCTCATGGGCCTTCAGCTTGCGGTCGGCCTCGGTTTCCTGCTGGTCGGTGGCTACGTTGATCGCCGTCGTGACCGGAAGCTCGCCCTTGCCGTTCCGCGGCACGTACTTGAGCAGATCCTCGCTCAGAGGATGCCCCGCGCTGGTCGTCAGGCAGGGGCCGGTGGTCCAGGCCGTGTCGGTTTCGTTGTGCAGCACGAGCCGGTGATCGAGCGTGCCGGGCGGGGACCAGCGGTAGAGATGGCCGTAGCGGATCTTCTTCACGAACAGCGTCACGATCGCCTTCTCGCCGCGACGCACGGTCAGGTCTTTCTTCGTGTAGACGGTGTAGTCGGCGCTGCCGGCGGCTTCCATTTGCGGCAGGCTGCCGAGCGCCTCTTGCACGTCGCGGCCAGGGGCCGGCGCGGGCTGTTCGACGACGGCCGCGCCGCGCGTCTGCTCGTACGCGATGCCGGCCCGGTTCATGATCTGGCTCGTCACCTCGCGCGGCGCCACGGCCGCGCCGATCGTGCGGATCATCTGCCCGACCGCCACCGGGGCGAGATACTCGACGTGCGGGAAATGCGGGACACCGACGACGAAGTTCACGTCGGCGTGCACCAGGTCTTCCGCTTCGTTCACGAGCGTGCCGCGCAGGGTGAGCTCGGCGGTGTCCTCGTCGAGCACCTGCAGCGAGTACTCGGGAATCCACGTAACGCCCTTGCGGAGGTACGCCATGCCCAGAGTGGCCCGGGCCGGCGGTTTTTCGCCCGCGCCGGCCAGATGCACCCGCAGCGGCAGCTCCAGCACCTGCATCGTGCGGATGGCCGCCAGCGGGACGGCGAAGCTGGTGGCCTCGCTTTCGAGCACCACGAAGTCCGGACCGACGGAGACCAGCTTCCCCGCGGCCGTCCGCTCCGCTTCCTTCTGCAGGTAGACGAGCTGCAGCTTGAGCCCCTTGGCCGCCTCCAGGCGGGCCCGCTTCGCGGCCGGGTCTTGGGCCGCGTCGACCCCGTCGAACTCGACGGTTTCACCCGGACCGGATCCGATCACGTCCACGACCTCGTCCCGGCCGTGGGAGTAGACCGCCAGGGTGCCGAAAGCGGCGGGCGGCACAGCCTCGGCCACGCACCAGCCGTCGCGCAGGGCGACGCTTCCCTGCCGCATGAAGAACCCGAGCCCGTTCTTGAACACCGCCACGCTCGTGACCCGCGACTTCCAGATGTGCGGGTTTTCTGCGGCCGGTTCCGCCGCCCACGCCCCCGGCGCCACCAGCAATGCCGCCACCAACCCGCGCCATCCCGCGCTGCCTTGTGCGTGCATGATCATCCTCCCGTGGTTCGAGTTTGCGGCAGGCACCGTTGCCGTCACTCTACGGCAGCACGCGGCGCGGGAGCGCAAAGGGTGTGTAACGACCGCTTACACTCGAGCCGCACGATTGGCCCCGTTGGTGGAACGGCGATCGGGCGGGACGAGGATCGCGGAAGCCCCCGGCGGGAGCCGGGGGGTGACGGGCTGCGTTCACGATTTTCGGGGGCATGCGGGAAGGCGATCCGCAAGCCCACGGAGTGGATCGCGTCACCCCCTCGCTTCCGCGAGGGGCTGTGCGATTGCAAGTGTACTGAACCAGCAGGGTGCGAGTCCCTGTCGGTGGCCGGCCTGGCTGCCGTAAC
>JBIJCJ010000069.1:0-16313 GCA_044344765.1 Pirellulales bacterium | reverse complement strand
GGTGCTCACGCTCGCCACGCCGGAAGGCAAGCAAAAGGCGGTCAACAACTGCCTGGAGTGCCACGACCTCGACAACAGCCCGCAGTTCGACTTCGACGAATACTGGCCGCAGATCGAACACTAGCTTCACGGCTGCCGGGCCATCCCTGGCCCCGGCAGCCTTGGCCCGGCGTGGTCGCAGCCGAGGTGCGACCAGCCGGGCGAACGGCCGCCCTCCCGGCGGCCGTAGCCGCCGCTCTCGCGGCGGCGCGGCGGCGGCATGCACGCGGCGCGGCCTTCGGCCGCTGCGTGCCGTGCGTTGGAGCGGCGGTCTCCGACCGTCGTGCCTGGTTGCTGGGAAGCCCGAACCGTGAGGTGAGGGAATACGCGTCGCGTCTCATGAAGCGTCCCACATTCCCTCGGCTCGCGCCTCGGGCTTCAAGCGAGTGGGCAGCAGCTCGCCGGCCTCATCAGCCCGCGGCTTCTACCCCAGCTGGGCCATCGCCTCTTCGGGGATGCTGAAGTTCGCCGCCACGCTCTGCACGTCGTCGTGGTCGTCGAGCCGCTCCATCAGGTCGAGCACCTTGCGGGCCGTGTCCACGTCGTCCACCGCCACGGTGTTCGTCGGAATCCGCACGATCTCGTTCGCATCGACCTCCAGGCCCGCCTGCCGCACGGCATCCACCACCGCCGCCATGACGGCCGGCTCGCAGGTCACCTCCCAGCGGTCGCCGGCGAGCTTCACGTCGTCGGCACCGGCCTCGAGTGCGATCTCCATCAGCCGATCCTCGCTGCACGCGGCCTGCGGCACGCGGACCACGCCCTTGCGCTCGAACAGGTAGGCCACGCAGCCGGTGCCGCCGAGCTTGCCACCGCACATCTCGAAGATCTTGCGGATCTCGGGGGCCGTGCGGTTCTTGTTGTCGGTGAGGATCTCGCAGAGCACGGCCACGCCACCGGCGCCGTAGCCCTCGTAGAGCGACTCCTCGAGATCGCCTCCCTTGAGTTCGCCGGTCCCGGTCTTGATCGCCCGCTGGATGTTGTCCTTGGGCATGCTCACCGCCTTGGCGGCGTCGATCGCATACCGGAGGCGGAGATTGGCGTCGGGGTCAGGCCCGCCGTGCTTGGCGGCGACGATGATCGCCTTGGCAAGCTTGCTCCACAGCTTGCCCCGCTTGGCGTCGATGAGCGACTTCTTGCGGGCGATGTTCGCCCAGTGGGAATGACCGGCCATGGTTCACCTCGGCTTCCGCTTGGTGAGCTGCGCGGAATGCTTTGCGGCCGGCTTGGCCGCCGGCTTTTTCGCCTGCTCCGGTTTCTTGGCGGTCGGAGCGGGCGGCTTCTCTGGGGCGGGCGGGGTCGCCTGCGGCTTGATAGTGATCGGCTTGCCGACGTTCGGCTTGACGACGAAGGGTTTGGGGCCGGGCTTGCCGGTCCCCGTCTTTTCGCCGGCCCGCTTGGGGCCGGACCCCGGAGGCGGCAGCGGTGTCTTGCCGGCGGGGCGGGCGGCCGCCTGTGGGCCCGCGGGGCGATGCTCCTCCGCAGCGGCGCGGGCGGCGTCCGCGGCCCGCTGGGCCTCCCGACCCGGCGCCGGTGGCGGCGGATTCGGGGCGGGCAGCGGCTCGCCCCGTTTCGGGAAACGATCCTTGGCCGCGGCCGAGTTCACCGCCTGGACGATCTTCTTCACAGTCGTGCCGTGGAGGTTCGTCAGGCAGTCAACCCCGAATTGATGCAGCAGTGACGAGAACTCGGGGCCCGCTTTCTTGGGAATCAGCCGCTCGAGGCCGGGCACCGTGCCTGAGTCGTATTCCTGTTGCGTGATGAGTCCCGTCACGAAGAGGCCTGCCAGGGCGCCCTGGTCGAGCGGAATCATGTGGCCCCCGAGGGCGGTCGAGGCGACGTGCTGCACCACGAACGGCGGCACCCCGTGGAGATTCTCCAGTGTCTTCAGCCCATGGGCGAGCGAGTGCTTCTTGGCATGATCCAGCGAGAAGCTGTAGGTCGACTCGAAGACGCTCTGCAGGGCCCGCCGCAGAGAGAGCGCGGCCCGGGCCGGATCGGGCAGGTCGTGCAGCACCTCGGCCAGCTCGGCGACGGTCGTGACCCGGATCTCGTTGAGGTCGAACGACTGGGCGAGCAGTCGAGCGAGGGCCTTCTCCGCCACCTCGGGGCGGGCGTTCTCCAGACAGCAGGCGTAGAGCACCTGCTCGAGCAGCGGCCGGGTCACATTGGTGGGCACCGGCTTGTACGATGCCTTGAGGGCCTTGAAGAGCCGCGGCAGGAGCTGGGCCCGCGGGGGCGTCTTCTCGACCGGCGGCTTCGCCTCGGCGACGGGCTTCGTCACGGCGACGGGCTTGGCAGCCGTCGGCTTGGACTTCGGTGGGAGGGCTTTCGCCGCCTTGGCAGGCTTCGCCGCCTTGGCAGGCTTGCGGTCGTGGTCGTTGCGCTTCGGTGCGGTCATGGGTTTCCTGTCACTCTTCGGGGGCGGTCTCGGCCGGATCCGCGACGGGGGCGGGCAGGACGGTGTCGAGCACGCGGGCGATTTCGATCGAATGCTTCACGCCCTGGTCGAGTTCAAAACGCAGGCGGGGCGTGTATCGGGTCTCGATTCGCTCGGCGATCTGCGCCTGCAGAAACCCTGCGGAGCGGGCCAGGCCACGGAGCGCCAGCTGCTGTTGGGCGGGGCTGCCCATCACGGACACGTGCACCGTCGCGTTCCGCATGTCCGGCGCCATCTCCACGCCCGTCACCGTCACGTCCTTCACCCGCGGGTCGCGCACCTGCGTGAGGATGGCCATGCTGACCACCTCGCGAACCGCCGCGGCTGCCTTGAGAAGACGGCGTGAGCTCACGAGAGCGTGCGTGCGACTTCCTCGATCCGGTAGCACTCGAGGATGTCGCCCTCCTTGACGTCGTTGAAGCCGGCCAGCTTGATGCCGCACTCGAGGCCGTCACGGACCTCTCGGGCGTCGTCCTTCTCTCGCTTGAGCGACTCGATGCCATACTCCCCGATCACGCGGCTGTCGCGGATCACACGGAGCCGCCCGTTGCGGGCGATCACGCCGGCGATCACCCGGCAGCCGGCGATCACGCCGAGACGGCTGATGCTGAACGTCCGCTGCACGATCGCACGGCCGAGTTCCATTTCCTTCCGCTCGGGAGCCAGCATCCCCTCGAGCGCCTTCTTCAGGTCGTCGGTGACCTGATAGATGATGTCGTACCGCCGCACCTGCACGCCCTTGTCTTCGGCGAGCGATCGAGCCCGCTCGTCGGGCACGACGTTGAAACCGATGATCACGGCGTCGGAGGCGTCGGCCAGTTGGACGTCGGCCTCGGTGATGCCGCCGACCATCGACTGTAGGACGCGGATCTTGACCTCGGGATGATCGAGCTTCTGCAGTTCCTTGAGGATCGCCTCGATGGACCCGCGCTGATCGGCGCGGAGGATGAGGTTGAGGGTGGGAGCCTTTTCCGTCCCGAGCCGGTCGGCCAGGTTCTCCAGCGTGACGTGCACCGGAGCGCTGGCGAGGTGGCTCTGGCGGCGGATGTCGCTGCGCTTCAAGGCGACCTCGCGGGCCATGGCGATCGACTCGACGACCTGGAACCTGTCGCCGGCTCCCGGAGGTGTGTCGAGACCGGTGACGAACACCGGAACTGCCGGGATCGCCTCGGTTCTCTTCCGCCGCGTGAGCGTGTCGAACATCGACTTCACATGCCCGCTCGCCTCGCCGCAGACGATCGCATCGCCCACCTTGAGCGTGCCCTTCTGCACCAGCAGGCAGGCGACGACGCCGCGGCCCTCGTGGATCGAGGCGTCGAGGCAGACGCCGGCCGCGTCACGGTCTGGATTGGCACGCAGGTCGTGGAGTTCGGCGATCGTCAGCAGCGTGTCGAGGAGGTTGTCCACCCCTTCGCCCGTCACGGCGCTGGTCTTCACCACCTCGGTCTCGCCACCCCACTCGGTGGGCAGGAGCTCGTTGGCGGCCAGCTGCTGGTAAACCCGCTGCACGTCGGCGCCGGGCAGGTCGATCTTGTTGATCGCAACCACGATCGGCACGCCCGCGGCCCGGGCATGGCTGATCGCTTCCTCCGTCTGCGGCATGATCCCGTCGTCGGCCGCCACGACGATCACCGCGCAGTCGGTGACGTTGGCCCCGCGGGCCCGCATCTGCGTGAAGGCCTCGTGGCCCGGCGTATCGACGAACGTCACCGCCTTGCCGTCTGCACCTTCCTCCGCCTTCCGCTTCACGGAATACGCGCGGATGTGCTGGGTGATGCCGCCGCTCTCCCGGGAGGCGACGTCGATGCCCAGGATCTTGTCGAGGAGCGACGTTTTGCCGTGGTCGACGTGCCCGAGGAACGTGACGACGGGCGGACGCGGCAGCCGCAGCGCGGGATCCTCGTCCACCGCGTCGAATCCCGCCAGCAGATCCTTTTCCAGATCCTCGGCGGTTTTGATGTCGAGCTGGACGTTGAACTCCGCGGCCAGCAGCTCGACGGTGTCACGGTCGAGGATCGACGCCATGCTGGGGATGGAATCCATCCCGAACGTGAGCAGTTTCTTGAGGACTTCGCTCGCGGACAGCCCGATCGCCTCCGAGAAGGCCCGCACGTTGCAGGGAACCTGGATCGAGGCGTTCGTCTTCCGCGGCGCGGCCGTGGACACCGACGCACCCTTGCGCAGCCGCGACGGCCGCCGCCGCCGCCCGATCTCGTCGTCGTCCATCCGCCGGCCATCACCCAGCTTCTTGCGGTTGAGCTGTCGCTGGTCGCGGCCGCCGAGCAGATCGTCCGCCTGGCCGCCGCCGGCCTTACCGGGCTGCCGGCGGGGCCTGACGCCCGGCTCCAGCGGTGGCGGCGTCGGCGCCATTCCCGGACCGCCTCCGCGCAACAGACCGCCGAGCCGCGGCCGCTGGCTGTCGGCCTGCCGCTGCTGCTCGTGCTTGCGCATGTGGTCCGCCAAGGGCTTCGCGCCCCCCGCCTTCGCGCTGCGAATCGCGTCGAGCGGCAGTTTGACGTCGGGCTTCTGGGCCGCCGGCTCCTGGGAAGCCGGTCGGGGAGTGATCGGTGCCCGTCCAGCGGCCGGCACCGGCGCCAGCTTGAAGGCCGGACGCGGGACTGGTTTGGAGCCATCTCCACCGGGCCGGACGGTCGGCCTGGGCTTCGGCTCGGCCGGCTTCGGCTGGGAAATCTCGGGCGGCTTGCCCTTGGCCGAGCCCGTCGGGGCGATGTAATCCTCACGCTTCAGCGGGGCGCCGACGGCCGGCCGCACGGGGCCGGCGGGCGGTTTCGGCCCGGGAGCCTTGTCAGCGGGCTTCGAACGGCCGGCGATGAACTCCTTGAGCTTCGCGACCTCCTCGTCGGTCATGCTCGCGAGCGCGGAGCCCTTGTCCTGGATACCGGCGCGGGTGCACAGGTCGACCAGCTCTTTGCTGTCGATCTTGAGTTCCTTCGCCAGCGTGTAGATCCGAACTGCCACTCGATCCTCTTTCCGCCGGCTCGCACCGGCCTGTCATCCGTCGAACTTCCAAACACTCCGAACCAACCGCCCCTCGTCCGTCCATCGCGATGCGGGCCATCACGATTCGCCGGCCGGCGCGGCATCGCCACCCTCGGCCGTCACCTGTTCGGCGGCCAGGGCCTCCGCCGCGTCGGCATCGGCCGTGGCCTTCGCGATCCGCTCCTGCTCCCGCTGCTTGCGCCGTTCGTCGGCCGCAGCCACTTCGGCCATCGCTGCCCGGCTCTCCGCCTCGGCGACGATGGCATCGACCGCCTCGGCCGACAGGTCTCCGATCTCCATCAGGTCCGAGGGCTCGATCACGGACAGGTCATCGTAGGAGAGGAAGCCCTCGCCCACGAGCCGCTCGGCGATCGACTCGTCGAGCCCCTCGATCGACGCATAGCCGGCGATCGCCCGTTCGATCTGCTGGTCGAGCTCCTCGCGGGTCATGATTTCGATGTCCCAGCCGCAGAGCTTGCTGGCGAGGCGGACATTCTGCCCGCGGCGACCGATCGCCAGCGACAGCTGATCCTCGCGGACGAGCACGATGCCGCGGCCCAGCATCTGGCAGAGGATCACCTCGTCCACCTCGGCAGGCTGCAGCGCGTTGGGCACCAAAACCTGGAGGTCGTCGCTCCACCGCACGATGTCGATCCGCTCGCCGCCGAGCTCCTCGACGATGTTCTTGATGCGATTGCCGCGGACGCCGACGCAGGCCCCGACGCAGTCGATGCGGTTGTCGGAACTGATCACGGCCACCTTGCTGCGGTAGCCCGGTTCGCGGGCGATCGCCCGGATCTCGATCACGCCGTCGGCGATCTCGGGAATCTCCTGCTCGAAAAGCCGCTGCACCAGCTGCGGCCGAATGCGGGAGAGAATGATCTTCACCCGGCTCCCGACCTTCCGGACCTCGAAGATCGTGGCCCGAATCCGCTCGCTGGGATGATAGGCCTCGCCCGGGATCTGCTCGCTCCGCGGCAGGATCGCCTCGGACGCTCCGAGCTGCACGGTGGCCGCGGCACCCTCGCATCGGGTCACCACGCCCGACACCATCTGCCCGATCTGTTCTTCGAACTCGTCGTGGATCGCGTCCCGCTCGGCCTCGCGGATCTTCTGGATGATCACCTGCTTGGCCGTCTGGGCACCGATTCGCCCGGAGAGCTCGGCGGTGTCGATCGCCTGGCCTTCCCGGCTGCCCGACAACTGGCCGCTGTCGCGATCGATCGCGATGGTGATATCGGTGCCTTCCCCGAACTGACGGGTCAATGCCGTGACGAGTGCGGCTTCGATCGCCTGGAACACGACTTCCTTGTCGATGTTCTTGTCACGATGGATGGCGTCGACGATCCGCAGGATTTCTTCTGGCTTCATGGTGTGCTCGGTGACGCCGAGAAATGGCTCTGCCGGCACAGCCGACGCCATCTCACAACATGGGCGCCGAAACACCCTTGCAGAAGGTGTTTGGAAGCATATCCGCGGACCAGCAGGCCAAATCCATCGACGGAACTGCAGAAGCCTAAGTGGGCCACGGGCGACTGTCAAGCCGCCGCCCCCACGAGCGGGTCATGCGATAGCCGGCCATCCGCGAAGGACGAGGGCTCCGGCCTGACCCTGGGGGGTGACGGCAGAGGAGAGGCAGATGTCGCCGGCCGGGTCGCCGCGGCGGGCCGGCCGGATGCGACACTCGGGGTCTGCTGTCTCGTAGTTGAGCAGCGGGAACAGGCCAGAGTGACGCATCGCCAGCAGGCTCGCCACGCATTCCACGAGGCCGCTGGCGGCGCCGAGATTGCCGAAGTTTGCCTTGGCGGCCACGGTCGGCACCCGCTCGGCAGCGGCACCGAGCACGTCGTGCATGGCCGCGGCTTCCTCGCGGTCGCCCACGACCGTGCTGGCGCCGACGGCGTGGACGTGCGTCACCCGGTCAGGGGCCAGGCCCGCGTTCCGCAGTGCGCCGCCGAGCGCCTGGGCCAGAACACGGCGCCGGTCGCCGACGCCGTTCCTGTCGGTGACGCACCGCGATGCGTGGCCCACGATCTCGCCGTAGATGCGGGCGCCGCGGGCCTCGGCGTGGCCGAGCTCTTCGAGGATCAGCACGGCTGCACCCTCGCCGAGCACCATCCCGCGCCGCGCCTGGTCGAACGGCCGGCTCCAGCGGGCCGGCTCCAGGCCGCCGCCGTTGTCGTCGAGCGCCACCTGCTCGCTCTGCAGGGCGTGCACCGTCTTCATGGGGTGCACCCGGGTGCCGGTGGCGCCGGCCACCATCACGTCGGCCGCGCCCCGCTGGATCGTGACCACGGCCTCGCCCACCGCCAGGTGGCCGCTGGCCTCGCGGAGCGTCAGCGAATTGCTCGGGCCCCGCAGGTCGTTGTAGATGGCGATGTGGCTGGCCGGCATGTTCGGCAGATACTTGAGCAGCCAGAGCGGATTGAGGAGCGGCATGCCACTGGTCGCCCAGCGATCGAAGTCGAACGTGCCGTCCGCCGCGCGGCAGGCGGCCACGCCGGCCGTGAAGTCGTCCGGCAGCGTCAGCATGTAGTCGGAGCCGAACACGCAGCCAAACCGCTCCGGCGGATGGTGGGCGGCCGCTCCGCCACAGTCGTGAAGGGCCCGCTGGGCGGCGGCCACGGCCATCTGGCTCTCGCGGCACATCACCTTGCAGCCTTTGCGGATCGCCTTCTTCCGCTCGGCCTCGAGAGGGCCGAAGTCGGCGATGTCGCCGGTGAACCCGCGGGCCTCGGCCGCATGGTGCAGGGGCAGGCCGCCGCTGGCGAACGATTCGATCGGCACGACGCCGCTGCGGCCCGACTCGAGCCCCGCCCAGAGGTCGTCAAGCGACAGGCCGAGCGGTGTGACGACCCCCATGCCCGTGATCACGACCCGACGCCCGGTGCCGACGCTCATGATTCCTGTCTCGGGCTCGAGGGATGCGGATCCGTCCGCGGGAAGGGGGCGTTACGGCAGCCGTGCCAGGACCAACGAGGCGTTGTGGCCACCGAACCCGAAGCTGTTGCTCATGGCGACGTCAATCTTCGCCTCGCGGGCAACCTGGGGCGTGTAGTCGAGATCACAGTCGGGATCGGGCGACTCCAGGTTGATCGTCGGGGTGATCACCCCGTGATGCATCGAGAGCGCGCAGACCACCAGTTCGATGCCGCCACTGGCGCCGAGCGTGTGGCCGAGCTGGCTCTTCGTGCTGGAGATCGCCAGCCGGCGGGCGTGCGGACCGAACACCCGCTTCACTGCCGCCGTCTCCGCCTTGTCGCCGAGCGGCGTGCTCGTGCCGTGGGCGTTGATGTAGTGGACCGTATCCGGTGAGAGGCCGGCGTCGTCGAGGGCCATCTGCATGGCCCGGCCCGCCCCGCGGCCCTCCTCGTCGGGCTGCGTGATGTGGCCGGCGTCACCGCTGGCCCCGTAGCCCTTGAGCTCGGCGTAGATGCGGGCGCCGCGACGGCGGGCGTGCTCGAGCTCCTCGATCACGACCACCCCGGCCCCCTCGGCGAGCACGAAGCCGTCGCGATCGACGTCGAACGGCCGGCTGGCCCGCTGCGGGGCGTCGCTGCGGAACGACAACGCCCGCATGTTCTGGAAGCCCGCCAGGCCGATGGGCGTGAGGGCCGCCTCGCTGCCACCGGTGACCATGACATCTGCGTCGCCGTATTGGATCGCCCGCAGGGCCGAGCCGATCGAGTTGGCGGCGCTCGCGCAGGCGGTGGCGACGGCGAAGTTCGGGCCCTTGATGCCGTAGATGCTCGACACGTGGCCGCTGGCCGAGTTGACCATCAGCTTCGGGATCGTGAACGGCGAGACCTTGTCGATGCCCTTGTGGAGCAGCCGCTCCTCCTGCACCTCGAACTCCCACAGCCCGCCGATGCCGGAGCCGATCACCACGCCGCAGCGGTAGGGATCCTCCGCCGAGAAGTCGAGGCCCGAGTCGGCGACCGCGTCTTTCGCGCAGGCGATCGCGAACTGCGTGAAGCGGTCGAGCCGCTTCAGCTCCTTGGGGTTGGCGATGTCCTCTTTCTCCGCCTCCCAGGGCACCTGGCCGCCGAATTGGACGCGGTAGCCCGAGACGTCGAACAGCGTGATCGGACCGACGCCGCTTTCGCCGCGCACGACCCGATCCCAAAAGGTGGGAATCGCTCTGCCCAGAGAGGTGACGACACCGAGTCCCGTCACCACGACCCTTCGCTTCATGCGCTGGTCCACCGTTGGATCAGGCCTGATTCTTTTCGATGAACTCGACCGCCTGGCCGACGGTCTGGATCTTCTCGGCGGCGTCGTCCGGGATGTTGATCTCGAACTCCTCCTCGAGCTCCATGACCAGCTCGACCGTGTCGAGCGAGTCGGCTCCCAGGTCGTTAATGAACGACGTCTCGGGCGTGATCTGTTCCTTGCTGACCCCGAGCTGGGAAGCCACGATGTCGATCACGCGCTCTTGGACTGATGCCACCTTGCAATTCCTCCTGAAAGCCGATCCTGGCCGGCCGCCCGCAGCCCTTCAGGGCCGCGCACCTTGCCCGCCTTCACGGCGAAGATATACCCGTTCCCGCCCGGGCATGTCCAGCCCGGGAAAAATGCGATTCGCGGCCGTGCCGCCGCCGGCTCATCCGATCAGCCCGCCGTCCACGACGAGCGTCTGGGCCGTGATGTAGCCTGCCGACGGCGCGGCGAGAAACAGCACCGCCTCGGCGATCTCCCAGGCCTCGCCGAGTCGCTTCGCCGGCACCCGCTTCTTCACTTCGTCGAGCAATGCCGGGCCCAGGGCCGCGGTCATGTCACTGGCGATGAAGCCGGGGGCCACGGCGTTGACCGTGATCTTGCGGCCGGAGAGCTCCTTGGCCACGGTGCGGGTCAGCCCGACGAGCCCCGCCTTCGAGGCCGAATAGTTGGCCTGGCCAGGGTTGCCGATCAGGCCGGAAACGCTGGCCACGTTGACGATTCGGCCATACCGCTGCTGCATCATCGGCCGGCTCGCCGCCCGCATGAACAAAAACGGCGCCCGCAGGTTCGTCGTCAGCACCTGGTCCCACTCCTCGTCGCTCATCCGCGGGAGGAGCGTGTCGCGGGTCACGCCCGCGTTGTTGACGAGAATGTCGAGCCGGCCGAGCTTCTCGACGACGGCGTCGACCACCCGCTGGATGTCCTCGCCCTTGGTGACGTCGCAGGGGAAGGCCTCGGCCCGGCCGCCGGCCGCCGTGATCCCGGCCGCCACGTCGGCGAGCTTGTCGGCGGAGCGGGCCACGAGGGCCACTGCCGCGCCTGCGGCGGCGAGGGCTTCGGCGATCGCGCGGCCGAGCCCCTGGGACGCTCCCGTGACGAGGGCCACCTGGCCCGCCAGATCGACCGCCAGCCGCTTCGGCGCCGCGCCGCCCGCATCCTTCTCCGCCATGCAATCCTCCGAGTACGAGTTGCCGCCCAGGGGCGGGGTCAGTCGAAAACGCCGTGGCAGGCCACGCTCCGGTCGATCCGCTTCATCAGGCCGCGGAGCACGCGGCCCGGGCCGACTTCCCAGACGGAGCGGACCCCGGTGGAGAGGATGTATGCCATGGAGGCGTTCCATTCGACAACGCCGATCACCTGGCGGGCGAGCAGGCCGCGGATTTCCGCGGGATCAGTATGCGGCCGGGCATCGACGTTGCTGACCACGGGAATCCGCGGGGCCCGCAGCGTCGTCCGTTCGAGCGCCGCCGCGAGCCGCTCCACCGCCGGCTCCATGAGCACGGTGTGGAACGCGCCGGCCACTTCGAGCGGCACGCACTTCATCGCCCCGGCGGCGGTGGCGGCCGCGGTGAGCCGCCCGCAGGCGGCGGCAGAGCCGGAGGCCACGATGTTCCCTGGGCAGAGCACGTTGGCCACTTCGAGCACGTCGTCGCCGCGGCATTCGTCGCACAGCGCGGCCACCTGCCCGCGTTCCATGCCGAGCACGGCGACCATCGCCCCCGGCCGGTTTTCGGCGCACTCCTGCATCGCCCGGCCGCGGACGTCCACGAGCCGTACCGCGTCGTCGAAGTCGATCGCTCCGGCGAACACCAGCGCCGTGTATTCGCCGAGCGACAGTCCGGCCGTGATCCGGGCGGCATCGAGCGGGTGGCCGTCGCGGCCGCGGAGCACCTCGAGCATGGCCAGGCTCGTCACCAGGATCGCCGGCTGGCTGACGGCGGTGGTGTTGAGCCGCTCGGCGGGGCCTTCCCGGCAGAGGGCGAGCAGGTCGTAGCCGAGCATGTCGGTCGCCCGCGCGAAGAGCGCGCGGGCGGCCCGGCATTCGTCCACCCATGGGCCCGCCATGCCGACGGCCTGGGCGCCCTGTCCGGGAAAGACGATCGCGGGTGCCGGACCCGAGGGGCCGGGATCTGTAGCCAAGGTGGTCACCCGTGCGCGACGACTATTCTTCGGACTTCACGACCGCGCGGCCCATGTAATGGCCGCAGGTCCCGCAGATACGGTGCGTGGGCACGGCCTTGCCGCAGTTCGGGCAGAACGTCAACTGGCGGGGCGTGAGGAAGTCGTGGGCCCGCCGGGAACGGGTCTTCTGGTTCGATTGACGTCGCTTGGGAACGGCCATGGGGCACCTGGAACGGGAAGTTTCGAGACTCGATAGGCTAGCCAGACGAGGCGGCTGCGGTCAATCGCGGGCCTAAAATAGCCGGGCCTGGGGGCCAGACTTCGGCATCACGCCGAGGTGCTCCTCCCCTTTGGGCGTGATCTTCCGGCCGCGGGGCGTGCGGATCACGAGCTCCTGGCGAAGCAGAAAGGGCTCGACGTCGTCTTCCAGGGTGTCGGGAGCGGCGCTCATCGTGTGGGCGATGGCCTCGATGCCCACCGGTCCGCCGGCGAACACCCGCTGAATCGTCTCCAGGTATTTGCGGTCGAAGCCGTCGAGGCCGAGTTCGTCGATGCCCTGCATCTCCAGGGCCGAGCGGGCGATGTCCACGCTGATCTGGTCGTCGGCCCGGCTCGTGGAGAAGTCGCGGATCCAGCGGAGGCGATTGTTCGCCAGCCGGGGCGTGCCGCGGCTGCGGCGGGCGATCTCGTCGGCAGAGGCGTCGTCCATCGGCATGGCGAGCTTCACGGCCGAGCGGCGGACGATCTCCGCCAGTTCCGCGGGCGTGTAGTAGTCGAGGTGCTCGCGGATCACGAACCGGTCGCGGAGTGGGGCGGAAATCAGGCCGGCCCGCGTCGTGGCCCCGACGAGCGTGAACGGCCGCAGCGGCATGTTGATCGTGCGGGCGGCGACGCCGTCACCGAGCGTGATGTCGATGCGGAAGTCCTCCATCGCCGGGTAGAGAAACTCCTCCACGGCGATCGGCAGGCGGTGGATCTCGTCAATGAACAGCACCGAGCCCTCGGAGCAGTTCGTCAGGTAAGGCAGCAGGTCCTTGGGGGCGGCCAGCGCCGCGCCGCTGGCGATCTGCAGGGTGGTGCCGAGCTCCCGCGGGATGCAGGTGGCGAATGTCGTCTTGCCGAGGCCGGGTGGGCCGTCGAGGAGGATGTGGCCCAGCGGCTCGCCCCGCTTCCGGGCGGCGTCGATGGCGATCGAGAGCCGCTCGTGGACGGCCCGCTGGCCGACCATCTCGTCCATCCGCTGCGGCCGCAGGGCGCGGTCCTCGGCGGGAGCGTCGTCGGTGGCGGCCTGGATGCTGGGTTCGCGGAACGATTCCATGGGGAACTCCGGAGTCGGTGGATCGTAGACGATTCCCGCCGGAAACGGCGACCCGCCGCCATGGCGGCCGCGAGCCCGGGGGTCACCCGCGCGGCTTGTGCATCTGGCGGTAGATCACCTCGAGCGCGTCCTGCACGTCCTTGGGCTTCTTCTTCTCCGCCCGCAACGCGTCCACGAGCCGGCGGGCGTCGGAATCGGAATGGCCCAACGACCGCAGCACCTCGAAGGTTTCGGAGAGCACGTCGCCGGCTGCCGCCTCGCCCGGCGACTCGCGGGCCACGAGGAGGGCGAACTTCGGCATCTTCCGCCGCAGTTTGGCGATCATCCGCTCGGCCGTCGCCGCCCCGATGCCGGGCAGCGTGGAGAGCGCCTTGGCATCCTGCTCCTCGATGGCGGTGGCGATCTCGCCCACGGGGCGAACGATCGCGCGGAGCGCCTTGCGGGCCCCCACGCCGTCCACCTCGCAGATCAGGTCGAAGAACTCCCGCTCCACCTCCGTGAGGAAGCCCACGAGCCGGGGCACGAGGTTGCCGCGGCCCGGCGTGCCCTCCAGGTATTCGAGCGTGTGGAGCACGACCGGCTGGCCGATCTTCTGCTGCAGCCCGCGGCGGACGAGGTCGGTGACGAGCACCTCGTGGACCACGGGGCCGATCGAGATTTCGATGACGTTCGAGGTGGGGGCGACGCGTTCGAGTGTGCCGGAGATTTTGGTGATCATGGGGGGCCGTGCGGGGGTCGTGCGGGGAGTCTGTGAGCCCAAGCCGGCTCGCGGGCGTTCAGGCGCGGCCGCTCCTGACCCGCACGATCGCGGTGCCGAAGAGCAGCGGGCGGAGGCGGAGGTGGTAGTCGGCGAGGGCCACCGCCAGGGCGTCGGCGGCGTCGGCCGGCTCCGGGCGGGCCGCGAGGCCGAGCTCGCGCTGCACGGCGATCTGGACCTGCTCCTTGCCGGCGTGGCCCGAGCCGGTGAGCGTGCCCTTGACGCGGTTGGGGAGGTAATGGTGAACGGCCAGTCCCGCCTGCACGCCGGCCAGGCAGATCACGCCCCGCGCGTGGCCGAGGAGGATCGCCGTCTTGGGAAACTTCGCGTGCGAGAAGACCTGCTCGATCGCCATCGCGGTCGGGCGACAGGCCTCGATCACCTCGCTGACGCCGGCATGGATGGTGTGCAGCCGGTCCTCGAGCGACTCGCCCTTCGACCGCACGGTGCCGGCCTCGACGAGCCGCACCTGGGCGCCGTGGCATTCGATGACGCCGTAGCCGGTGACGTTGAGTCCCGGATCGAAGCCGACGACGCGATGGGCGGTGGACACGCGTTCCATGCCCGCAGCCTAGCGGTCGAGACCTGAAATCCCCAAGGCCAGTCACCGCGGCCGCAGCACCATATGGCAGTAGTCGGCTTCCGGAAGGTCGCCGGGCCGGCCCTCGTCGTCGAGGACGTGATCGATCCGGAAGCACGACCGGCCGATGAGGCGGCGGATTTCCCGGCGAGAATACGTCCGCAGACTGAACACGCAGTCGCGCCGTTCGGCGCTCGAGGGGGTCCGAATCCGGATTCGCGACCGCACCGTCTCCATCCTGCCGGGCGGAGCCGGGGGACTGTAGTGGGCGGTCTGGACGACCTGGCATTGGCCGCGGGCCCCGGTCCAGGTGTCGCGGGTCGGCCGCTCGACGCCGTATGCGGTGGTCGAGAACCCGATCACGTAGACTCCTGCCGGCTCGAGGCAGGCCGCGACCTGCTCGAAGTGGGTCAGCATGGCTGCGTCGTCGGGCAGGTGGCGGATCGTGTCGACGAGATTGAACGCCAGGTTCGCCCGCCGCCGCACCTTGCCGGCGAAGTCCGTCATGTCGGCGACGAACAGCCGGAGCCTGTCGGCGATGCCGGCCCGCTCCGCCCGGGCCCGGGCGTCGTCGATCATGTGCGACGCGAGGTCGCAGCCGATGCCACGGTGGCGGCAGCGGGCCAGCCAGCGGAGATGTCGGGCGGTGCCGCAGGCCGGCTCCAGAAACGTGAACGGCCCTGGTCGCCCGCTGCACCGGGCCGCGATTCCCTCCAGCATCCGCCCCTCGGCAGCGGTACCGGAGGCGTGCAGGATGTCGTAGACGACGGCATCGCCGTAGAAGTGATCACGTTCGAAAACGGCGGTCATGGGTGGGCGATGAGAGGCCGCCATCCCGGCGGCCCGTCGCCTGGAAGAGTCCAAGCAAAAACGGACAGGATGTCCGTGTTTTGCGTGAAGAATACACCCGGAAGGGCTCGAACCTTCAACCTTCGGTTCCGTAGACCGATGCTCTATCCAATTGAGCTACGGGTGCGTGCCGGGAAAGATACCGCGCGGAACCCGCAGAACCAAGATGATCGCGGTGGCGGACGGCGGATTCGGGCCGTCGGAACTGCGGCGACACGCTTGCCCGGCGTCACTTTCTGCGTCGCCTTGATGCAAAAGGGAACGGGCGTATACTATCGAGATCTTCCTCAGAGAGGCTGACCCTATGGACATCGCCGGTGTGCGCGAGGCCCTGCATCAGGAGCCTTTTCGGCCGTTCGCCATCCGTCTGGCCGACGGGCGGTCCCTGCCCGTGCCGCACCCCGACTTCGTCGCCCTCACGCCGCGGCGAGTCATCGTCGGAGCGACGGACGACTCCTGGTCGGTCGTCGAGCCGCTCTTGATCAGTTCCCTCGATTATGCAGCTCCGCGGCCGTCCGGTGGCAATGGCGCCGAAGGCAGCGGCCGCAAAGCGGGCTGAGCCAAAAGAGCCGCGTCAGCCGCGGAGGACGAGGAAGCCGTCCTTGTCCACGTCGAAGGCGTCGGTCAGCAGCACGGCCCGGGGGACGGTGGTTTTGCATTCGCCGGCGGGCCAGGGGATCGTGGCGCCGATCACGAGCGTCCGCGGCTCGCCGGAGGCGATGCCCTGGGGGCCGAGCGGCTCGAGGCCGAGCGGCTCGCGGTCGGCCGCGTGCGGCCACACGACCACGCCGTTGACCACACGCCCCACCGTGTCGGGCTTGGTGATCGTCTCGTGATCCCAGGCGATCCGCTTGGCAGGCGCGTTCATCGCCACCAGGCCGCCCGCCTCCGGCGGCGCGTAGGCCACGACCGGCGCGATCCCGTAGGCGGCCTGGAAGGCGTCGCTCGCCACCCGGGCCCGGGGCAGGTCGGCGGCCGAGCCGATCGG
>JBIJCJ010000068.1:0-16326 GCA_044344765.1 Pirellulales bacterium | reverse complement strand
TCAACTCGCACGCCTGTCGCGACCTGATCCGTGCGGCCCTCGGTCCGGTCGCCGACCGCTGGACGATCGACGTGGCGTTTCTGCCGGTCGCGGTCGAGGCCGCGTGCGATCCCGCGGCCGCCACGGCAACGCTGCACGTCGGCACGTTCGGCACCGGGGCGGACAGCAAGCGGCTCGACCTCGTGGCCGAGAGCCTGCGGCTTCTCGAGCGGACGCGACCGGTGCGGCTGACGGTCGCCGGCTGGGCCGCGGCCCGGCAGTGCCATGCGGCCGGCATCGCCGCGCTGCCGTTCGTCGAGGTTCACGACGCCATCGACGACGGCCGGCTGCTGGAACTGATGCGCACGGTCGACGTGGCCGTGCAGCTGCGGTCGCCGACCCAAGGCGAATCCTCGGGCGCGGTGGCCCGGCTCCTCGGGCTCGGGAAACAGGTCGTGGTCACGGGCGAAGGCAGCTTCGCCGAACTGCCTCCGGCCCTCGTGACCTGCGTGCCGGCCGACTGCCCGCCGGCGCAGCTGGCGGCGGCCATCGAGGCGGCCGCCGGCAGGCGGCCCGACGCCGCCGCCGTGCGCGAGGCGCTCGAGCCGCTCTCGCCGCAGGCCTTCGCGGCACGGCTGACGGATATTCTTCGCAGCGGGTGCCGGGCGGATGTCGCCCGCCCGGCCAGACTCTCGGCATGAGGCCATGACCATGGTGCCCGCTGCCGCCGATGGGAAGGTTTTTCCCGCTGCCTTGCAGACGCGGATCGATCTGACGCTCTCCTGCCGTGACAGCGACACGATCCCGAAGGTCGCCGACGCGGGCATCGTCGTGGAGCGGGATGGAGCGTCCTTGCAGGTGATGCACGACGGCACGCTGGTGTACGCCGACGGCTACTGCGGAGCCTGGATCACCGAGATCATCCGCCGGCTGCGGGGCCATCACGAGCCGCAGGAGGAACTGATCTTCCACCACCTCCTGCCGCATGCCCGCCCCGGCAGCCTGATCGTGGAACTGGGCGCCTGGTGGGCGTACTACACGAACTGGTACCTCGGAGCCGTCCCGGGAGCCGAGGCTGTGTGCGTGGAGCCCGATCCGGCCAATCTCGAACTCGGCCGCGCGAACCTGGCTGTCAACGGCCGGGCGGCGGAGTTCATCAACGCGTGCCTGGGGGGCGAGTACCGGCCACGGCTCGAGTTTCGCCGTGCCGTGCACGGGGGCACCGTCACGGTCGAGAGTCTCGACATGCCGGCCCTGGCCGCGCGGCTCCGGGGCCGCAGCGTCGAGATGCTGCACATGGACATGCAGGGCGCCGAGCTGGCGTTTCTCCGGTCGCTGCCGCGGGCCGGCACGGGCGTGCGGTTCGTGATGGTGTCGACGCATCACGAGTCGATCAGCGGCTCGGCCACCACGCACGCCGACTGCCTCGCGGAGCTCCGCGGCCAGGGGGCCGTGATCCTGGCGGAGCACGACGTGCTGGAGTCCTACAGCGGTGACGGCCTGATCGCCGCCAGTTTTTGCTCTGACGACGCTTCCATTCCGCTGCCGCCGCTGAGCCGGCTGCGGGGACGCAATCCCCTGTGGTAGCGACGCCGTCGCGCGGCGGAGCGATCAGGCGGCGGCTCGACGATCGCTGCCGCGGATCGCCAGCCGGACGCCGTGCTCGTAGTACCAACGGAAGTGGCTGCGGACGTTGATGACCAACGTCGCCACGCTGGCCCGGTAGTCTTCCAGACTCCGCTGCCGGCCGCCGCCGGCGTTGATCCTTTCGAGCCGCGGCGTGCCGTGAATCCCGAACTCCGCGGACACGGCGGCGAGTCCCGAATCGAGCGTGGCGAAGTCGATGAGCCGCGTGTTGGCCCAGGCGGGGCCGCCGACGTCGAAGAACTCCTCGTACTTCGGCATCTCTTTTTGCACGACGGCCATCCAGAGAAAGTCGCGGAACGTGCCGTTGCGGGCCGCGTCGATGAACGGCGAGACCTCCATCTCGGCCGGGGTTTTCTTCCAGAACTCGTAGAGCGACACGAGCATCTCGAACGGCTCCCGGATCACGCCGATGATCCGCAGGCCCGTGTGGTCGGCCGCGACCCGCTTTCTTCGGGGGGCCAGCCAGTCGGCCGGATTGAGCAGCCGCAGGCCGCCGGAGAAGGTCCGGGTGTGGCCTTCCCCCATGAACCGCAGGCTGCGGCGCACGTTCATGTGCGGCCGCTCGGGATCGAGATGCATGGCATCGGGAAACGCTGTCGTGAACCACTGAAACATGGTGCACCCGGCCGTCTTCGGATAGTGGGCGAACGCGATGGTTCCGGCGGCACTGTGGAGCATGGCTCGTTCCTGACGGCGAGTCCCCACCCCAGGAGGGGTTGCGGCGACTGCTGTTCTATCGACATCGCAAGGTGTTCGGCTTTGAGGTTTTTGACGATGTTTCCCGACCTGCGGTCTGGGAGGGTTTGGGGGGTTCGGGGGGCTGCTTCAGGCGGCTCGGCCGATCGGATCGCCCGCCGCGCGGCCGGCGGCATAGCTGTAATACCAGCCGAAATATTCCTGCACCCTGTCCGTAAGGCTTCCGGCGGCAGCTCGGTAGCCGTCGAGGTCGCGCCCGCCAGGGTGAGCGTTGCGGTGTTCCAGGGCCGGGGGCTCGCGGAGCCCAAGCTCGTGGGCCAAGGATGCGAGTGTCGTGTCCAGGGAGCGGAAGTCGAGCAGCCGGGTCTGCGGCCAGGCCGGCCCGCCCGCGTCGAAAAACCATTCATACGTCGGCAGCTGACCGTCGATGACCGCCAGCCGCAGGAAATCGACGAACGCACCGCCGCGGGCCGCGCGGATGAACGCCGCCGTCGGCTCGACGGTGAACGGAAAATCCCGCCAGTATTCGAACAGGGAGACAAGCATCTCGAAGGGCTCGCGCAGCACGCCGACGACGATCCGCGGCCGCGGCTCCGCCGGGGCGGTGCGCCACGGGAACCAGGGCGGACGGCGGTCGTGCCGCTCAGCGGCGGCGATCAGGTCCAGCGCCGCCCGCACGGGCAGGTGCGGATTGTCCGGGACGAGCAGGTGGGCGTCGGGAAAGGCCCGCCGAAACCAGTGCTGCAGCGACGTGCCGCCGGTCTTCGGGTAATGGGCGAAGGCGACCCGCGACGCTCGGCTGTAAAGCACTCGATCCTCCCTCCGCTCGCTGCCCGGCGCTTGCCGCCTGACCCCGGCACCCATCAACTTCGGCTGGCCGGCGGTGGGAACTGTGGCGGGGGTGCCCGCCATGCAGGAGTGGCTGGCGTCCCGGCCGGTCCGATCGTGCCGATCGGGCGGCGCCGAGCGCTTCATGCGGGCCGCCCCATGAAGCCCATGCCACAAGCTGGAGCCTCGACGGTCAGAGACCTCCGCTCCAGGTGCGGGCTGCGATTGCACCACCGTCTCGGCCGCCGGTCAGGCCGGGAGATCGTCCCACATCGGGCACCACAGGGGCGTGCGCGGGAAGAGCTGGGCGGCGAGCTTCTGGGCCATCTGCGTGGAGGGATCCATGCGGCCCGCCGCCACGGCCTCGGCGGGGTCGCACTGGCCGAGCAGCAGCCGCCCCAGCTCGTCGTCGGACAGCCGCAGGTAGCTGCGGCCGACCCGGCCGGCGTGCACCGTCGCGGCGCCGTCGGCGACGATGATCGAGCCGCGAAAGCCCGGCGCATCGAGGCCGAGCTCCACCGTCTCGCGGACGCCCTCGGCGGCCAGCCGTTCGGCCACGGCAGGCGCGAGCGCCGTGAGCAGTTCCAGCGGCCGGAACACCCTGGCCACGACCATCCGGTCGCCGCCATGGACGAGACCCGCGGCGCCCGCCACGGCCTTGTGCAACGGATCCGACGCACCCGACTCGTAGACGATCTCCTGCCGGTCGTTCTCGATCGCCTCGGCACACACCCGCGCGAGGATCTCCCGCTCCAGCCCGGGAAACTCCTGGTCGGCGAGGATTTCGAGCACGCGATTGCCGGCCTGGATGCAGTAGCCGACGATGCGGGCGCTCGACTCGTGAAGCTCGTAGCGGTCTTGGCCGACGAGGGCGACGAGGATCGAGTCGAAGGCGCCGCGGCTCACGAGCCACCGGGAGTAGGCCTCGTTGCGATCGAGCGGGCCGACGAACCGCGTCGCGTTCTGCTTGTAGATGCGGAGGATCGCGGGCAGCTCCACGTGCCGCCACTGCCGCATGGTCACGGCGTCGCCGGACCGCTGCTTGCACTCCAGCAGCCGCGCCAGGATCTCCGTCGGCCGGCCGGGCGTCGCGCAGTCGCGGCCCAGTACGCTCCAGCCGAGCTCGTGAAACGAGGCGGCGATCCGGGTGCGCGAGAAGGCGACGACGGCGCCCGACTGCCGCATCCGTTCTTCGGCCTCGCGGACGAGCTTCTGTCCGTGGCCGGCACCGCGGCATTCGGGCAGCACGGCCACCCGGTCGATGACGGCGCCGCGAACGGTCGTCGCGCCCACCAGCAGGTCGCGGGGCACGATCTCGACGTGGCCGACGATGCGGCCGGCGAGCCGGGCGACGAGGCGATTGCCGGCGTCGTGTTCGGGATGGTCCACGGCGGCGTGGAACTCGGCCCGCGTCGGGGCCGCGGGCAGGCCGGCGAGCAGCTGCAGGATTTCGCTCTGGTCGCCGGCGCGGGCCGGCGCCACGTGGCACTCCTCGAGCATCCATGCCGGGGG
The DNA here is from genome assembly GCA_044344765.1 of Pirellulales bacterium. Classification (GTDB taxonomy): domain Bacteria; phylum Planctomycetota; class Planctomycetia; order Pirellulales; family UBA1268; genus QWPN01. The sequence continues at coordinate 11,664 of JBIJCJ010000068.1, read as the reverse complement.
GGTGAAGACCGGGACCGGCTGGTGCGGCAGATGGAGGATCGCCGGGCGCTTGGTCAGCGTCCGCCGGCTGATCACGGTGCCCGAGGGGCGGATCTCGACGGTGTGCACGGCGGCCGACTTCCCGGAATCATGCGCGGGCTGGTCGGTTCCCTGGGCCAGCCGGATCGCCTTTTTCGCCGCTGGACGGGCGGTGCGGACGACTGGGGCAGGGGCGTCGGCTGCCGCACGGAGCTTCAGGCGGGGCTTGGCCTTCGGGCGACCCTGCACGGCGTTCGGCCGGCTCGATGCCCGCGCTGGAGCGGAGGACGGGGACGTTCGAACCCGAGGCGACCTCGGCGTGCGACCTGTCCGACGCATGGTGTCTCCTTTCCCTGGAGCGACAGAAAACAGTCCGTTGGCGGACAAGATATGCGGGTGTTCAGCCCTTTTCCAGTAGCAGGAAACTTTTGAGCGTCTTTTCCGAAAAAAAACACCATGGATAGCCGCGCGATCGCAGCACCTCGCGCGCGTGGATCGCCGCCTCGAGCGGCGGCATGCCCGCGAGCAGATCACGGCGCAGCGGCTCGGCGACGATCGCCAGCTGCGCGTTGGCCGCGCGGATCTCGTGACAGCGGCGGCGGGCCAATGCGGTCGTGGGCGCGGTGTCGATCCAGCGGCGCTTCTCGTGGACGAGCTCGCGGACGGCGGCGGGCTGGTCATCCACCGGCACGAGATGCCGCTCGGGGTGGAACTCGATGTCGCGGAGCGTGTGGCGGATCAGCGCCAGCTGCCCCGCCGGATCGGCGGCGGCGAATCCGGGAAACGTGCGATCGAGGTCGAGCCGCAGCGTGCCGGAAACCACCGCATGCCGGGGCGGATCACAGCCGGTCAGGCGGTGCACGATCGCGTCGGTGAGCTGGTCGTAGGCGGCGCCGCCGATGCCGTGCACGAACACGTCGGCCACAAGGAGCCGCGAGACGAGCGTCGTCACCACCGCCCGCGGCCGCAGGCGCAAAGCATGCTCCTCCATCCGCGACAGGGCATCGACCCACTTCGAGGGAGAGATGTCGGGGGCGATCGGCAGCTCGACCCGCAGCGTTTCCATGTCGGAGAGGGCGAGCGTGCCCGGAGTGTCCGTGTTGGCGAACACCCGCCGCCGCCGCGGATCGTCCCGCGACCAGAGCCACCACGGCACCTCGACCCATTCGCCGGAGGCGTCGTGCCGCACGGCGAGGTCGGGCACGGGCCGGCCGCGGCCGCGGACCCGGTGCTGGCGGCGATAGTCGGTCAGCGCCGCGTTGTAGGCGTCGTGCAGCGGGCGGGCATGCGCGAGCAGCCAGCCCATGAACACCATCACCGTCGGCAGCCGCACCAGTTCGCTGACGGGCAGTTCCAGCGTCTGTAGTCCGAGCCGCTCCTCGAGCGCGTGCCGCGCCTGCGCCAGGGCCAGCCCCAGGCGGTGGCACGCGGCCGACCGCTCGACGGCGAGCGGCCACCACTTCCGCAGGATCGGCTGCGGCTCGAGGGGCGCGAGCAGCTCGCAGGCCCGGCGGCCGAACGACGCGAAGCATTCCGGATCGACGATCGGCCGCTCCTCCCAGGGCATCTCTGCGGCGAACGCATCGAAGGCGACCTCCTCCGCATGGGCCGACTCCGGCGTGCCCACCGGCACGAGAACGGCCGGCCGCGCGCAGCGGTCGCTGTCGACCACGAGGTTCAGCGCCGTGCCGCCGACCTGCCGCGCGTAGGCGTCGAGCGCCGAGTTCTTCAGCCACACGCCGGCATGGAAGAGTTCCGGCTGGTGGCCGCCCATGATGATCGGCCGGGCGATCCACTCGGCCACGTCGTCCGGCCGGTACACGTCGCGATAGCTGCCGGTGTATTCGGCGGCGACGGTGAGCACCTCGCGACGGGTGGCGGCGACGAGTTCCCAGAGCCGCAGGTCGCCGATCCGCGTGTCGAAGGCCGCGCGAAGCAGACGGTTGTTGTCGACGAGGGCCTCGATCGAACCGCATCCCGGCTCCGGCGTCACCGGCGGATCGACGAGCCGCGCCCCCGACGCTTCCGGGGCCACGGGGGCTGCCTTCGGGGGGCGTCGGAATGGAGGCATTGCCGCAGTTCAGGAGGCCAGGCCAGCGGCCCCGGCGGCGACGGCCGCCTCCGCGCGATCGAGCACGCTGCGATAGTAGGCCAGACGGGTCCCCGCATCGTCCAGGGCGCCCCCGAAACTCCGCGCCAGATCGAGATACAGCAGCGGCACGGGCAGCTCCACGATCTTCAGGCCCGCGGCCGCGGCCTGCACCCAGACCTGCAGCGGCATGGCGTAGCCGGTCTCGGTGACGTGCAGCGCCTCCAGCGCCCGTCGTGAATAGGCCTTGAAGCCGCAGAACGCGTCGGTGATCGCCAGGCCCAGGCGGGCGTTGATCTCGGCAGTGATCTCCATGTTGATCCGTCGCCGCGCCGCCGGCGGCCGGCTGTCGCCGGGGAATCGCTGGAGATAGCGGCTGCCGCTGACGATGTCCGCAGCGGCCGCCGCGGCCACGAACTCGGGAATCAGCCGCGGCTGGTGCTGGCCGTCGCAGTCGATCGTCACCAGCCCGTCCCAGCCGCCGACGAGCGTTTCGCGAAACGCCGTGGCGAGGGCCGCGCCGTAGCCGGCGTTGACGGCGTGGCGGACGACGCGGATGTCGCGGCGAGCGGCCGCCCGGTCAGCGAGCAGGGCGGACGTTCCATCGGTTGAACCGTCGTCCACCACGAGCACGTCGGGCGTGAATCGGAGCACCTCGTCGAGGACGCCATCGACGTGCGCCGCCTCGTTGAAAACCGGCAGGGCGGTGAGGAAGCGTGGCATGGCGGCACCGTGCAATGGAACAGGCTGACTAGAGCGCATTTCGATGTGCTGCAGCAACGATTTGGCAGTTTACGAGAGGTAGGCGAGGGGGTCGGCGAACGCTCGACGAGCGTGTGGCCGCTGCGGCCACAGCGAGGAGACTTTTGCCGCCCCCGAGCCGGTGCTACACCAAAGTCGAATGCGATCTAACCCCCAAGCATAGCGCCGAAAACCGGCGGGGCAACGCGCCGGTGGACGGCCGTTCGTGTCAGCCCGGCTCGACCCATGCGAGCGGATCGCGTTCCGCCTCGCTGGCCCAGCATTCCAGCCCCGGCAGGCCGGCCGCGAGCCGTTCCGCGAGCACCCCCATCGAGAACCGTTCACTGGCATGGTGTCCGACGGCGACGACCGCCAGTCCCGCCGCCGCCGCCTCGATCGCCTGGTGGAGCTTGAGTTCGCCGGTGAGCAGCGTGTCGCAGGCCCCGCGCACCACCTGCGGGATGCAGTCGCCGCCGCTGCCGCAGACGATGCCCACCCGCCCCGCCGGCCGGCTGGCTTCGCCGACGAGCTGGACATGCCGCACGCCCAGGGCCGCGGCGGCCCGGCGGGCGAGGGCGGCGACCGTCGTGCCTTCCGCCGCGGAACCCGCGCGGCCGAAGCCGACCAGCGGGAGTTCCCGGTCGGGCTCGAGCGGCGCGACGTGGTTCAGGCCTGCCAACGCGGCCAGCTGGTCGTTGATGCCACCGGCCGCGGAATCCCAGGCCGTGTGCGGGCTCCAGACGCCCGCGCCCGCACCGACGAGCGCCAGCAGCACGCGGCCCACGTGGCCATCGGCGGTGAGCCGGCCCACCGGCCTGAACGGCAGCGGATGGTGGCTGACGACGAGATCGGCACCGCGTCGGACGGCCTCGGCGGCCACGTCCTCGGTGAGCGACAGGCAGGTCATGATCCGCTCGATCGTCGGTCGCCGTGGGCTGACGAGCAGTCCGACCGTGTCCCAGTCGGCGGCCAGCCGCAGGGGCGCGAGGCTTTCGAGTTCGGCGGTGACCGCGGCGAGCGACGGCATGCCTTGAGGATACTATGCTGCGGTTCACGCGTCATCGCGTTTTTCCTGTTCGCGAATCAGCCATGGAACCCGACCGTCTCTCGGTGCCGACCCGGGCGCTCGCCCGCGATCTGCGGACGGCGCTGCGCCGGGCTCGCGACCTGGGGTTTCGCGGCGTCGAGCTCGACGCCCGCGGCGGGCTCGATCCGGCGGCGGTTACGCAGACCGGGCTGCGCCAGATTCGCAAGTGGCTCGGCGACGAGGGGCTGACGGTGGCGGCGGTGTCGTTTCGCACGCGGGGCGGCTATGGCGACGCGGAGCGTCTCGAGGGACGGATCGCGGCGACGAAGTCGGCGCTCACGCTGGCCCACGGTCTCGGGGCGGGCGTGGTGCTCAACAATGTGGGCGAGATTCCCGCCGAGCCGACCGGTCCGGTCTGGCACCTGCTCGTGGACGTGCTAGCCGATCTGGGCCGATGGTCGCAGCAGGTCGGAGCGACCTTGTGCGTCGAGGCGGGGCGGGCGGGGCCAGCGGACCTGTTGCGGCTCTTCGCCGCGCTGCCGGAAGGGGCGCTCACCTGCGACATCGTCACCGGCGCGCTGGTCGTGCACGGCCACGATCCGGTGGCCGCGGTCGAGGCGCTGGCCGGGCACGTGGCGCGGGTGCATGCCACTGACGCGGTGGCCGGGGCGTTCGCGGGCCGCGGACGGGCGGTGATCCTGGGCACGGGGCATGTCGATTTTCCGGCGGTGTTCGCGACCCTCGAGGAGCGCGGCTATCGGGGCTGGATTGGCCTGGAGCCGGTGGAGGACCGGTCGGCAACCGCCGAATTGGCGGCCGCCGCCGATTTTCTGCGGGCGCTGTAGCTGTCCGTGGACAAAGCCTTCCATGGCCTTTGTCCACTTGATCGACCGCAGGAAACGCCGAGGGTTTCCTAGGTCGATGGCCTGCGCATCCTGCTCGGGCAGACTTTTCCACGGACAGCTAGGCGGGCGCTATGGTGGGCGGGTGGCGCTGGTAGGCTTTGCGGCATGTTCTCGCGCGTGTCCCGGAAGCGGATCACGATCTGGTGTGCGGTGTGGGGCTACGCGCTCGTGGCCTCGGGCCTGCCGCTGCCGTTCGGTGTCGTCCAGCCGGTCGGTGACGGAGCCGCACGCGATGCGGCCGGCAAGCGGCTGGCGGCGAAGGATCGATCCCGTCCCTTTCCCTGCATGGACAAGCCCTGCGGCTGTGCGACGGCCGAGCAGTGCTTCACGAGCTGCTGCTGCCACACGCCGGCCGAGACGCTCGCCTGGGCCCGGAGCCACGGTGTGGAGCCGGCAGTGCTCGCGGCCCTCGCCCGGCGTGCCGGCGTGGTCGTCGAGGTGACGCCGCCGCGCGGCTGCTGCAGCGCGGCGGCAGACCCGGAGCCTTCCTGCTGCGCGGCCAAAGACGCCGCACCCTCCTGCTGTGCGGCGTCGGCCGCGACGGTGGCAGCCCCGCCGCAACGGGCCGCAGAGCCCGCCGCAGGGTCGCTGCGCACCGTCACGCTGCGGGCGCTGCTCGCCTGCGGCGGGATCGTCGCCCAGTGGTCGGCCGTCGCGGCGGCTCCCCCGCCGGCACGGCTGACCGCGCCACCGATGCTCGCCCTCTCCGTCGAGCCGCTCGTGATCGGTGACGAGTCGTTGCGCACGCAGCGACCGGCCCCCGAGTCGCCTCCTCCCCGCGCGGTCTGAAGCGGACCGTAGCCAGTCGCCCGTCGGCGCGGAGGGATGCTTCGCGCGACGGCGGTTGTTCCCCCCGCCTGCCGCAGGGCCCGCGCATCGTGCGCGGCCGTGGCCGCGGCGGGCCCGCGCCCCGGAGAGAGTCGCCATGCAACGCATTGAAAGCAGGGAAGCCGCCGGCCGCGGCTTCACCTTGGTCGAACTGTTGGTCGTGATCGCCATCGTCGGCGTGCTCGTCGGTCTCCTGCTCCCGGCCGTGCAGGGCGCCCGCGAGGCCGCGCGGAAGACGGCCTGCCTGAGCAACCTCCGGCAATTGGCCTTGGGAATGCTGAATTACGAGCTCGCCCGTCGGTCCTTTCCGCCCACCGACGTGGCGGGCGGGTTTTCGATCCAGGCCCGCCTGCTGCCCTTCATGGAGGAAACGGCCCTCGCCGGCATGATCGATTTCCGCAAGACCGCCACCTCGACGACGTTCAACGCCCAGCGGCCCGCGGCGGAGTTCCTCACGCTGTTCGCCACGCCGGTGCCGGTGTTCCTCTGCCCGAGCGACCCGGCGCCGGTGGTGACCCGCGTGACGGTCGTCGCCGGCGGGCCGTTCGACGTCGCCGGCCTCAGCTACATGGTGAGTGTCGGATCCGGCACCGGCGCCACCTACGATCAGCGCTGGCCCACGGATGGCGTCGTCCACGAGAAGTCGGCCGTGCGGCTGTCTCAGGTCAGTGACGGTGCCTCGCGGACGGTGCTGCTCAGCGAGACGGTGCGCAGTGCCGGCGACGACGTGTCACTGTCCACCGGTGCCACGCCGCCATTCCCCTGGCAGAAGACGCTCAACGGTTCGACCGGCGTGAGCAGCGCGAGGCAGGCCGTCCCCGGGTACGTGGCCACGGGCAGCCCGTGGTCGGCGGCGATGGTGGGCGGGGTGATCCAGAATCCCGACCTCGCGGCCATCTGGCCCACGATCGCGAGCCCCACCTGGCGCGGCGCGAACACCAACACCCTTCGGGGTCGCGGTTCATCGTGGGCCACGACGGGCGCGGCCAACACGCTCACCAACGGCTACCTCACGCCCAACGCGTCGATCCCCGACGTCATCGTCCATGCGGCCGGATTCTTCGGCCCCCGGAGCCACCACCGGGGCGGGGCGGCGGCGGCCTTCGGCGACGCATCCGTGCGGCTCTTGTCGGAGTCGATCGATCCGGCCGTGCACCGTGGCCTGCACAGTCGCAACGGCGGCGAGGCGGGCGGCGGCGAGCTCTGATGCGGCGGCCGCATGCGTTGCCGGAATCGTCTTCCATCCTCCTCATGAAAGGTTTCCCGATGCGAACGTTCATCGCCCCATGGGCCTGCCTGTGCCTGCTGTCGGCCACCGTCTTCGGCCACGACACGTGGGTCCAGACGGCGGCGCGGATCGTGCGGCCCGAAGACGTCGTCCACGTCGATCTGGCCCTCGGCAACCACGGCAACGAGCACCGCGACTTCAAGTTCGCCGGCAAGCTGGCGTCGCTCGACGGGGTCGTGCTCGACGTCATCGGTCCGAGCGGCCGGCGCACCGACCTCGTGCCCGAGATGGTCGATCTCGGCTTCGCGGCCAAGGAAGGTTTCTGGTCGGGCCGGTTCGTGACCGCCGAGCCGGGCCTACACTGCATCGTCCACTCGCTCGACCGGCTGCACGGCACGAAGCGCACGGTGAAGAGCGGCAAGGCCTACTTCCTCGTCGCGGACAGGCTCGACACGCCGGCCGCAGCCGGCGGCGGGTTCGCCACCCCGCTGGGGCACGCGCTGGAAATCGTGCCCGAGACGCACCCCGTGGCGCGGTGCGGGCCGGGAAAGAAGATCAGCGTGCGGCTCTTCTACCGTGGACGTCCGCTGGCCGACGAACGGGTGTCGTTCATTCCCCGGGGTGTGAAGCTCGCGGGTGAGTTCGACGCCGAGCATGAACGGAAGACGGATGCGGAGGGCCGCTGCAGCTATGAGCCCAAGGAGGGGAACTACATTCTCGTGGTCGCGCATCGGACCGAGCCTGAGGAACGCGGGGAAGGGTATGACCGGACCTCCTACAGCGCCACGCTCGTGCTCAACGTGCCCCAGCGGTGTACGTGCTGCGAATGACGGACCAGACCAGCCGCGCGATAACCTGGATGGCGATCATCAGCTATACGTTGGTGGCCAGCGGCCTGCCGCTGCCCCTCGGCATGCTCGCCCCGCGCGGCGATGTGGTGGCCGACACACGGCTGGCCGCCAAGGATCGCTCCCGCCCGTTTCCGTGCATGGACAAGCCCTGCGGCTGCGCGACGGCGGAGCAGTGCTTCGCGAATTGCTGCTGCCACACGCCGGCCGAGCGGCTCGCCTGGGCGAAGGCCAGCAGGGTCGAGCCGGCCGTACTCGTGGCGCTCGAGCGGCGGGTCGCGGCCGATCCCATGCCTTCCGAGCCGGCTGGCGACTGCTGTGCCGCCACAGTCAGGCAGAGGCCGGCCTGCTGCGGCGGCGGCGGGCGCGAGACCTTACCACTCACGACGGCTGCTGCCGACGTTTGCTCGGATTTCAAGTCGCTCGCGGCCGAGCCGACGGATGACGCCGCCGTGGCGGCCTGCGCCGACGCATCGCGGCCTGAAACCGACAGCCTGCGCTCCAGGCCGCGCGTGCGCACCGTAACCCTCACGGCCATGCTCGCCTGCGGCGGCATTCTCACGCAGTGGCTCTCCGTCGGCGGTTCACTGCCGCCGCCGCGTGTCGACCTCGTGATCGCCGCGCCGCTCGTCGAGCACTGCCCGCTCGGCGACTTCGACGCCGTGGTGTGGTCATCTCCGCCCGCCGCCCCGCCGCCCCGGGCGGCCTGAGCCGGATTTCTGCCGGTCTGCACAGGTCATGCGCGGCCGCGGTGCCGCCCGGGCCCGCGCGTTGTTCTGCCGTGTGCGCACGCCGTTTGCCGTGCCCGCACGCGCCTCGTCACGTCACCATCACACACACACAAACACACGGGCCCACTCCAGTCATGAACGCAATGAATGCCTCGATTTCCGCGCGACCGAACCAGCCGCGCATCCGGCGAGCCTTCACGCTCGTCGAACTCCTCGTTGTGATCACGATCATCGGCACGCTCATCGGCCTCCTCCTGCCCGCGGTGCAAGCGGCCCGCGAGGCCGCCCGGCGAACCTCGTGCTCGAACAACCTCCGACAGGCGTCGCTGGCGATGCTGAATCACGAGGCCGCCACCGGCCGACTGCCGACGATCGGCACGAGTGGGTCGAGCCAATGGGCATTTTCGGCCCAGGCCTTGATGCTGCCCTATGCGGAGAGCGCCGATGTACAGTCACTCGTGAACTTCAAGGAGCCGATCATGAACGGCAGCGGAGGCTCCCAGACCCTCAACCCAAACCAGCAGCCGGCGGCCCAGACGCGGATCCCGTTCCTGCTCTGCCCGTCGGACGGCGGGCCGTTGGAGTACATCGCCAATTCGGGCACGTGGGCGGCAAACAACTACATGGTCAACATCGGCTCGGGCGCGACGACGGCGAGCCAGTCCCTCGTGAATCCCAACGACGGCCTGTTTTGGTATCAGTCGAGAATGCGGTTCAAGGACATTCAGGACGGCACGTCGAAGACGCTGCTCTTTGCAGAAGCCATCCGCGGCTCAGGGACGCCGGTCACCGGTGCACGACCTGGCGACTCCCGCCGTTTCTACGCCCAATTGCCCGGGGGGACCGGCGGCGTGCAGGTGAGTGATGCAACCTGCCTTTCACCGCAGCAGTGGTCGGCGAACCGCGGCTCGTCATGGCTCTGGGGTCGCGAGTTCAACATCGCCTTCAACACGGTGCTCGCGCCCAACGAAGAACGGCCCGACTGCGGCAAGAATGGCGCCGGCCGCTACAAGGCCGCGAGCCTCCACGGCGGCGGAGCGGCCGTGGCGATGGCCGACGGATCGGTGCATTTCGTGACCGATGAGATCGATCCGGCTGCCTGGCGCGCGGTCGCCACCAGGGCCGGTGGTGAATCCGGAGGACTGCAATGAATCACATCCGTGTATCGAATCAGGTTCCATTTCTCCACGGGCGGATCGCCGTACGTGTCGAGGGAGCGACGAGACTGTTGCTGGCCGCCGCATGCTGGCTTCTGGCGCCGACCGTAGCGCCGGCCGATATCCAGCCGGCCGTGATCGGTCGGGTGCCACTGACTGCAGCCGACGCCGCCGACATGATCGAAGCGCCGAGCATCGTCATCGACGCCCGCGGCACGCTCCACGTCGCCTGGGTCTCGGAAACCGCGGCCGGCGAGCGGACGGTCTTCGTCGCCGCTGCACCAGCCGGCGAACCGTTGGGAGAGCCACGGGTGATCGCGCGGACGGGTATCTTCGTCGCGGAATCGACGATGGGCGGCCGGGGCGGTCCACCGCGTACGGTGCGTCGCCCGCTCCGCACGATGCCGCACGTCGTGCGGCTGCCGGCCGGCGGCGGTGAATCGCTGGTCGTCGTTTTCACGGCGGCAGCGGCCGACAACGCTGCGTCTGTCCGGCCGTGTATCGTCTGCTCGGACGACGGTGGTCGCAGCTTTTCGGAGCCCGCACCGCTCGATGGTGCGACGGCGGTGCGGCCGACCTTCACCGGATGCGGCACCGGCGCCGACGGGCGGCTGCTGTTTTCGTGGCTCGACCATCGACTGGGTGTGCAGATGCCGGGGCTGGCGGCATCCCGTCCCGGCGATACGAAGTTCCTGCCCGAGACGCTGCTCGAGGAATCGGTCGGCCCCCGCGGGGTGTGCCCCTGCTGTCCGACCGCCTGCGCGGCCGATGCCGACGGCACCCTGTTTCTCGCCTTTCGCAACCAGGTCGATGGATTCCGCGACATCCACGTCGCCCGCAGAGGCGCCGACGCAACCCGGTTCGCGGCCGTCGCTCCGGTCGTGCCGAAGACCTGGCAGTTCGATGGCTGTCCGCACGACGGCCCCGCCCTCGACGTGCATGCGGGCACGGTCACCGTCGCGTGGATGGACGCCCACGACGAAGTCCCACGGGTCTATGTGGCCACGAGTCGCGGCGATTCACTCACGTTTTCCGATCCGGTGCGGCTCGACCCGAATGCGAACGGCGCCCAGGGCAACGTCCGGCTCGCCCGCGACGCCGCGGGAGTGCTGCACGCCGTCTGGGAACGTTCGGCGGCGACTGCGGCTCCGGAGCCGGGTGCTGCGATCAGCGGGTCACCCGGCAGGCCTGGCACGCATGGCACACACATCGAGCCGGGCACCCGCCTGATCGTTCACGCGCGATCGGTCGGCGGTCGGTGGACGGTGGCTGAGCCGGTTGCCCTGGCCGCCGACGTGATGCAGACCCGTCCAAGTCTCGCGGCAGGCCGCGAGGCCGACGTGGCGAGCGCCTTCTTCGAGCGCACCGCCGCCGGCAAGACGCTCGTCGTGGTCCGCAGCGGCAACCCTCCCGCCGGCACCGTCATGTCGCAGCCAGCAGCGGCTCGAAGTGCACGGAAAGTAGGGCCGGGGAAACTCGCCTATCTGCAGTATTGCGCCGGGTGCCACGGCGGCAACGGCGGCGGCGATGGCCCCGCGGCGGTGGCGTTGCCGCAGCCTCCGCGGGCATTTGCATCGCAGAGATGGCGCGGTGAACGAACGCCGACCGCCATTCGCCGGACGATCATCGAAGGCGTGCCCGGGACGGCCATGAGGCCGTTGGGCGACGTGCCCGAGGCCACCATCGACGCCATCGTCGCCCACGTGGCGGAACTCGCAGGAGTCGGCGCCGATTCGCCACGCATGACCCGTCTCAGGGTTCACTCTCCGCCGCTGGCCGCGGTGGCACTGAAACTTGCCGACGCCGCGGGGGCCCGTTGGACCGTGCCGCGCGACACCAAGCTGACGGTCGTGCACGTCTGGGGCACGTCTTGCGGTGAGTGTCTGGCAGAGATGCCCGTGATCGAGAAACTCCCGCGGTCATTCGCCGACCGACGCCTGGATGTGGTGCATCTCTGCATCGACGTCCCCGATGCCGCCGAAGCCCGACGCATCGGCGAAGAAACCGCCCCTGGTGCAAGGGTCCTGGTCGATCCGACCGGTCGCGCGGCCGAGCAGCTCGGCGCACGGCTGCTGCCCGCGACGCGGATTCT
>JBIJCJ010000241.1:0-4660 GCA_044344765.1 Pirellulales bacterium | reverse complement strand
TAGACGACCTCGACCTCTGCCTGGACGCGGGCCTCGATCCCGGCCTTCAGCAGCTTCGTCTGGGTGGCGTAGTCGTGGCAGCAGCCGCCGGCGACGAGCAGCACCCGAAGCCGCTTGCCCGGCTCGGCGGCGGCCGGCGGAAGACCGAAGGCCGCGACGAGGAAGACCGTCATGAGGGTCGCCCAGACGCGGGCGTGCTGCGTGTTCGACATGGAGAAGCCTTCCGAGCGTGAGGGTTACGAACTGGGGAACTTCATGCTCGACCGCTGGGGAAGGAGTGTCAAGCAGGTCGAATCGCCGCCGGGACGGTAGCCGACCGGAAGCATCCAATGATTGAGCGTCAGCGCCGCGGATCGGGGTTGCGGTCGTCCTGCCTGGCCAGATCCACGAGATGGTCGATCAAGGCCTCGCCGTCGCCGGGCTCGAGGCCCGCGGGCACGGCGCCGACCTCGTATCCCCCCTCGGCGAACGCCCCCCGATGGGGCCAGTAGCCGTTCCAGCCGTTGGTCAGCGTAGACAGCAGCACCGGCTTCTCCAGCCGCCGACGGAGGTCGATCGCCAGTTCGCCGAACAGTTCGACCGGTGCGGCGACGACGAAGGCGTCCCCCACGTTCCAGACGGCGATGTCGAGCTCATGACCGCGGATGACGACCGTTTTGGAGCGGCAGACGAGATTCTCCCCCTCCTTGATGGCCGGGATCGGTCGCGTGGCCTGGGCGAGCGTGCGGACGAAGGCACCGGCCGTCTCGCCGATGCGATCGACGTTCCGGGGGTCTTCCTGCGTCGCCATCCAGGGATGGACGTTGCCGGCCGCTCCGAGCACGAACATGCTCTTGCCGTCGGGAATATTGGCGTCGAGCCAGGTGCAGGCAGCGCCGGGATAATCACTGCTGATCATGCGGCTCGCCTTGCCGAACACGACGGGATGGGCACCGAGGCTCCAGACGTTGACCTGCCGTGGACCGTTGACCTGGCGGAACTGGAGCAGCGTGCAGGTCGGATCGGGGGCCGGCCGCGGTGGATGGTCGGCGATGGTCTGCGGGTTCCAGCACATGCGGATCGTGCCGTCGACCGGGACCCGGCGGTTGTAGCCCAGCCCGAGGGCCGCCTCCTGAATCCAAGCCGTCACGGGATGGACGAGGTCGCTCGCCCGGCGGACCGCATCGAGGATCTTCGGCTGGATCGACTCGAGGTAGTCGTCGCCGGGAAACGGCCCCGAGTGCGTGTGGCTGGTGCTGACGAGAACGTTCGCCGGATCGATGTCGATGGACTTGGCGATCTCCGCCCGCAGCCGCCGGCAGGCGGCATTGGGCAGCACGCACAGGTCGAGAGCCACGAGCACGGCCGTGCGGCTCCCCTCCTTGAGGACGCAGGCCCGCGCCAGCAGCGGGAGGTGGACGCCGTCGCTGCCCGACCGACTGCGGGGCTCCGGGTATCCCATCAGCGGCACGGAAGGGTGCGGCGTGATGTCGTTGGAACCGAACCCGCACCGCAGATGAACCGCGGGCGGCATCGCGGAAGGCGTCAGGCGATTCTCCGGGAGTCGTGTCGCCGGCACCGACGCCGCGGGCTGTGGTTCGGCGGCCTGGGGGCCAAGCCCCGTCACGATCCCGACCGTCACGATCCCAACGATCGTGAACATGATGGCTGTGAACTCGGCTTTCATGGCGACACTTCCCGATCCAAGAGCGCCGGCATTGCGGCGGCCATGCGGCAGTCTGGCGAAACCGCGGTGCGAGATGGGCGAATAGCGCCCCAATCGATTGGGCACGTGATCAAGTCAGCAATTCATCCAGCACGCGGCGGCTTTCCCCGAATCCCTTGGCGGCCACGCCCATCCGTTCAGAAATCGTGCGGAGCAGATCGGACATGCTGACCGCATCGGGCCCGAGCTTGGGAGGCATCAGGTGCTCGCGCCCCTCGCCTGGAATGGCCTTTTGCTGACCGTTGAAAGCCATGTGCTGCCCCTGGGCAAAACCCAACCCCTCGCCACCGGCCAGCAGCAGCGGCAGGTTGTGGCCGCGGTGCGAAGCGGGCCACGACATGCCGCTGCCGAAGAGAACGGCCGTGCTCCGGAGCATGTCGTGATTGCCTTCCGCGGTGGAACTCAACCTGTCGAGGAACCTGGCCAGCCGCGCGGTCCACCAGGCATCGTACTCGCTGAGGATGGCGTACTTCTGGGGCTTGCGATCCGGCGGCTCGTCGTTCGTGTCGTGCCCGGTACCGTGCCAGTTGCCACAGGGCAGACTCTTGAGAGGCCCGCGTCCTTCCGACTCGGTGGTTGCGAAACTCACCACCCGCGTGCTGTCGGTCCGCAGCGCGAGATAGATCAGCTCGAACATCGTGTCGATGTAATCCGCATAATCGGCTGGCGTGTAGGGGTCGGCCTGCAGCCTGAGGCGGTCTTCATGAACCAGCCCGGCATTGAATGTCGACTGCCAGGCGATATCGGCCTGAACCCGCTTCTCGATCGCCCGAACCGATTCGAGATATTCATCCAGCTTCCGCTCGTCGCTCCTGCCCAGTTCGCGCCGCAGGGCGGTCGCCTGCGACGAGACGAGGTCGAGAATGCTGGCGCGACTCGGGAGTTTCTCGCGGCCATCGGCACCGACGATTTCCGCAAAGATCGCGGCGAGGTCGTGGTCGGCCAACACCGGCTCACCCTGGCGGTCAAACGAAATCGTCCGCCGTCCCCCCGTGGCGCCGACCACCATGCTCGGCCAGCGGGTCTGCCGACCAACGGCTTCGGCGATGTGCTGGTCGATGGAGATGGTGCTTTTGGTCACCGCTTCCTTGCCGGCCGTGTAGTGCTCGTTGGCCGTCAACCACACCGCCAATTCCCCGTGACCGGCCGAGGCCTTGTGGTGATGCAATCCGGAGAAGACCGTGAACCGCTGCCGGAAATCGGCCAGCTTCTTCAGCGGCGGCGTGAGAACGTAATCCTTGCCGGTCTCCGCGGGATGCCATTCCCACATGTTCACGCCGTTCGGCACGCAAACGAAGACAGCGCGGCGGGCCGCCCCGTCGGCCCCGTCGGCCACGGCGAACCGCTCGAGCCAAGGGAGCGCGAGGCTGACACCGCCGGCGGAAAGGAACTGTCGCCGTGTCGTGATTGGATGGCTCATTTCAATTATCTCCGGCGGGGTGTCACTTCTGGAGAAACGGTCGGGAAAGCACCATCGCGGTCAGCAGGTCGCGGAGTCCGCCCTCGGCTCGGGCCGCGGTGGCGTGGATGGACTTCAGATGGGCGTCGTCGCCGTGATCGAGGCCGCGGCCCAGCACATAGGCATACAAGCGTCGACTGAAGGCGTCGGTGAATCGCGGCGTCGAACGCGTTTCCGCCGACGGCTCCATCAACAGACGGCGGAAGTCGGCGAGGTCGGCAAACGGCGTCTTGTCGGGCAGCTGCCCGGCGGTGTTGGCCGCCACCAGCTTGCCAGCCTTGTCCCGCCGCACCCGGCCGAACAGATCGTACTGGTCCCAGGTGAAGCCGAGCGGGTCGATCCGCAGGTGGCAGACCGCACACGTGTTGACGCTGGAATGGGCCGCAACGTGCTGGCGCGGCGACAGCTTCTGCAGTTTCTTGTCGATGTTCACCTGCGTGTCCAACGGCTGCACGTTGCCGGGCGGCGTCGGGATGTCGATACCGATGATCCGTTCCATCAGATAGACGCCGCGGAGAATCTCCGCTCGGTCTCGGCCATGCGACGCCGCCGCGACGCACCCGGCCTGGGTCAGCAAGCCGCCCTGGCGATCCGGTGGAGCCGGCACGGCGCGGAACTCGCTCCCGAAGACTCCATCGATGCCATAAAGACGGGCCAGGCGGTCATTGACGACCACGCTCTCGCATCCGACGAGCGACTCGACCGATCGGTTCTTTCGCAACGACTCCGCCAAGAGTCGCGGGGCTTCCTCGACCATGTCCCGGCGCAGCGCCGCATCGTACCAGGCGACCTCGTCCTTGCCGTTGATCGTTTGGCGATACGGCACGGTGGGCCGATCGAGGTGGAGCACCGAGTCGAGGGCCAGCCACTGCACGGCAAACTCCCGACACAACGCGTAGCTCCGCGGATCGTCCAGCAGTCGGGTGAGTTGACGCCGCAGTTCGTCTTCGCGGAGCAGGCTGCCGTCGGCCGCGCGTGCTCGCAGCGGTTCGTCCGGGGCCGTTCCCCATGCCAGATAGGAAAGCCGCGATGCCAGTTCCCAGGCAGTCAACGGACGCTGCTCCGCGTCCTTCGGCTCGATCAGGAAGAAAGCCTGCGGCGAAATCAGGGCCGCGCTCACCGCCGCTTTGTATGCCGCGAGGAACGAGGCTCCCCGCCTCTGTTCGGCTTCGAACAGGCCCAGGTACGCATCCACCTCGCTCGCGCTGGCCGGCCGGCGGAAGGCCCGCGGCAGCCAGGCTTCGAGGGACCTGCGGGCCCGGTCGCGGTCGCTTTCACCGTCTTTCGCAGAAGCCAAAAGTTCCGGAGCACGCGACGGCGCGTCGACGATCTCGACCGCCAGCGAGTTGACGATCAACGCGTTGCGGGTTGGCGGCGTTATCTGGTGATCCTTGCGCTTCTCGTCGGGAGCACGTAACGTGGGTTCGACGAGGGCCGCGGCGTTGTCGATTTGCAGTTCCAGTCGCCCTGCGCGATGGATCCCTTTCCAATCCGCG
>JBIJCJ010000067.1:0-16448 GCA_044344765.1 Pirellulales bacterium | reverse complement strand
GTCGGCGAGGAGACGGATGCACATGTCCTGCGTCACGTAGTCCTCACCCTCGACCGCCTTGATGATCTTCTTGTATTGGGCGCAGGCGGCCTCCTCGGCGGCGATCACGCTCTTGATCACGCCGACGACGTCGGTGGTGACGGCCACCGGCTGAATCTGCTTGCCGAGCATCGCGCCGAGCGACTTGGAGCCGGGGATGTGGCCACCGAGCTGCTTGATGCGGCCGGCGAGCTGCTGGGCGTGGGCGATCTCGCCGGGCACGTCGGCGCCGAGCGACTTCTTGATCTCTTCGGCCCGCACGCCGTCGAGGTTGACGCTGTTGGCGAGGTAGTTGAGCACGGTCTCGAGCTCCATCGCGTAGCTCTCGAGGAGGAGGTCGATCGTCTGCTGGGTGTTGCCGGCCATGGTGGTCATTGCTCCTGGGGGGATGAAGAAGGCGAACCGGAAATGCGTTCGAGCTTGGCGGCCAGCGCCGTAGCGGCGGTCCGCACGTCGGGCACGGGATCCCTGCGCAGCGCCGCGACCCGCGCGGCGACGGACGCCGGAGGCGGAGCCCGGGTAGCGTCCACGAGCAGGCCCACCGCCTTGAGACCGTTGAGGGCCACGATCGCCCGCTTGTAACGCTCCGACTGCTTGACGTCGTCGCCGGCAGGGGCCTCGACGTCGGGCAGGGTGAGCATCTCCTCGAGCACGTCCCAGGCGGCCGGGTCGCGTTGTCGGGCGAGGCCCACGGCGGCGTTGTAGCGGACATTGTCGTTCGCGTCGCCCACCAGCGCAGCGAGCCGGGCCGTCGCGCCCGGGCCGCCGACCACGCCAAGCGCGTAGGCGGCACGCGACCGCACCGCGGCGTCGTCGCTGCCCGCGGTGGCCAGGAGCACGGCCGTCACCGCAGCCGGGTCGGTAAACGACCGGCCGGCGGTGGCGAGGTTGGCGGACAGGACCGCCAGCGCCTCGACGGCGGCCTGCGCCGTTTCAGGATCGGAGCTGTCGGCCGCCCGCGCGACCAGCGGCGCGGCCGCCTCGGGCACGGCGAACTCACCCAGGGCGCGGCACAGATAGCCGCACAGCGTCTTCGACTGCTCGCCGGCGTGGCCCGCCGCCTTCGGCCGGCCGGAGGCGACCTCGTCGGCAAGAATGCTCCCGAGCTCCTGCGCCAGCCCGGCGTCGCCCTTGAGCGCCGCCCCGCCGGCGCCCCGCAGGTCGTTGGCGAAGTTCAGAGCCGCCTGCCAGCGGCCCTCGTTGTTGCGGCGCAGCGTCTTGACGTAGCCCTCGGGGTCGTTGCCGAGCTGGGCGAGCCAGTGGAACGCCAGCCAGACGCCGACGATGATGGCGACGATGATCGCCGGCACGAGGAACAGCTGCACCAGGAACGCGGCGCTGGGGGGCTCCACCGGCGGCAGCGAATCGTCCGGGGTGAGAGGGCGGCGCGGCGTGTCGGCCATGGACGGGCGGTATCCTGAAGTGCGGCATCACGCCGCGGCTGCATCCTGCCCCTGGCGTGTCCAAAGTCTAGAAGACCACCGTCGTGCGTCAACGAAACCCATCCATTGATCAGGCACGGAGTGATTCCGGCGCCGCCGCCGCCCCGCCGGCCACCTGGCTGGAAGCGGAGCCGGGGGGCGTCGCCGCACAGCTCGCCCTCGACGAGGCGCTCTTGGAGGAGGCCCAAGCGGGCGTCCGCACGGCGACAGTGGTGCGCACCTGGATGGCCACCGAGCATGCCGTCGTACTCGGCTCGTCGAGCCACACCGCCGCGGAGCTGGATCTCGAGGCCTGTGCGGCCCACGGCGTGCGGGTGCTCCGCCGGCCCAGCGGCGGGCTGTCGGTCGTGCTCGGGCCGGGCTGTTTGATGTGGTCGGTGGTCACCCACCACCCTGCCGGGCCGCCGCCGATCGACGCCCTCCATGCCGCGATGCTCGACCCACTCGTCGCCGCGCTGCGGGCGGCAGGCCGCGACGTCGTCCGCCGCGGCTCGAGCGACCTGGCCCTCGCCCACGAGGCCGGCCCCCTGAAGATCTCGGGCAACGCGCTGCGGGTGCGGCGGCACGGCGTGCTCTACCACGGCACGCTCCTCGACGCGTTCGATCTCGATCTCATCGGCCGCGTGCTGCGGCATCCACCCCGCGAGCCCGACTACCGCGCCGGCCGGCCCCACGCCGCGTTCGTCGCCAATCTGGGCCTGGGTGCCGAGCGGCTCGCGGCCGTCGTCCGCGCGGCCTTCGGTGCCGCCACCCGCGAAACCGCCTGGCCCCGCGAACGCGTGGCCTGCCTCGTGCGCGACCGCTACGCCGACACAGGCTGGACGCACCGCCTGCCGTGAACCCGATCCGCCGGGCGCCCGCCGCCTGATGTGGCAATCTGGGCAGGCCCGACGGGTCGTGCGAGATGGGCAGCGGGCCGTTGCAGAGGTGATCGTCGGAGCTCTCCGGCGCCGATGTTCAACGCTGGTGGTGGGCCAGAGCCTCGGCCCGGACAGGCAGAAACATCCGGCAAAACCAGCCTTTCGCCGCCGGCTGCTCCCGAGTAAGGTTCTCGGCCCGATCGACAGGAAGTCGCTCGACAGACCGCAACAGGAGGTTGCCCTCATGCGCTTGCACATGAACGCCGCGGACGTGCGTGGCCTGGTCTCCCGCCATTTCCTGCACCTGGGTGCCGACGCCGCCGACGTGGCCGACGTCCAGGAGAACATCCGCATCGACCGCGGCCGCTGCGTGGCCCGCTGCTATCGCGTGGCCGAGATGTTCGCGATGTGGCTGATCGACGTGGGCGTGCTGCAGTTCTACGACGCCGACGGCGAGATGCTGCACACCGTGAACCTGTTCACGGAGCTGCAGCCGCAGCGGGCCGCCGCCTGAGTGCGCGGCGATCGGGTTGATCGAGGTGGGTCCGGGGGGAAGGTCCGCGCCGGGGGCGGCGCGGATCGTAAGCGGGGATTGCCATGTCCATGCCGAGTCGCGCGCCGACGGCGCCTGAACTGTCGATCGTCGTGCCCGCTCCGGCCGACGTCCGGTCCCTCGAGGAAACGCTCGTCAGCGTCCTCGAGCATCGACCGACCGATGCCGAGGTCGTGGTGGCCCTGGGGTGCGATTACGCCGACCCCTGGAACATCCGCGAGGAGGTGCGGTTCGTGCAGGCGCCGCCCGGGTCGAGCCTCACCGCATGCACGAACATCGGGATCGCGGCCGCCAAGGGACGGGTCGTGCATGTGCTCGCCGCCGGCTGGCGGGCCACAGACGGCTGGACCGACGGGCCCTTGGCCCACTTCGCTCGCGGGGGCGTGGCGGCGGTCGTGCCACTTGTCGTGACCGACGAGAATCGCGTCGTCGCGGCGGGTGTCCGCACCACCCGCGGCGGCCGGCGGATCGCGGTGGGTGGCTCATCCGGCAGTGCGGCGAACCTCGATGCGTCACGAACCGCGCGGCCCTCGGCGCCGCTGCTCGAAGCCGGATTCTGGTCGGCCGACCTGCTCCAGGCCACGGCGGGCTTTTCGACGGAGTGCGGTGACTGGCTCGCCGACGCCGACATGGCCGCGGCGCTGGCGTGCTGCGGCGGCGCGGTGGTGCTGGAGCCCGCATCGCGGGTCATCGGCGGGCCGATGCGGTCGCGGCCGACGCCCTTCACGGCCGGCCTGCAGGCGGAGCGGCTTTTCTGGCGGTCACTGACCGCGGGCACCATGCTGCCGGCCCTCGTGGCGCATGGCTTCGAGGCGCTGCGGAGCGGGCTGGCGGCGGCCCCGCTGGGCACGGTGCCGATGCTCGTGGGGAGGCTGGTCGGCCTGCTGCAGCTGGGCGGCCATGCCCGCCGGGCCCGGCAGCTCGCGGCGCTGCGGCAGACGGCCGATCAGACGGCCGACGAGCGAACGTTGCGGATCGACGAGGCCCACGAGCGGCTGGCCCGGCCCCACCGGCAGTCCTCCCCGGCCCCGCTCAAACGGTCGGCGTGAAGTGCGGGGTTCACGGGCGTGGCGAAACCGCGGCGGCGCGGGCCCGGCGGGCCGGCGTCTGTTGCCCGGGCCTTCCCGCTGCTAGACTTCGCAGATCGGTGGATCGCGATCCGGCATCCGCTCCCGTAGCTCAATTGGATAGAGCGTCAGCCTCCGGAGCTGAAGGTTACAGGTTCGATCCCTGTCGGGAGTATTTGAGAACGTCGCCACGCTCGGCGTTCTCGCTCTTTTCGCGGTTTGCCGGGAGTTGAGACGGCACGAGTCGCTTTGAGTCGGCTCCAGATTGTGCCGGGTTTTGTGCCGGGTGTTGTGCCGGAATGGATACCGGCTGGCTCGCGGCCTCAAAATCGGCGTCTGTGACTTGGAGGTAGTGAGCCTCCGCGACCGTGGCAGAGTGGCCGAGCCACGCGTGGACGACGTGAGCCGGATACCGCCGCATAAGGTCGGTCTCGCACGAGGCTCGGAGGTTATTGAAGAGCTTTGGCCACTTCTTCACGCTGGCTCGCTCGATCAGTTGGTCGGCGTACCGCCGGAGGTTTCGGCCTCCACGAGCACGCGGCACGACGTACACGGCTCCGTCGTCGGCCGCGTCGAAGGCCGCCTCAAGGTACGGCCGGAGCTCGGCGAAGATCGGCACGACGCGGGTCTCCTGGCCGGCGATATGAGCCTTCTTCGGGACGTGGACAGTGAACCGGCCACGCTCCCAGTTCACGTCGCTCCACTTGAGCTCCTCAAGCTCGCTCGGCGTCCGCAGTCCGCCGTACCTCGCCAGAGCGAAGATCAGCCGCCAGTCGTGATTCGGACAGGCCGCGATCACGGCCTCGACCGTCTCCCGCGAGACGTAGTGCTTGCGGCTTGGGTTGGCTTGCGTGCCTGCCTTGACCTCCGCGAAGGGGTTGGCCGCGATCAGCCGGCGACGTACCGCGACCTTGAAAAACTGCCGTGATCGCTTCACTTCACGCGACACGGTCGCTTGAGCGTGCTTCGTCAGGAGCCAGCGGCGGTACTCGTCGGCGTCGTGCTCGTGGATCGTGGAGAGGAGCCGCTCTTTGCCGAAAAACTCAAGGAGCTTTTTCTTTGAGTACTCGTGGCATATCTCGGTTCGCCGAGCCACGTCGTCTCGCGTGGCGAGCTTGTCGGCCAGGAGCCGGCCGATCGTCCAGTCCTCGACCTCGATCGTCTGCCGTGGCTCCACGAGGCCGACGCGAGCGAGCTTCTCGTAGATCGAGTCGTGAATCGCGTCGAGCCACGCGGCCGTGATCCGATCGAGCGGAGTACCCGTCAGCTTGGCCGTCTCCAGAGCCTCGATCCTGGCCTTCGCTTCATTGGCGATTTTCTCGCTCACGTCGCCGAGCCGGACTGTCTGCCGCTGCCGCCGGCCGCCGCCGATGAGCACGCGGTATGTCGTGCTCTTGGTGCCGTCTTTGCGGACATAGGTTTCAGTACTGAGCGTGGCCAAGGTTAGCTCCTTCTCTTTTTGGGTTGCTTCTTCACGATCTCAAGGCCGAGGTACTCGCCGACTCGATCCATAGCGTCGAAGGAGAGGCCCGGTCGCGTGCCGAGGACGAACTTGCTGAGCGTTGACTGAGAGACGCCGGTCGCCTTGCTGATCTCGTAACGGCTCACGGCGGCCTTCTCGATCGCGTCCCGGAGTTGTTCGCTGAGCTTTGGCATACTGTACAGTCCTTTTCGTCTAGCAGTCTACCGATCCTTGAGCCGCGACTCCGGCATCCATCGGACGCTGGCTGCCTTCGCGGCCTCTAGTACGTCCGGCGGGAGTTTGAGGCTCTCGGCCACGGCCTCCACGGCCTGACGCCAGAGCGTCGCCGGGTCGGACTGGCTGGCCAGGAGGGACAGTATCGCCGGCTTGTGAGCCGCCACGCGAGCCTTGAGAGCCTCATCCACGGCAGACGCCGGAGAGAGCCGGAGCCGGCCGTCTACGACCTCTACGGCCACGCCAGCGGCCTTCAGGGCGGCGAGCACTTGGCCGGCGTCACGGTCGCTAAGATCGTCGAGCATGGAAACGCGGGTCGTGCTCATATCTCGACGTACTCCTCGACGGCCACGGCCTGCCGCTCCGCTCGTCTGCCGGCGTCAGCGTCAGCGGAACCCGTTTTTTCGCCGGGTTTCGGGGGTTGTGCTGACGCGGTCTCCTCGATCAGCACGAAGAGCCGCGTAGGTCGGCCTCCTTGGTCGGTCGTCGGTTTCGACTCCCAGCGGCCACGGCCAGCGTCTACGAGCCTCTGGAGAGCTCGCTCCGCAGCATTGGCGTCTGGGATCGACCGGACTCCCGCGATCACGTCGCGGACGGCCACGCTGCCTCCCTGGCCGATCACAAAAGCCGCCAGCCGCTCGTCTGCCTGGCGGACAGCACGCTCGACTTCGTTCTCGGCCAGCAACGCGTAGACGCGTCTGGTCTCGTACTTGAACCAAAAGACGAGCTCGATCGCGGCGGCCATGCTGCCGGCGTCGATCTCATCGGCGACGACGTGCTCTCCAGCCGCGAGCCTGACCTCGTGGACGATCAGTGCCAGCCGGCCAGCGGTCTCCTCAAGCTTGCTCCACGCGGCCGCCAGGTCGCCGGTGAGCTCGATCGTCTCGACGTTGTGCTCGTCGTGAAACCTCACGAAGAGCGTCTCGGCGTCACGGTTGAGCCTGACGATCTTTGACTCCGGCCGACCAGACGTGAGCTCATGCTCAAGGCCGTAGAGGTTGTCGAGCACGCGGACGAAGTCGCCTCTCGTCGTCCAGCCGATCGCGTCGGTCGTCCACTTCTTCGGTCGCCGTGGAGGAGCGGCCAGGAGAAGTCGAGCCAAGAGGCCGCTCTCGCGTCGCTCCACGCCAAGAGCACGTCGGAGTACGCCAGGCTGGATCGTGCCGGTGAGCCAGACGGCGGCCTGCCGGACATGAGTCGAGCGACCAGTCCGCCGGGAGACGTTGTGAGAGCGACCGGAGTAGCTCTTGAGGTACAGAGCTTCGTCGGCGGCCGGCGTGCCGTTGTATCGCCCCATACTGCCGAGGAGGCCTGAGAACTCGTCGGTGGCCACCAGGAGGCCTCGCGGGTTGTCGGCCAGTGCCGAGACAAGAGCCTCGCTTGTGGCGTCCTCGACCAGCACTCGCCGCTGGATCGGGTCACGCGGTCGCTTCGGTGGCGGATCGTCGCTCTTCTTTGCGTGCCGCCAGGTCGAGCGTGCCTTCTCGTAGTCCTCGACCTCGATCTCGTAGGTCTGCCGCTCGGCCGCGTACTCCTCGTAGAGCCGATCCTCACGCTCGCGGACGTGATCGAGCGACACGTCGGCGGCTGGCGACTTCTGAGAGCCGCTCTCGGCGACCGTCACTGGCCAGACGATCGGCAGAGCGCTCCAGCCTGGCTTGAGCTCCACGCGTCGCGTTGTGCCGATCGCCGATCCCAGTACGGCAAGGAGCGGCAGAGCCACGAAGGCCTCGTCGCAACCGATCGCACGAGCGGCCTCCTCGATCAGCGTGGAGGCGGCCTTCGGCAGAGCCGGCGTCGGGAACGACTGCCAGGCCTCGATCGGCGAGCTCGTGGAGGACGTGCTCGGCGTGGCCGGAGTTGTGCTCGATCGCGGCTCTCGCTTCCATGCGTTGCGTATCTGACGCGGACAGTCCGCCAGGTCGTCGGCGGAGAGGCCGCACTCCCGCATACGCGGCATGATCGCGGCTTCGGCTTCGTCTGGAGACCAGCCTCGATCGCGTAGGTCGCAGGCCGCCGCGAACATGGATTCACGCCGGCCACGGCCTGTAGCCACTTCTCCACGGTCGATAAAGGCTCGGGTCGAGTCTCCCATAGCCTTCGTTTTTGGCTTGAGCTTGTCGAGCGAATAGACGCGGCTCGCGTCCACGTCTACGAGCTCGGCCACTGGCTTGTGCTCGTACTTCCAGTTGATGAAGCCAGGGAGCCGCATGATCCGTGGCCATCCTGACGTGCCGGCCACGTCAGCCTCTAGGGACTCCGCCAGGGACTTTTGGAGAACTGACCAGAGCTTCGGTTCGGTGAGCGGCTGATCGAGCCGCCACCAACAATGCACTCCTCCGCCCGTGGCGACCGTCACTGTCGGCATCGGCAGGCCGGCGGACTTGATCCGCGACCAGGCCTCCTCGACCACTACTCCGCCGTCAAAATCCACGAAGAGGCAGCGTGCCAGAGCGACGCCGTCCTCCTTCGACTCGCCGGCTTGCTTGCGTGGGTTGGCTCCGAAGTAGCACTGTGCTCCTTGAGCGTTGAGCCTCTGGAGCTTCTCGACGATTGCCGCCAGGCCGGCGGTCGTCTCCCAGTTCTTTGTGACTGGCTTCAGCGTCCGAAACTCGATCACGTCGTCGGCGTCAAAGATTGCGGCGAGGAACTCTTGGCACTGGTGGAGAGTGTTGCTCACGACGCGACCTCCTGGCCGGCGACGCGGCGGCTGGCGAGAAACTCCTCCAAGGCCTTGAGCTCGTAGAGCCTGACGCGGCCTACGAGTACGCTCGTGATCTCACCGGACTTCGTGAGTCGCTCCAGCGTTTTGACGCTGACGCCGAGCGACGCGGCGGCCGGACGCGGCCGTAGTGCCAGGGTGGCGTGGATCGGTTCTTCACGGTCGCGGTAGAATCGACTGAGAGCCATACGTCCTCCTATGACGTGGTGGTGTCGCTTGGAGCCGTCTGGTCTGCCGCCAGCGGCTCTTTGCGTTGGTGGATCACTTGGTCGGCGTGGCGACGTGCTCACGCTGAGAGAGCCAGGCCGAGACGGCGGACGCCGGGTAGCGAACGACGCGGCCGAGCTTCACAAAAAGGGGACCGCGAGCCGGAGCCGCCGGCTCCTTCTTGCTGCGGTGACGCCACGCGGCGAGCGTGCCTTCGCGGACGCCGGTGAGCTCGGCGACTTCACGCGGCGAGTAGTGCTTCTCGACTATCACGAGATCGGTCTCCTGGAGGTAAAGCCGGTTCACACGAGTGCATGAACTGGCCTACCTCTGGCTTACCGAACGGACTCGTGGACCTTGCAGTTATGCGGAAGGAAACTTACGAAGTTTTAAGATTCACGGGTGTTCACTAGTAAACGTCCGTATCCTCTTGGCGAAAATAGTTGCCTGTCGCCTGGAATGACAACATCACTTCGCCGCCAGCCGCAGTCGTGCGGAGCCGATGAAGGCCTGTAGAGACCGCACCTTCGCCTCCGCTCGGCGTCGTGCCGTGCCACCCCATAGGGGCTTCAGCCCGCGACGCTCGCGGGCCTGGTCGATGCTTGCCTTGATCCAGCCAGGGGCGTTCCTCGCCCGCTGCCGCACCTCCAGGTCATAGCCGCCGCTGGCGAGCCCGTGAGCCGCCATCTCGAAGTTGTCCATGCGTCGCTCCTCCAGGTCAGGCAAACATCTTTTCATCGTCCAGCGCCTGTTTCGCCAGGCGGAACCGCTCGATCACCGACATCGGCTTTTCGACGGGCTCGGCGGGTAGGCGGCAGTCGCTCGCGGCATCCAGCCCGAACCCACGAGCCGCCGCCAGCAGATCGCGGCGAGCATCACGAAGCGCCCTCAAGGCGGGATTCGCCACCGGGCCTCGGGGCGTCGCCAGCGTCATGCCGTCAGCCGCCACCGATGCCGTCAGTGCCCGCACCTCGGCGAATTGTTCGCAGATGATGGCGAAGGTGTCGGCCTGGAGCCCCGCCAGTCGGCGAGCCGCCACCAGGCCGGGAGCGTGCCGATTCCAAAACTCCATCGCGGCAGCGTTGCCACGGATGAAGTCAGGCACCGCCACGCTCGCGGGCTCGGCATCGCCAGCCGGACGACGACGGAGCGTGTTCCTGCCCCGCTTGCTTTCCGAACTATTTGGGTCAGGTAAAGGACCGCGACGCCCCATGACATCCTCCGTTTTTTTGAAACTCCCCATTTGGCTGCGCACACCAGGCAACCCGGTCTTCCTCAGCCGTGCCCATACGATTACCCCGCCCTGCCAGGGGGCGGGGGTCACGATGGCGAGACGATCCGCCGCAGCGTGTCGCGGTCCACCGGCCCGAATAGATGGGGTGCCGCGTTCCGCAGTCGCAGCATCCCATCCTGGAGGTCGTCCACTCGTTCCGCTCGAACTGCCGCCGCTTGAGCGTAGGCCCGATGGGCTTCGTTCACCTTCGCGTCAGCCGCTTTGATTCGGGCCTCGGCTTCAGCCTTCACCTGAACGAAGGCAAGCCCCTCGGCGTCCGCCACCGCCTTCAGCCGCATAGCGGCTTCGTACTGCCGGGCGTTCCGCTCCAGCCGCTCGTCCATCTGATCGGCAAGCCGCCGATGCCGCAGCAGCACCGCCGCATCACTGGCGAGCCGGTCAGCCGCGACGCCCAGATCACGACAAGCCGCCAGCACGACATCCGCCTCGGCGGCGGGCAGGGTGCCGCTGCCAGATTCCGCCAGCATCGCCACACCACGCTGATAGGCCTGGAGGGATTCCGCGAACCGCTCCCGCACCGCGCCGATGACATCCGTCTCAAGCATCGCCGCGACATCGACGGCCGGCTGGCTGATCGGCTCCAGAATCGCGGTATCACTTCGCTGTGGCATGGGTTTTTGCTCCTCTTGGGTTGTTTTGGCTGAAGTGCTCGTGGACGACGAGACCGCGAGCGGTACGAGTTGAGCGAGTGATCGCTCCCTTTTTGGCGGCGGCGGCCAGGTGGCCGACGATCGCGTTGACGTTGACATCCAGGCCGGCCGCGATCTCGCGAAGGCTAGGAGCGAAACCGTGCTTCTCGGCGTACCGCCGGCAGAAGAGCACGACCTCTCTCTGGCGTGGCGTGAGTCGATCCATAAGGCCTCCTTGGTGGCTGTCCATGCAGGGTACAGACGCCCATCGGAAACCTTGCAGAGCCGTGGTCGCGTCAGCGGAACCCCTACCGATCACGGTCGCCACGAGGTTGTGCTGACGCTGACGGCGTCAGGAGGCCGGAGCTCGGAGTCCCTTGGCAAGCGTCAGGAGAGCCGCGACCTCCTCTGGCGTCAGGCTGGCCAGCACGCGAGAGAGCTCGACCAAGTCGGCCGTCTCGCCGGCCTCGTCGGTCGCCGTTGTGCCGGGTTTTGTGCCGGGTTGCTGGCTCGATCGCGGTTTTCGCTTAGACGTACCGCGAAGGTTCTCTTCCTGTCGGGAGTATTTGCGTTTCTGCCGGAATCACGGCTGTAGCACGGCGTTTCTTCGACTTTCTCGTCGAGTCGCCGTCGCCGCTCGAATCGTCGCAAACGTCACGAACTGACTGATTCGGACGGCTGCGGCCCGAAGTGAGTGCAACGGCGCGAGCGTCGTATACCGATCAGGCCCGGTCGAAGGCGGCGAAACTCGGCCTCTGGGCCGATCCCGCGCCGACCCCGCCGAGGCAGCATTGCGGCCAGGGCGGGCCTTGGGCCTCCAGTTCACCGGTCTGGATCGCTGAGACGGGCACTCGTTCGGCGAGCGATCGCCCGACGATGACGACCTCCCGGGGGCGGGGACCTCAGTCGGGTTTGGGGACATGACTGAAACTGTTTAAACTCGAGTTCGATCCGGATCGCGTCTTCCGCTGAGGAGCCCGCCGTGCTCACACCCACTCGACTGCTGTTGGTTTACGCCTTCCTGCTCCTCCGTCCGCTCGTGGTCACGGCCGGCGAATTGCCGCGAGACACGAACACCATCGACAGCCTGACGGTGGAGGAAGCCCGCGATTTGGTGGAAAAATTTCCGGGCGTGCCGGCGAAGTTGGAGGGCAAATTAATCATTGGGAACTGTCTCTCGTTGAAAGGCGTCAAGACTCTGGATGCGGCTACGGCGATCGAACTGGCGCGTTATGCCGCGGGACCGCTGCTGCTCGACGGTCTGCAGACGCTTGACGCCGGCAACGCCACGGCACTCGCCGAGTTCAAGGGCGCACTGCTGTCCCTCGGCAGCCTGACCACGCTCGAGGTCAATGCCGCCAAGGCGCTGGCGGGGTACACCGGCAGGACGCTGTCCCTCGGCGGCCTGACCTCGCTCGATGTCGATGCTGCCAAGGCGATTGCGGGGTACAAGGGCAGCCAAAGCCAGCTGCATCTCAATGGCCTCACCAAGATCGATGTTCCCACGATCCAATCGCTTGCGGATTTCAGGGGCCAGGTCCTCAGCCTGAATGGCCTGACTGCGCTCGACGCCGAGACCGCCAAGGCGCTCGCCGGGCTCCGGTGCTTCCAGTTGTACTTGTCGGGACTGTCGAAGCTCGACGTCGACACCGCCGTCGAACTCGCCAAGTTCGAGGGTGTTTGTCTTCTCGACGGCCTGACCTCGCTCGACGCCGCCACAGCCAAGGCATTGACAGGGCTCAAGAAGCCGTATCTGTTTCTCAACGGCCTGACCTCACTCGAGGCCGACACTGCCAAGGCGCTGGCGGACTTCAAAGGCGACCTATTCCTCGACGGCCTGGCAAAGCTGGAAACCGACACAGTGAAGGCGCTTGCGGAGTTCAAGGCCTCGCATCTGCGCCTCAATGGCTTGTCAACGCTCGATGCGGGTGACGCCAAAGTGCTCGCGGAGTTCAAGGGGCGGGAGTTACACCTCCGCGGGCTCACGGCTTTAAACGTCGAAGCCGTCAAGGCACTCATGCGGTCGAAGGCATGGTGTCCGAGTGCCGCGCATCTGACCACGCTCGACGTCGAAACCGTCGAGGCGTTGGCCGCCAACGAGAAGTGGGATGGGGCACTGCACGAGCTGACAACACTCTCACTCGACATCGCCAGGGTGATCGCGCCATGCACTCGATGGGATGGCAGCCTTCCCGGCATCACCGCCTTCGAAGCCTCCGATTCCGTGGCGGTCGCCGCGGCGATCGCAACGCGAAACGGTCCTCTCTCCCTCCCCAATCTCAAGAAAATATCCCCCAAGACGCTGACCGCCCTCATCCAGAAACGGGATGTCGAAATCCCGCTCATCGAGACGCTGGAACTCATTCCGGAGCCGGATGGCAGTTCGAACGAGGATTTCGTGCTGCCGGATGATTTCAAGCAAGCGAGATCGCCCGCCGCCTCCTGATCGTGGTGGCATTCCGGGTGCCTGTCGGGCTGGTTGGGCTGGGCGAATAGTTGCCCGGCCGATTCCCGCCGCAGAACGTCAGATGCTCAGTGAGGCTTTTCATGGCCCCATCAGGCGAGCCACAGACCTGACACACCGCGGCCGACCCGCACGACCTCCCCCGACCATCGTGAGCCCCCCCGTGTCCACCGCCCGTCGCGGCGGACGCGCTCGCCCGACACCACGACGACCGGCACCTCGACGGCCGCGTGCGGCTCGCGTGCAGCAAGTGTCTCATCCGCCACGGACAACCATGGTCCGCGGGACGTCCGTCCCTTGGAATTTCCGGGTTTTCCGGGCATAGGATTTGATGGTCACGGCCGGCTGAAGGTGCAGCCATGACGACGCACGACACGACTGGCAAGACGACGCCGACGGCCGGCTGCGACACCCGGAGCCGGAGTTGGCGACACTGGTTTCCCGGGCTCGACAACGACGACCTGACGCTGCGGCAGGTGCTCGCCACGCTGCCGGCCGCGCCGCCGCAGGCCATCCCCTGGGTGGTGCGGCTTTTCGAAAACCCGCAGGGCTGGCTGCGGCTCCACGGTGCCGTCGATCTCGCCAGCCACGACATGATCCACGTGCTCCTCGGCCGCGGCCTGCTCGGCCAGGACGAGGCGTTCGTGATCGGCTTCACCATGGGGAGCACGCAGGCCGTCTCGCGGCTCGAGCGCTGGCTGTTCAAGCACATCCTGGCCCACGTCTACCCGGAGCCGTACCGGATCCCGTGGCCCATCCTCGCGGCCTACGACCTGGGCCTGGAGGCCGGACGGACGATGGGCGCCCGCGACCTTCACCACGCCGTGGGGCCCGCCCTGCTCGACCGACCGCTCGGCGCGGTGCGGCGGACGCTCGGCATCGACACGCACAGGTTGCGTGAGTTTTACGCCCGCGAGCGGGCCGCCCTGCCCGAAACCCCAGCCAGCCGACGGCTCCCGGTCGACCAGCCGCCCGACGGCCGCCGCTGGCAGGCGGCGTAATCATGCGGCGCCGTCGTCGTCCGCGCCCGACCAGAAGAGCAGCCCGGCCAGGATCACGCAGATCGCGATCACGATCGCCAGCATCAGCCATTCGTTGATCGCCATGCCGCTCATCGCCGCCAGACCGTCTTCCCTTCC
Organism: Pirellulales bacterium; assembly: GCA_044344765.1. Taxonomy (GTDB): domain Bacteria; phylum Planctomycetota; class Planctomycetia; order Pirellulales; family UBA1268; genus QWPN01. The sequence continues at coordinate 2,336 of JBIJCJ010000067.1, read as the reverse complement.
TTGATCGTCTCGACCACGGCGATGTCCTTGATCGTGGTCGGCTCGACCGCGAGCGGATTCTTGTCGAGGATCACGAGATCGGCGAGCTTGCCGACCTCGAGCGTGCCCTTCGTCTTCTCCTCCTTGAGCTGAAACGCGGCGGTGGCGGTCACGGCCCGCAGGGCCTGGTAGGGCGTGATCCGCTCGTCCGGCCCGATCACCTGCCCGCTGCCCGACATCCGGTTCACGCCGGCATCGACGAGCGCCAGGATCGACGGCACCGGCGACACGGGCGCGTCGTGTGAAAAGGTGAACGGCAGACCGGCCCGAAGGAACGACCGCGAGGCCATCGCCCCCGCCGACCGCACCGGTCCCCAGAGCCGCACCACCGCGTCGCCACCGGGCACGATCCCCGACGGCAGGAAGCTCGGGATCGCGCCACAGGCCTTGATCTTCTCGATCTGGTCGGGCCGCAGCCACGAGGCGTGGACGAACACGGGTCGGTGGTCGTGCATGCCGTGCTTCTGCACCGCCTTGGCGATCGCGGCGAGCGCCTGGTCGGCCGCCGCATCGCCGTTCATGTGCATGTGGATCTGCAGTCCGCTGCTCCAGAACCGGTCGAACGCGGCGTCGAGCACCTCGTCGGGAATCTGGCGGTAGCCGGCGAAGCCGCCCGTCTTGCCGGCCGGATTGCGGGTGTAGGGCTCGGTGAACCAGGCGGTGTCGAGGCTGCCATCGAGCCAAAACTTGATGCCCCCGAGGCGGACCCGGTTGACGTAGCGGGAGTCGAGATCGGGCCGGGCGGCCCGCAGCTTGGCCAGCGCGCCTACCGCCCGCACGTCGTAGGCCGAGGCGACCGAGTAGGCGGCCGCGAGCGTCTCGTCCATGGCAGAGTCCTTCGCGGCCACGTACAGGTCGATGGGCAACAGCTTCTTGTCGATGGCGTTGAGCACGACCGCCACGTCGTCGTTGCCGAGGCCGAGGCCGGCCTCCATCGCGGTGGTCTGCCCGTGGCTCGCCCAGACCTCGGCCGCGCCCGTGATCACGCGGTCGGCAAGCGGGCCCGAGAACGGCGGCCGCCTGGCCCGCACGGCGTTGAGGGCGGTCTCCTCCATCGGGCCCTGGAGCGACCGGCCGTCGTCTCCGCGGGCGAACTTCCCGCCGTCCGGATCGGGCGTGGCCGCGGAGATGCCGGCTGCGCGGAACGCGGCCGCGTTGGCCGACCCGAGGTGGCCGGAGGAATCGACGATCAGCACCGGCCGATCGGCCGACACCCGATCGAGCTCGGCGGCCGTGGGCGTGCGGCCCTCCGCCAGCTGCCGCGCCTGATAGCCGAACCCGACGATCCAGCCGTCGACGGGCGTGCGTTCCACCTGCCGCCGCATCCGCTCCAGCACCTCGGCGACGGTCGTGCAGCCGAACAGGTTGGCATCGACGAGGTTCTTCCCGAAGTAGACGAAGTGGCCGTGGGTGTCGATGAAGCCGGGCAGCAGGGTGCGACCACCGAGGTCCACCCGCCGCGTGTCAGGACCGACGAACCGCGCCGCCTCCGCCGCCGGTCCCACGAACACGATCCGACCATCGTTCACGGCCAGGCTTTCCACCCGCTCGGGCTCGGGGCCGGCCATCGTGAGGATCACGCCGCCGCCGTAGATCGCGTCGGCCGGCTCGGCTGCCCGCACCCCGCATGCACCCGCCACCAGCATCGACAGACACGCCACGAACCTCACTGCAGACTGCACGGCAAGACTCCCCGAGAACGACATGGACTGATCCAGCAGCGGTATCACGATACCTGATGCGGCTCACACTTCATCCTCATGCACCGTCGGCTTTGGCCTTGATGACGGAACGGAAATCCGACGTGACGAGCATCCAGAAGCCCCCGGCGGAAGCCGAGGGGTGACGGGTTGCAAAACGGATTTGGGGAAACGCGGAAAGACGACCGACAAGCCCACGGTGTGGACCGCGTCACCCCCGGGCTTCCGCCCGGGGCTTTCGGGGAGGAACGCGCGAGGATCGATTGTGAGCCGCATGCCACCGGTGACACGATCCCGCAGCCGGGTTGCGAACCGGGCAGCTTCAGGCCAGCAGCTCGTCGATCACCCGGGTGCTGTCGCCGAAGCCCGGGGCGGGGACGCCGCAGACCTCGCTGATCGTCCGCAGCAGGTCGCTGACGTTCGTCTTCGGCCGCTGGGCGTCAGCTGGAGCGTGGTCGTTGTAGCCGACGTGTCCCAGGTGCTTGATGCCCAGCTTCGAGCCCCCCGCGATCAACAGCGGCAACTGGTCGGGGTTGTGGTTGCCCCACGACATGCCGCTGCCGAACATCACCACGGTGTGATCGAGCAGCGAGCCGC
>JBIJCJ010000239.1:0-4701 GCA_044344765.1 Pirellulales bacterium | reverse complement strand
AAAGGGGGGCCCGTCCAGGGAGCCGCTTTCCGGGCCGGGGCTGCCTCAGGAGGCGAGAGCAACACGCTCACGAGCCGCTCATCCGTCGGCCGACGCTTGCGGAAGTGCCATTGGCCGGGCTATCCTTGGCTCCCTATGCCGACGACGGCAGCATCGCCGTCGACAAGAGCGAGGCTTTGGCCCAGCCCAGGGAAATGAAGGCGATCGTGGCGACGACAGACCGCCTGATCTGCGATGCTCAAGCCAGGGGTGGCAAAAACAACCAGATTGCCCCGCAGTTGCAGCTCTGCGATCGCCAAGCCGCCGTCCTGGCCACCGCCGAACTGCCCGCCGCCCTGGTGCCGCAGGGGCTGGCGGTCGCCGGCGACCGCATCGCGGCGGCATGCGTCGACGGCAGCATCGTGCTGCTGTCGACGCGGTGAACGCAGCTCGCGGGATCGAAGCCCCAAGGGGGCGAAGGCAGGCGTTCAAACACGGGCAACACCAGATTCACGCCAGATTCGCGAGCCGCTCGTCAGCCCGGAGACCGTTGTGGACGTGCTCTTGGCCGGCCTATACTTCCACATCCCGACAGGACTCTCCACAGGATCTCCCGATGAACGTCATGCCAAAAGCAGTAGCAGCAGCCATCCTCTCTACCCTGGGCATGGTCCTCACGGCCGGAGCGGTGGAGCCGCAGGCGGAAGCGACGCCCGACCTGACAAAACTCGCCGGCCAGCCGGTGGACATGGCGTCATGGGCATACGCTTGGCGGGCGGACCGCGAGGTGCAGGAGAAGCCGGAGGCCTCCTTCATCCCGCGGCGGCTGAAGCGGCTTGACGAGGTCTACCGCACCGTTGCATCGCAGACGCCGGAGACGGAGCAGGACAAGAAGCGAATCGAAGAGTTCAAACAACTCGGTCTGCTTCCGGCCCCCAAAGGCCGGCTTTTTTCGGCCTTGCTCTGGCTGGCACCGGTGCCGACGCAGCGGATCGAACTGCGTTGGCCCGCGGGGGCCGACGTGCCGCCTGTCGAGTCGATCGAGGTCCGCGTCTATCCGGCGACGGTGGGCTGGTTCGGGGTGGTCCGCGACAAAGTGCTCGCCGCCCCGGCGATCTCGGCGGACGGTCACACGCTGACCTACCTCAACGAACAGCCGGAGGGCCCCACGAAAGGAAAGGCGATCTTTCAGCCCACGGACATGGTGGCCGTGTTTTTCGACGCCGCCAAGGCTCCGGCCGGGGCGAAGTACGGCTGCCCGTCGATCCATCTCTATCCGCCACCGAGGACATGGAGCACGCTCGACCTGGAGATCGAGTGGGGCTGCACGGAAGACTCCGAGCAGAAGGTGTTCGATGGCCGGATCGAGGCCTATGGCGGCTACGTGACGTCGGTCAAACCGTTGCCGGAGGACAAGGGCACCACGATGACGGGCCCGGACGCGTGGAAGTCCGCGGCCGCGGCGGGAAGCCCGCGGCGTGGCATCGCCGTCTCGGTGCTCCATCCCGGCCGTTTTGAAAGTCGCGGCCGCGGGGAGAAGGCACGGATCTCCCCCTTGGACACGCGGATCACGCTCTGGACCAAGGGGGGCAACCTGACCTTCCTGCCCGACGACGTGAACCACGGGCCGATCCTCGTGCCCGAGCACGGCGTGTTCATCACCAAGGCCGGCAGCGGGAAGACGGGACGGGCGTTCGCGGCGGAACTTGCGGCCACGAACCCGCGCAGCATCCTGGAGGTGATCCGTCGGCACAAGGAGATCGCCTCGTGCGAAGAGGCCCTCCGGCAGATCAAGCTGCCGGGCTGCAAGGAAGGCACGGATCTCTGGGAGCTCGTGCCTTTCAAGGAGCCGCCGGCGGGGGCCATGCTCGTGCAGGTGCCTGACGAGCGGTGGAACGACGCCTGGCGACGGGCGACCCATCAGCTCCGCGTGCACAAGGGTGGCTATCAGCAGCTCTCGTTCGAGGCCGCCCCGATGCTGTATGCCGCCGACCTCGTCGGTGCGCACGAGACGACGGCCAAGCGGTTCGACTACTGGCTCAACTGCCCCGGCACCGTCAAGCCCGACGGCGACTTCGTCGATGGCGATGGCAGCTTCGAGTATGGCAAGACGATGCGGTACGACATCGGCTGGCACCACGACGGCACGCACACCGGCACCTGGCTGATCCTGCGGACGATGGCCGATCGCTGCCTGCTCACCGGCGACACGGCATGGCTGGAAAAAAACCTGCCCCGGATGCAAAAGGCGGCCGACTGGATCATCCGCCAGCGGCGGCAATACATGGCGGACGTGCCCGGTCGCGACCGGCTCTGGGCGGCGGGCCTGCTGCCGCCGCTGGTCCTCGGCGACACCTACCTCGGCAGGTGTCTGTGGCTGTGGTACATCAACTCCGACGCGCACGCGGTCCAGGCCCTGCAGCGGTTCGCCGAAGCCCTCGACGCGGTCGATCCGGCCTTGGCGAAACGCTACCGCGAGGAGGCCGAGGCGTATCGACAGGATCTCCTGCGGGCCGTCGAGCGGGAGCTGGCGCTGTCGCCGGTGCGGCTGACGCGAGCCGGCACGTATCGCAGCTATATGCCTATGAGCATGTATCGCCGGGGTTCGATGCAGGGGGAGAGTTTCGGCATCTATAGGGAGGCGGATTACGGCCATGGGGCCCTGCCGCTGTTCCTCGTGGGCGGCCTGCTGCCCGCCGACGACCCCCGACTGAACGGGCACCTGGAGATCGTCGAGGAGGCGGAACTCAACAAGGTCGTCACGAAAACGCGGAAAGACCGCGGCCTGGCCGAGGAGGACGACGTGTTCTTCAACGGCATCGCTGGCTTGCCCAAGGCGTCGCTGGTGGCCCAGACCCATTTTCGCCGGGACGACATCGGGCCGTTCCTGCGGTATTGGATGATCAACTACGCGGCGTTTGTGCAGCCCCACGGCGGCATGACCGAAGGCTTCACGCACGGCAGCGGCTGTGGCGGCACGGCGAACAACGGGCCTGTCGGCGACCTGGGCTCGACGGCGTGGTTCATCGAGCAGTTCCGCAACCTGCTGGTGTGGGAGGACGGCGGCACGCTCTGGCTGGGCCGCGGCACGCCGCGGGCGTGGCTGGAGCAGGGCAAGAAGATCAGCGTCAAGGACGCCCCCACGCGGTTCGGCGCGGTCGCCTACGAAATCGTCTCCGACGCTGACAAGGGCTCGATCACCGCGACGATCCAGATGCCCGCCCGCAAGCCTCCGCAGGAGGTGGTGCTGCGGTTCCGGCACCCGACGTCCGCGCCGATAAAGGGCGTCACGGTCAACGGCCAGCCGTGGACCGGGTTCAACAAGGAGAAGGAGACCATCACCCTCAAGGGGCTGACCGGCAGCGTGGCGGTGACGGCCCTGTATTGAGCCAGCGGCCCTGTATTAAGCCAGCGGCCCTGGATTACGGGCCGTGCTCTACGCGGATTCCGCGGCCCGGGAAAGCGTTCGCCTTTCGGACGCGCAGTTCCCACACTGACTCACTTCACGCTCACGGAGTAGAGGGAGTCCCAGGTGGTGAAGAAGAGCGTGTCGGCCAGCGGTGAATTGGGCGGTCCAAAGCAGAGGTTGGTGCCGGTGCCCTTGGGAACCGTCACGTGCCCGCGGGATCGGCCATGGATGTCGAAGCCCTCGACCTTCCCCTCTGTGGTCAGGAACACGTCGCCCGAGTTCCGCACGACGATGCCGTCGGCCTTCACGGGCACCCACGCCGCCGACCCGCCCTTCTCGCGGATCGGGAAGCAGTAGACGCCGGCCCGGCCCGGATTCTTGTAGCTCGAAACCCCCACGAAGAGAAAGCGTTCCGCCGCGTCGAGCGCGATGCCGTTGGGATTGCAAAGTTTTTCTTCCTGCTCCCCGTCGAACAACACCGTCACCTTGCCCGTCCGCGGATCGAAGGCCGAGAGGCGGCCCTTCTCCGGATCCTTGAGCGTCGTGAAGTAGACGAGGCCCCGCGACGAGACGGCCAGGTCGTTGATCGAAAAATCCCGGTCGTTGGCGGCCTTCTCGCAGAGGATTACCGGCTTGGAATCCTTGGAGAGCAGGTCCCACGAGGCGAGCCTGCCGCCGTACAGGCCGTAGAACCTGCGGCCGTCGGGACCGATGCGGCCCCGGCCGGCTTCCGACGAGAACAGTTCCGCCGTGGCCCCCTCGGCGCCGACGGGGTAGCGGAAGAGCTGGTTCTTCTTCGCCTCGGCGAACACCACCGTCGGCTCCTTTCGACCCGCGAACCCCAAGAGCACCGCGGGCGTGTCGGCCTGCTGATACCCGGAGGCGAGCAGCTTCACCTCGCCGAACGTCACCGGCTTGACGGGCCGCGCCTTCTCCACCGGAAACGCCTCGGCCTGAACGCACGCAGGCGGCGCCGCGGCGCCGCAGTTCCTGCATCAGAGCCTCGAGGGTCCGTCCGGTGTCGAAGATGTCGTCGACGAGCAGCACCTCCTGCCCGGTGAGGTCGGGCAGCAGATCGAGCCGCAGCTCGAGCCGGCCGGGCGCGGTCGCCGTGCCGCGGTAGCTGCTCGCCCAGACCATGCTCACCTGCACCGGGCCTTCCAGCCTGCGAATCAGGTCCGAGACAAGCACGATGCTGCCCGTCAGCACCCCCACCACCGTCAACGGGCGGCGGCCGACCACCTGGCGGACGGCGACGGAGAGTCGGCCGATCCCGGCGGCCAGTTCCTCGGCGGTGAGCAGGACTTCCATGA
>JBIJCJ010000066.1:0-16577 GCA_044344765.1 Pirellulales bacterium | reverse complement strand
GTAGAAAAAGGACAGGAAGTAGAAATAGAAAAAGGACAGGCATTTCCTTTCCCTGGGGAAGCCAGGTCGAGTTCAAGCCGCCGGTCATTGTTCCTCTTTCGACGAAATGAGGTCCATTTTGCGACTTCTAAGGCGTTGCACGACAATAAATCACTCAAAATGGCATTGACCCGCCAGGGGGTCATCTGCGATCTGACCGGGCATGCCGGACGCAGATCTTATCCAGTCGATCCATCGCAAGTACGCCGCAGTCTTGATGGACCTTGACGAGCGGGGCACCCGTCGGTGGGCGGCCGCGGAGGCAATGTCGCTGGGGTGGGGTGGGATCACCGCCGTCGCCAAGGCGACCGGCCTGGCACGTTCTACCATTCAGATCGGGATCGCGGAACTGAAGGCCCCGCAGACGTTGAGCCCCGATCGCCAGCGACGGCCTGGCGGCGGGAGAAAGTCCCGCGAGAAAGAGCAGCCAAAACTCCGCCGTGCGCTTGAACGGCTTGTTGAGTCCGGCACTCGCGGTGATCCGATGTCGCCGCTGCGGTGGACGATCAAAAGCACTCGGGTTCTGGCACGAGAGCTCAGGCTGCAGAGGTTTCGGGTCGGCAGTACGAAGGTCGGGGAGTTGCTCAAGGACATGGGCTACAGCCTCCAGTCCAATCGCAAGACCATCGAAGGCAGACAGCACCCGGACCGAAATGCCCAGTTCGAGTTCATCTCACGCCGGGCCAAATGGCAGGCGAAACACGGACAGCCAGCAATTTCCGTGGACACGAAAAAGAAGGAAGTGCTTGGAAATCTGAAGAATTCGGGCCGGGTATTCCGCAAGTCAAAGCAGCCGCTCGAAGTCGAGACTCATGACTTTCCCAAACAGGAGTTGGGCAAGGCGATTCCGTACGGCGTCTATGACCTGCAGCACAACGAGGCGTTGGTCAGTGTCGGAGTCAGTCACGATACCGCCCAGTTCGCCGTAGCCACGATCCTGTTGTGGTGGCGAAAACTCGGCCGAAAGCGATTTCCGAAAGCCACTCGCCTCCTGGTCACTGCCGACTGCGGGGGAAGCAACAGCCCGCGAACGAGGCTCTGGCGACTCGAACTCCAACGGCTCGCAAACGTTACAGGCCTGACCATCGAGATTTGCCATTACCCGCCCGGCACGAGCAAATGGAACAAGATTGCGCACAAGCTGTTTTGCCACATTACCCGGAACTGGCGGGGAGTGCCGCTGGAGACACTCGAGATCGTCGTGAATCTGATCGCGGCAACTCGCACCACGACGGGCCTCGAGGTGCATGCATGGCTGGACGAGAAAGACTATCCTCCGAAGATCAAGGTGCGTGACCTCGAGTTGGAGGCCGTCAACATTCACCGAAACAAGTTCCACGGCGAATGGAACTACGAGATTCGTCCTCAATCATGAGCGGCGGGTTTGACTGACCTGTTGTCGTGCGACGCCTAACTGTCTTTGTCGCGGCGGTGATGATTGGACTCTGGCTGGATGTCGGGCAAGCCATTGAACCGCGACGTGATGCGCCCTGGGGCGATGGGATAGTCGTCTGCCGCAGCGACAGGGGTTCCATCTCGTGCGACTACCGGGAGATGATCGGGCGAAAGATCCAGCCTGACGAAAGCGATCTGTGGGCATACCAAGGCGAGCTGACGAGTGGCGCAGGCTCCGGATTCAACTGCCACAACAGCCGGTCGCCGACGTGGCTTGATGAGGGGCCGGACGAAGGGGCCGTATTGCCGGGCATTTGTCGCTTTCAGGGATCGCTCCTCGTGCGTTGCTATTCCGTCAAGCTTGCGGCCGTCGATGCCCGCGGGCAGTGCGCCAGCCGGCCGATGGACTTCGTCGCCAACGAGGAAAATGGCTTCCACATTGAAATTCTTCGCCCGGCGATGGATCGGGAAATTCAGTTGGAGACTCTCCGGGATCACGGCGCGATCCCGAGGCGGAGCCCCCCCCTTACCCCGAGATTCGGCCGGAGTGGCGAGTCATTGCTCACACTGAGAAAGGCGAGACGACGGTTCCGAAGGAAAAAGCTGCTTGGCTCGTGCGTCGGCCGCGTGGATCGAACAGCGATTATCATCCCGGTGAGCTCAATGCATTGCTCCGGGGACCGATGATCTTCACCATGAATCCGTCTTGGCTCGACGAGGTTCGGTACGTCGGAGATGGCTCGCAAGGCGCCGGGTACGAAGTTCGGCCGGGCCTGTGCCGCCGGGCCGGCGACTGCCTCTTCTGGATCGTCGCGCCGGAATGGGAGCGGCCCTCTTCGACCGATTACGGGAAGACAAATCGGCCGCTCAATTTCGCCGCCACGAAGGCAAACGGATGCATCCTCCGCGTCCTGTACCCAGCAGACTAGATGAAATGATCTGGGCGTAACTCGCAAATCTTGCGTTGCAGTTTCTCCAGGCTGGCTCACCTGCCCAGGAATGGATTTCCGGTTTGTCGGGTTTGGCGATCTCGTTCCTGGAAGCGCGCATCGCGAGTCTTGATGATGCGCGGATGCGTGCGTCCCCCTTCCGTTTTTCGCAATTTTCCGGGGGTAGGAAGCCTTTGGCGCGAGCCGGGGGATCGGCGGTCAGAGACCGCCGCTACAGACGGCATTTCCGCGGCAGCAACACATTTGGCGGCACACAGCGCAACATCAAAAGGCGTGAGCCGAGGGAATGCGGAGCGGTTTCCGGTGAACCGACGCGTATTCCCTCAGCTTGCGCTTCGGGCTTCCCAGCAGCGGCGATCGCGCGGCGGTATCGATCGCCGCGACGGTTCTCCAAAAGGCCACAGCCCACACAGTCCACAAGGACAGGCATCATCCGCCCGCTGCGTGCCGGGATGCGCTGCGTGCCGGGCCACCTCTGTCGCGGCGGTCTCTGACCGTCGGGCCGATCCGCTCCTGTAGCGGCGGTCTCTGAACGTCGGGCCTTCCACGGGCACGCTGCGCCGCCTGCGTGCCGGGCCGAACCATGCGGCGCTGCGTCCGCGGATGATGCTCGCGGTTGATGAGCCGCCTGGACGGCGGCCCCGCGCCCCGCCGGCGGCGGCCGGCCAAACGGAGCGCGGCACGATGCCGAGGCTCCGCGCGCTGTCAGATCCGGATCCGACTGGCCTGCTCCACAATCGACTCGAGCGGCACCACCTGCCCCTTGTTACAGCCCGGGCAGGCCTCGGCCGCCTCCGCCCACGCTTCCGGCGACCGCAGGTTGGAGTCCCAAAAGGGCCACGTCTTGCACTGCCGCGGCCGCTCCTCGTAGGCCGTGCACGTGCGGGTCTTCTCGTCGAGCAGCACGCAATCGCCGCCCGGCCGCTCCTTCAGCGACCTCCGCTTGCCCACCCGCTTCACATAGGCCGCCTCGAAGTCGGCCGGCGTCATGCCCGTCCGCGCGGCCATGGCGTCGATCTCCGCCTGATTCACCCACACGTAGCCCTCGGCTCCCGAGCAGCAGTCGCCACACTGCGTGCACTGAAACCGCAGTCCACCCGCGTACCACACGTCCTTGGGAATGCCCGCCATCTCCGCTCCTCGTCAGCCCCGGATCGTTTCCACCACCCGCACGATCGCGTCGATGTCCGTTCGATCGTTGCCGGGCCCGAAACTCGCCCGCACCGTGCCGCCCGCCGCCGTGCCGAGATGCTCGTGCACGCAGGCGGCGCAGTGGAAGCCCGACCGCACCTCGACGCCCACGGCCTGCTCGAGGAGCACCGCGACTTCGCCGGGATCATAGCCCTCGACCGTGAAACTCACAATCGGCGCACCCTCCGCCGCGAGCACGCGCACGCCCGCCAGCGCTCCCAGCCGCGCCGCGCACTCGGCGGCCAGCGAGCGGCAGGATGCACCCGTCGCCGCGAGGCCGCGGTCCCGCAGCCACGCGTCCGCCGCCACGAGCGCCGCGAGCGCCGGCACGTCCGGCGTGCCCGGCTCCATGCGGTCGATGAACGCCTCCGGCATGTCGAGCGACTCGCTCCGCGTGCCCGTGCCTCCCTGCACAAACGGCTCCGGCTCGATGCCCGGCCGCGCCCAGAGCAGGCCCACGCCCGCGGTGCCGTGCAGCCACTTGTGGGCCGGCGCGGCCACGAGATCGGCCCCGAGCGTCGCCACGTCGAGCGGCATCTGCCCGAGCGTCTGCGCCGCGTCCACGAGCAGGAGGCCGCCGCGGTCGTGCGCGATCGCCGCGATCGCGGCCACGTCCTGAACCGCGCCGGTGACGTTGGAGGCGTGCGTGCAGGCCACGAGCCGCGTCGCCGGACGCCAGGCGGCGGCCACCGCGGCAGGATCGACCCGCCCCAGACCGTCGCAGGGCGCGATCGTGAGTTCGGCGATCCCGCGACGGGCCAGGGCGTGCAGCGGACGCAGCACCGCGTTGTGGTCGGCCGCGGTCGCGATCACGTGATCGCCGGGCCGCACAAGGCCGTGAATGGCGAGGTTGAGGGCAAGCGTGCAGCCGCCGGGCAGGGCCACCCGCGCGGGATCCACGCCGCCGAGCAGCCGGGCCGCGGCCATGCGGGCCCGCTGCCGGATCGCGTCGGCCTCGACCGCGGAACGATAGGCCGCCCGCCCCGCCGCCGCGCCCACCATCCGGGCCGCATGGTTCCAGGCAGCGAGCACGGGCTCGGGCTTGGGCCACGACGTGGCGGCGTTGTCGAGATAGCGGCGGCTGGGTGCGGCCTCCACGTCAGCCTCCGATCTGATACATCGCCCGCGCCGGCCGCGCGAAGGCGGGCGTGTCGATGCCGTGCGCGGCCTTCTTCGCTGCCACGCACTGCCGCAGCAGCGCCGCGATCTCCTCGTCGCTGCCGCCGCCGCGGAGGATCGCCTTTACGTCCCACTCGGTCGTCGAGAAGAGACAGTTGCGAAACTGACCGTCGGCCGTGAGCCGGAGCCGGTCGCAGCGGTCGCAGAACGGGTGGCTCACGGGATTGATGAACCCCACGCGTCCGCCGTCGGCCCAGCGATAGTCGACCGCCGGCTGGCCGGGATCACCAGCCGCATCCGCCACCAGCGGCCCGATCTCGCGTTCGAGGATCGCCCGCACGTCGGCGCCGGAGAGAACCCGCGACCGGTCCCAGGCTTCCTCTGCATCGAGCGGCATGAACTCGATGAACCGCAGATGAAACCCCTCGCGGCGGCAGAACCGCGCCAGGGGCACGATCTCGTCTTCGGTCAGGCCGCGAATCGAGACGGCGTTGATGCGGATCTCCCTGAAGCCCGCCCGCCGCGCGGCCGCCAGGCCGGCCAGCACGCGGTCGAGCCCCCGACGCCGGGCAATCCGCTCGAAGACGTCTTCCCGCAGGCTGTCGAGGCTCACGTTGAGGCGACGCAGGCCGGCCGCAGCCAGGTCGTCGGCCTGCTCCGCGAGCAGCAGCCCGTTGGTCGTCACCGCCACCTCGTCGATCCCGGGCACGGCGACGAGCAGCCGCACGAGCGCCGCCAGGTCGCACCGCAGCAGCGGCTCACCGCCCGTGAGCCGCGTGGTGCGGACGCCGAGCCCCGCGGCCACGGCGGCCACGCGGGCGATCTCCTCGTAGGCGAGCAGTTCCTCGCGGGGCCGGAAGATCGCCTCCGCCGGCATGCAGTAGGTGCAGCGGAGGTTGCAGCGGTCGGTGACGCTGATCCGCAGGTCGGTGTGCCGCCGGCCGAAGGTGTCGACCAGCGCGGCCGGGCGGCTCACCGCCGCCTTCCGCGCGGCCGCCCCCCGGCCCGCGGGCCGCGTTCCACGGCCTCCGGCTGCGCACGACCTCCGCCCGGATGGATCCAATCGCGACCGCCGTCGGCCCGCTCCTCGCACTTCCAGATCGCCACCTCGCGCTTGATCCGCTCCATCAGCCACTCGGCCGCGGCGAAGGCCTCACGGCGATGCGGGGCGCTCGCGGCGATCGCCACGCTCGCCTCGCCCACGACCACCCGACCGAGGCGGTGCTCGACCGCACAGGCCACGAGGCCGAACTTCTCCACCGCGACCTTGCAGAGCCGTTCGAGCTCCGGCCCCGCCATCGGCTCGTGGGCCTCGAACTCCAGCGCCACCGCCGGCCGGCCGTTGGTCACGGACCGGGCGGTGCCCACGAAGAGCACGTTGGCGCCAGCCTCATGGTCGGCCACCGCGGCCAGGAGCCGCTGCGGATCGACGGGCCGACGCACGAGCGCTCCGCCGTCGCCATTCGGTCCCGTCTCCATGTCGCGTCGTCCTTCGTCTCGCCTCATGTTTCAGCCCCCGCTCACTGGAGGAATGATCGCCACGTCCGCCGCCGCCGGCACGTCCGCCTCGTCGGTCGCATAGCGATTGCCGATCGCCACCGCGCTGCGGGCCAGCAGGACGCCGATCGCCGGATAGGCGGCCTCCAGGGCCGCCCGCAGGTCGGCGACCGATCCGCCCCGCCAGCGAATCTCGGCGTGCCTCGTCCCCGCCGCAGCCGCCATGCCGGCGTACAGGGCGACCCGCAGCGTGCCCTCGTGGGCCGTGCGGCCGCCCCGCGGCTCGTCGGCGAGAGCGGAGTCATCAAAGGATCGCTGCATGCAGGCCTCGTGTCTTGGAAGGTGATGGCGGTCGAATCAGGTCGTCGTCAGCGGACCGCTGGTCGCGGTCAGCAGCCCGTCGAGCCCGTGCGGGGCACGGCCCTCGAGGAGGCCGTAGGCCTTGGCGAGGAGCTTGACGGGATGCACGGCCGGCTTGGTCGCGCCCTGCTCCATTTGTATCCGGCAGGCGCTGCACTCGGTAGCGCCCGCGTCCACGCCGCCGTCCCGCATCGCTGCGACGAGCCCCAGGCCGACCCGCAGGCTGGCCCGGTAATGCTCGCGAGACAGGCCAAAGGTGCCCGCCATCCCCGAACAGCCCCGGTCGGCTGCCTGCACCGCCAGCCCCGGAATCAGCCGCAACAGGTGCTCGGTCGGCGTGGGTGCGGCCGACGTGCGGGCGTGGCAGGGGGCGTGGTAGAGCACCCGGGCCGCGAGCGGCTGGAAGTCGAGCCGCAGCCCGCCGGCGCGGTGCAGTTCCCAGAGGAAGGTGGTCGCGTCGCACGTCGCCGCGGTGACACGGTCCATGTCGTCGTCGTCGAGCAGCAGTGGGTAGTCGTGCCGCAGGCAGGTGACCGCCGACGGTTCCGTGCACACGATCCGGTAGCCGAGCCGCACCGCCTCCGCGAGCACCCGCATGTTGGTCCGTGCCAGCCGCCGCGCACCGTCGAGATCCCCTTCGGAAACCAGCGGCATGCCGGCCGCGACCTGCCGTGGATCGACGAACACGCCGATCCCGTTGCGTTCGAGCACCGTGACGAAGGCCTGGGCGAGCAGCGGATCGTGCCGCCGGGCGTAGGTGTCGAGAAAGTAGAGCACCCGCGGGCCGCTGCGGCGCGAGGGCCGCGTGATGCCGCGCCGCGCCGCCCAGCGGAGGAACTGGTTGCCGCTGAAGGCAGGGAGCTTGCGTCCCTGGGCGATCCCCACGAGCTTTTCCAGCAGCCACCGCGACTGCGGGTTCGCCAGCGCCCAGTTCGCCAGCGGCCGCACCGCGCCGCCGCAGGCCGAAAGCGTGTCCACCCGCGATAGCAGCCAGCGGTGCAGCGGCCCGCTGTTGGCGGCGAAGTGGGCACCTTTGAGCTCCATCACCAAGGCGGGGATGTCGACGCCGGCCGAGCATTCGCTGCGGCACTGGTGGCAGTTGAAGCAGGTGTCGGCGATGGCGCGGACGGCGTCGGTCGCCAGCCCGCGGGCGTCCATCCCGCCCGCGAGCACCGCGGCGAGAAGGTTGGCCTTCGCCCGCGGGGCCGCCTCCTCGGCCGGGTTGCCCCGATACATCGGGCACATGCGGCCGCCGGCCGCCGTCGTCCGGCAGGTGCCGCAGCCGTTGCACGCATCGACCTCCGCATCGCGACGCTCGGCCGACCACGTGAGCACGGGCAGCGTCACCGGCGGGCCGGCAACGACCGCGTCGCCGACGGGCGCCGCGGCCCGCCCCACGGCCGCGCGAAACGCCGCGGGCTCCGCCCCGTCTCCCGTCACCCGGCCGGGGTTGAGCGTGCCCGCCGGATCGAAGAGCCGCTTCACTTCAGCGTTCAGGGCCGCCAGTTCGGGAAACATCCGCACGAAGAAGGGCGTCCGCGACAGGCCCAGTCCCTGTTCGCCGCCGAACGTTCCCCCCACGGCGATCGCCTCCATATAGAGCGCCTCGGCCAGCGCCGCGAGCCGCTGCTGGTCAGCGGGCTCACGCGGATCGACGTAAGGCCGGACGTGCAACTGCCCATGCGCCGCATGGCCGAACACCATCGCCGTCACCTGCTGCCGCTTGAGCACCTCCTGCAGCCGGCGCACGAAGTCGGGCAGCGCCGTGGGCGGGACCACGATGTCCTCCACGAACGGCACGGGCCGGACCGCGGCCCGCACGCCGTGCAACGTGGAGACGACGTTCCGCGACAGTTCCCAAAAGAAGGCCGCGTCGATCGCGTCCTCGGCCCGCCGCACGTCGAGGCATCCCCGCCGCCCCTGCCGCATCAGCTTCAGGGCATCGTCGAGCCGGCCGTTGCACCGGGCCTGGTCGTCGCCGGCGAACTCGACGAGCAGCCCGGCCTCAGCCACGGGCGGAATGAGCAGGTCGAAGGCGGGCTTCGTGCCGCGGGCGAGGGCGAGGTGGCGCCGGTCGAACAGGTCGCAGGCGCTCGGCCCCAGTCCGCGGAGGCGGACGGCGGCCTCGGCGGCCTTCTCCAACGAGTCGAAGAGCACGAGCCCCACCGCCGACGCCGTGTCGGCCGGCACCGTGCGGAACGTCGCCTCGGTGACGATCCCGAGCGTGCCCTCGGAACCGCACAGGATGCGGGGCAGGTCCACCGTGCCGTCGGGCCGCACGAGATCGTCGAACCGATAGCCGGCATGCGACGGCCGCGTCGCCGGCTGGAAGCGGGCGATCTTCGTCCGCCCGCGCTCCACGATCTCCGCGATGCCGGCGGCCAGGGCCGAGACACGGTCACCGGCGGCCGCGTCCCCTGCCGCCGGCGGCGTCACGGGCTCGAGGGCGACGATCGTGCCGTCCGCGAGCACCACCTCGGCGGCGAGAATCCGGCCGCGGACGGCGCCGTGAAGCGGGAACCGGCTGCCCGAGGAGTTGCGGCCGATCATGCCGCCGATGGTCGTGGCCGTCGCGTTGGCCGGATCGGGCCCGAAGGTCCGCGACAGCCCGGCGAGGTGCGCCTCCAGGCTCGCCGCCACGACGCCCGGCTGCACCCGCACCGTCTCGTCGTCGGTGGCGAGGATCCGCCGCATGGACCGCGAGCAGTCGATGACGACCCCGGGCCCGAGGCTGCCGCCGCAGACGCTCGATCCGCCCCCTCGGGCGTGCACCGGCACGCCCCGCTCGGCCGCCCAGGCCACCGTGGCGGCCACGTCCTCGGCCGACCGGGGCCGCACCACCACCAGCGGCCGGGCCTCGAACAGGCTGGCGTCGGTGGCGTAGAGCCAGCGGTCGGCGTCGGCGCAGAGCACGTCGCCGGCGACGATCCCGCGCAGGTCCTCCTCGATCCGCTTCTGCTCCGGATCCATCGGCTCACGCTCGCGGAGTGGTCATTGCGGCCGGCCCGCCGCCCGGGCGGCGAACTCGCGGCTGCGGGCCTGCTGCTGGCGGTGCTTCTCGTGCGTTTCCAGGTCGAAGCCGCCGATGTCGTCGGCCACGCCGTCGCCCCGATAGCGGGCCGCACACCGGTAGCACGTGAGGCACTCCGGCATCAGCAGGTAGAGGATCACGTCGAGCAGCGCCGTCGCGAACAGGATCGCGAACGTGGGCACGAGCAGCCGCCACGCCCAGGTCACGCAGCTCGCCGCGAATCCCGCCACGACGATGCCCACGCCGAGCCGCTGCGGAAAGTCCTTGCGGGCGAAGAGCTCCGTGCTCGGACAGACGAGGCAGCGGCGCAGCCGGAGCCGGCCCGCGGCCGGTGCACCGGGGCCGCCGTCGACGCCGATCCAGGCGATGGCGTCGGCCGGCACCTCGAGCGCCGCCTGGCACTGCGGGCAGACGAGCGTGCGGGCGGACTCGGCGCCGTCGTGCATGACGGTGGCGTCGCAGGCGGGGCAGGCGTAGGTGATGCGCATGAATGGATCAGGCGGCGGCCAGCAGCTGCGCCGTCAGTTCTCCGAGGATGGCGGCCAGGCAGGCGACATACAGGATACCCGTGGCGCTCTGGGTGTTGGGAATGTCGAGGGTCTTGCGGGCCATCACGAGCAGCACCGGCAGGCCGACGAGCCCGGCCAGCCAGCGGAGAGACAGCAGCGCCGTCGCCGTCGCGTCGACCGGCGGCACCCACGGCACAAGCGCGGCACCGGACACCGCCGCCTGCAGCCCCCAGGCGACCAGCGCGAGGTCGATCATCCGGCGGAGCACGTCGACCCGCATGCCGGGCGCGTTGAGATACCAGTGCCCGAGGAGCATGGCATGCACGGCGAGGCCGGAAACGGCCCCCGACAAGAGTCCCCCGCTCGTCGCCCGGCCGTCGCCGGCCACGATCCCGACCGCGCCGGCCAGAAGGGCGGCACACGCCGCGCACAGCACGATCCCTGCCCGTCGCTTCTCGCCGAGCCAGGCCACGCTGCCCATCCAGGCGACGACCGCGGCCAGCGCCAACACGGCCCATGGCCACCCGGCCAGCGCCGTCCGCGCCACCAGCGCCGCGAACGTCGTCAGCCCCATGACGACGAGCAGGTTGACGCGGAAAAAACCGCCGGGCACCGGCGCTGAGGGCGTGAGCACCAGCGCCAGGGAAAGCCCCCAGCTAAACCGGCAGAGAAAGTCGAGAAGCAGCCGCATGCGCTATCCGGCACGGTGCCCGAAGATCAGCGAGAGCACCTCGGCGCGGCTCGACACGTTGGAGCGGAACAGCCCCTTCATCGCCGACGTCACGCAGACGCTGCCGGGCTTGCGGACGCCGCGGATCGTCATGCAGGTGTGCGTGGCCTCGACGACCACGGCCACGCCCTTGGCGCCGAGGTCGTCGACGAGCAGGTCGGCGATCTGTTCGGTCATCCGCTCCTGCACCTGCGGCCGGTGCGACACGACCTCCACGATCCGCGCGAGCTTGCTCAACCCCAGCACCCGGCCGTTGGGCAGGTAGCCGATGTGGGCGTGCCCCATGAAGGGCAGCAGGTGGTGCTCGCAGACGCTGTTGAAGGCGATGTCGCGGACGAGCACGATCTCGTCGTACTTCTCCGTGAACGCCTTCCCGAGGTGGGCCCGTGGATCCTGCCGCAGGCCGCTGAACATCTCGGCGTACATCCGCGCCACGCGGGCCGGCGTCTCCAGCAGCCCTTCGCGATCGGGATCCTCGCCTACGGCCGCGAGGATCTCGCGAACCGCCCGCTCGATGCGGGCATGATCGACCGTCGCGGCCCGCTCCGGGCCGGCCCCGTCGTCGTCCGCGGCCGAACCGCAGCCACCGCCGAAATCACGCTGTTTCGCCATCCGCTCACTGTAATCGCTCGGGGGGATTTGTCGCGGGGTGGCCCGCATCGCAGGGGCATAGCCGCCCCAGCCCCTCTCCCTCTGGGAGACGGCCGACGCCCTATCCCCCTCTCCCTCTGGGAGAGGGCCGGGGTGAGGGTGCCTGGTAACTTCCCGCTCGGGGCTGCCCGTGCCACCTCGCCGGACGTTCGCCTCGGCCTTCCGGCCCTCGGCTCACTGCATGTCCGCTGCGCTCCGACATCCTGTCTCCGCTTGCTTCCATAGCCCGGCTCGATGGCAGCGGTCAGCCCCGCGCTACCTCATCCGCAGAGCGTGCAACCTGGGCCCGCTTGCGTGGCTCGGCTCGACGCCTCGTCGAGCCTTCACGCCGCCGCCGCCCAGCGGCGGCCACGGTCGCCCGGAGGTGCGACCGCCCGGCCATCCGGCGAACCCTTGGCGTTCGCCGCGATGGCCCAAGCCTGCGGGGGCCATGGATGGCCCCGCTGGCGTGAAATTCAGTTCCTGCTGAAGTCGGGGGGGAAGGTGCGAGTGGCGACGGCGGCGGGACGATTGGCGATCGCGTCGAGCAGGAGCTGCGTCCGGCGGAAGACGTCGCACTCCGCCAACAGCCGCATCTTGACCTCGAGGTCGAGATCGACGGTGTAGGAGACGATGTCGGCGAGCATGCCGAGCGTGATCTGGCTGCCGAGGAGCTGGTCGAGCTGCTCGTAGGCGTTGGGGATCTTGGGCATCGCCCGCTTGAAGGCAGAGAGCAGTTCCTGCTGGAGAATCGCGGCGGCGCCCGCCGGGGCCTCCTCGGGCTCGTGGTCATCGAGAATCTCGGCCGCGCACACGCGAAACAGTTTCTTGGGCGGCAGCTCGTCGATGAGCCGCAGCCGTCGGACCCCGAGCAGGAGCACGTTGTAGGTGCCCTGCTTGGTCCGCTGGTGGGTGGCGATGCGGCACAGGCAGGCGGTGGACCGCAGCGGCGGCCGGCCCTCGTAGGCCTGTTCCCAGCCGGGCGCCAGCACGCCCAGGGCGAGGAGGCGGTCGCCCTCGACTGCCTCCTCGACCAGCGCCCGATACCGCGGCTCGAAGACGTGCAGCGCCTGCATGACGTGCGGAAACATCACCAGATTCGGCAGCGGAAAGACGCGGGCCTGTCCGGAAAACTGTTCGGGAGAAAAGGCGAGGGGTTCGTCGGACATGCGGTCGGGCGGCTTTCCGCTGGGTGTCAGGACGCCGGCTTCGGAGGCGGATCGAGATGGATCTCGGGCAGCAGGTCGGGATTCAGTTCGATCTCCGGAAACTGCTCGGTGCTCTCCGCCACCTCCGCCAGGCAGGCGTCGAAGGCTGCCAGGAAGCCGGTCACGTCGAGCCCCAGGTGACGCGGCGCGTAGGGCTCGAGGTAGCCGTGGACGCTGCCGTGGAGTTTCCGGGCCCCGCGGATGTTCCCGTTTCCGAAATGATAGAGTGCGACGGCGGCCTGGATGAGCGCCTGGTAGAACCGTCGGGACGGTCCCCGGTACTCGGTCCAGAGCTCCTCCCAGATCTCGTGGCTCTCGTAATAGTCGCAGGCGTTGAACATCTCGATCCCGCGGAGATAGAGCGGGTCGTAGTCGGCGCCAGACATGCTTTTGTCGCCAGCCATGCTGGAAGATGCTCCGGGGAATCGATGAATCGTAGCACCTCGACTCGCCGAGCGAAGCCGGCGGCCGGAAAGCCCCGCGGCCGGGAGTCGGCCGCGGCCCGCAACCAGCGGGCGGTGGCGATCGCGCGCCGGCTGGCCCAGGCCTATCCGGCGGCCCGCTGCTCGCTCGATTTCGCGAGCCCGTTTCAACTGCTCGTGGCCACGATCCTCTCGGCCCAGTGCACCGACAAGCGGGTGAATGCCGTCACCGGCGACCTGTTCCGCCACTGGCCGGCCCCGGCCGACATGGCGGCGGCCCGCCCGGCGGAACTCGAGCGGGTGATCCGCAGCACCGGCTTCTTTCGGGCCAAGGCCAAGAGCCTCCTGGGCTGCTGCCGCGGCCTCGTGGACCGGCACGGCGGCGCGGTGCCGGCGACGCTCGAGGACCTCGTGCGGCTGCCCGGCGTGGGCCGCAAGACGGCCAACGTCGTGCTCGGCTCCGCCTTCGGCCTGGCGACGGGAGTGGTGGTGGACACCCACGTCGGCCGCATCGCCCGCCGCCTCGGGCTCACGCGACAGACCGATGCGGTCAAGGCGGAACGCGACCTGATGGCCGTCCTGCCGCGCGACGAGTGGATCGCCTTCAGCCATCGGATCATCGAACACGGCCGCGCCGTCTGCACGGCGCGGAAGCCGCGGTGCGCGGGCTGCGTGCTCGCCGACCTCTGCCCGCAGGTCGGCGTGAAGTCGGCCCCGGCCTGAGCCGGGTTTTGGCGGCGCCCATGGGCAAGGCGGCGGCCGGCGGCATAGAATCCGCGATGTCGGCCGCCGTCTGGAACGTGGCATCCGCCGCCGCTCGGGAACCTCCCATGATCCTCTCCGGCAACGAGATCAAGCAGCAGCTCGGCCGCAACATCCTGATCGAGCCGTTCGACGAGGGCCGGCTGAACCCCAACAGCTACAACCTCTCGCTCCACGACGAGCTGCTCGTGTACGAGGAGGTGGTGCTCGACATGCGGAAGAGCAACCGCGTCGAGCGAATCCGGATTCCCGAGGACGGCCTCGTGCTCACGCCGAACCAGCTCTACCTGGGCCGCACCGTGGAGCGGACGGAGACCCACAATCTCGTGCCGATGATCGAGGGCCGGTCCTCGATCGGCCGCCTTGGCCTGTTCGTGCACGTCACCGCCGGGTTCGGCGACGTCGGCTTCTGTGGCTACTGGACGCTGGAGATGTTCGCCGTCCAGCCGGTGAAGATCTACCCCGGCGTGCCGATCTGCCAGATCTTCTTCCATCAGATCGCCGGCGCCATCACCGAGTACGCCAGCGACAAGTACCAGCACAACCGCGACATCCAGCCGAGCCTGCTGTTCCGGGAGCTGGCTGCCGACGGCGACCGCGGCCAGCAGCTGGAGCTCGAGTTCTCGGCCGAGGCCGCCGCGCTGGTCGCCGCGCGGCCCGCGAAGTAGGTGCCGCATGCTCCCCAAAGCCCTCGCCTGGTCGTCTCTCGGTCTGGCTTTCGTCTTCGCGGCCCTCTCCATTCCTGCCGCCTTCGACTGGTTTGGAATGTTCGGAAGCAGCCCGTCGCCCGAGAAGGTGCGCGAACGGATCGAAATGGCCCGTAAACTGTTCCTGTTCGGCGGCCTTCCCTCTCTGGCCATCTCCCTTCTGTCGGCGACCGCCCTGCTCTTCGTGTCGGCGTTCCAGTCGAAGGACTGACCGCCCGGGCGACCTCCGCCGTTCCTCCCTTACCCGTCACCCCCTGGCAGACTCCCGTGCTCCGAACCCACACCTGCGGCGAACTGCGTCCTCTCCACATCGGCGGCGAAACGACCCTCTGCGGCTGGGTGGACCGCGTCCGTGATCACAAGGGCGTGATCTTCGTCGATCTCCGCGACCGCTGGGGCAAGACCCAGGTCGTAATCGGCCCCGACTCCCCGGCCGAGACCCTCGCTGCGGCCCGGGCGGTGCGGCCGGAGTGGGTGATCCGCGTCCATGGCGTCGTGGGAGCGCGGCCCGAGGGCACGACGAACCCGAAGCTCGCCACCGGTGGCGTCGAGGTCGCCTGCCGCCGCCTCGACGTCCTCAACGAGGCGGAGACGCCCGTCTTCCAGCCGGGGGCGACGGAACTGCCGGGCGAGGAGGTGCGGCTCGCACACCGCTGGCTCGACCTGCGACGGCCGGCGATGCAGGAGAACATGTTCCTCCGCAGCCGGATCGTGAAGATCATGCGCGACCACTTCGACGAGCTCGGGTTCATCGACGTCGAGACGCCAATGCTCGGCAAGAGCACGCCCGAGGGGGCCCGCGACTACCTCGTGCCCAGCCGGCTGGACCACGGCTCGTTCTTCGCCCTGCCGCAATCGCCGCAGCTCTACAAGCAGCTGCTGATGATGGCGGGCTTCGACCGCTACGTGCAGGTGGCGAAGTGCTTCCGCGACGAAGACTTGCGGGCCGACCGGCAGCCGGAGTTCACCCAGCTCGACGTGGAGATGTCGTTCGTCGAGGCCGACGACGTGATGGGGGTGATCGAGGGGCTCGTGCAGCGCACGGCCCGCGAGATCCTCGGGCTCGACGTGCCGCTGCCGCTGCCGCGGCTGACCTGGGACGAGTGCATGGAGCGGTTCGGCCACGACGCCCCGGACCTGCGGTTCGGCCTGGAGATCGTCGACCTCACCGCGATCGCCGGCGAGAGCGAGTTTCGCGTCTTCCGCGGGGCCGTGGAGAGCGGCGGCCGGGTCCGCGGCATCCGCGTGCCGGGCGCGGCGGGGAAGTTTTCCCGCAAGGAGCTCGACGACCTGACCGCCGTCGCGGTCGAGGGGGGCGCCAAGGGGCTGGTGTGGCTGAAGGTCGAGCCCGATGGAGCGTGGAGCGGGCCGGTCGCCAAAAATCTCGGCCCCATCGCCGAGCCACTCAAGGCCAGGCTCGGGTGCGCGGCCGGCGACCTGGCCCTGATCGTCGCCGACTCCTTCGAGACCACCTGCAAGGCGCTGCACATGCTCCGCAAGCGGCTCGGCGGCCAGCTGGGCCTCTACGATCCGCATACCATGCACTTCTCGTGGGTCGTCGACTTCCCGATGTTCGCCCGCGACACGGAGAGCGGCGGCTGGGCCTCGATGCACCATCCGTTCACGGCCCCACGGCCGGCCGACCTCGGCCTGCTGGAGAGCGACCCGGCGGCCTGCCGGGCGGTGGCCTACGACCTCGTGATCAACGGCTCGGAGGCCGGCGGCGGCACGATCCGGATTCACGACGGCGGCACGCAGGAGAAGGTGTTCAAGCTGCTCGGCATCACGCCGGAGGTGGCCCGGGAGCGGTTCGGCTTCCTGCTCGACGCCCTGCGGAGCGGGGCCCCGCCGCACGGCGGCATCGCCCTGGGCATCGACCGCTGGGTGATGCTGTTCGGCAAGCTCGACAGCATCCGCGACGTGATCGCCTTCCCGAAGACGCAGAAGGCGAGCGACCTGATGACCGGGGCGCCGTCGCCGGTGGAGACGAAGCAGCTCGTCGAGCTCGGCGTCCGGGTCGTCGTGCC
>JBIJCJ010000238.1:0-4724 GCA_044344765.1 Pirellulales bacterium | reverse complement strand
CGCCCGGATCGTGGCCGATCCGTCGTGCAGCGATTTCATCCTCGCCGACGCGAAGGACGCCGACATGGCGTTTGGACTGGCGGCCCCGGGGCTGCGGCCGGGAGGCGATCCGGCCCGGGGCCCGTATCGCACGCTCGCCGAGTATCGCGACTCGATCCGGGAGCTCGTCGCCCAGGGGCTCGTGGACATCATGTTGATGAGCGCCAGCACGAGCGAGCTGCTGGCGATCGAGGAAGGGATCTTCGCCGAAAGCGCCGTGACGCCGGCCGTGCGGATGAACGACACGACCGACATCTGGCTGGCATCCGGCAGCGGCGGCTACACGCGGCAGCCCGCCCTGCCGTTTTCCACGACGACGATCCCGCAGGCCCAATGCGGCCGGGTGGACTGCGGACACCATGACCGCGGCCGCGGGGCCAATCTCGGCCTGTTCTCCCTCACGCTCAACGACGACGCCACGCTCGACCGGGAGATGCTCTCGGCCTACAAGGAGTTTCGCATCGCGGCCGAGCGTGCCGGGTTCCGACACTTCCTCGAGGTGTTCTTCCCGAACGCCCTCGACCGCGTGCCCGGCAGGGCCGCGGGCGATCGGCCCCGCGACGTCGCCCGGTTCCTCGCCGACCACGTCGCCCGGGCGCTCGCCGGCGTCCCCCGCGCGGGGCGGCCGGTGTTCCTCAAGATTCCGTACCTCGGCCCCGACGTGACCGAACAGCTCGCCGCCTACGACCGGTCGCTGGTCGTGGGCATCCTCGGCGGCGGGGCGGGCACGACCCACGACGCCTTCGGCCTCGTGGCCGACGCGAAGGCCCACGGCGCGAGAGTCGCGCTGTTCGGACGCAAGATCAACGCCGCCGAGCACCAGCCGGCTTTCGTCCGCATCCTCCGCGCCGTAGCCGATGGCGACATCGGGGCGGAGGATGGGGTGCGGGCATATCATGGCGAACTGGCCCGGCTCGGCATTCGGCCGCATCGCACGCTCGGCGATGACCTCGCTCGTGCGCCCACGGCAACGGCCTACGGCGGGTGACTTCGGCCGCTCTTGATTACCATGTACGACCAGGTGCGGAGAGTCCGCCCTGCGAACACGCCCAAGGAGACTACGATGTCGAGAGTCGATCCCTCCCACGCGGCCCTCATCCTGCCCTCGCGCCGCTCGTTCATCGGGGGCTTGGCCGCCGGAGCCGCCGCCGGCACGCTCGCTGCCGGCCGCGCGGTGCATGCAGGCGGGAGCGAGGAAATCCGCGTGGCGCTCGTCGGCTGTGGCAGCCGCGGCGGCGGCGCGGCGGTCAATGCGCTCAAGTCGGCCCAGGCGCCGCTCAAGGTCTACGCCATGGCCGACGTTTTCAAAGACCGGATCGGGATCGTCAAACGGTCGTTGACGGAGAATTTCAAGGAGCGGGTTGACGTGCCCGAGGACCGCGCCTTCGTCGGCTTCGAGGCCTACCGTCAGGCCATGGACGCCCTGCGGCCGGGCGACATCGTGATTCTTGCCACACCCCCGGCGTTTCGCGCCGCCCACTTCGCCGCCGCCATCGAGAAGGGGCTGCACGTGTTCATGGAGAAGCCGGTATCGATCGACGGGCCGAGCACGAACCGGATCATCGCCCTGGCGGCCAAGGCGAACGAGAAGAATCTGAAGGTCGGAGTGGGGCTGATGTGCCGCCACTGCCGGGCTCGTGGCGAGCTGTTCGATCGCCTGCAAAACGGCGAGGCCGGGGAGCAGCTCTCGTTCTATGGCTACCGTATGCACCCGGCGGCCCAGAGCCTCGACCTCTGGCCCGGGCCGCCGGAAGGGATGACCGAATTGCAGTGGCAGGTGAAGCGGTTCCACGGCTTCCTCTGGGCCAGCGGCGGAATCTTCAGCGACTACTACGTCCACCACATCGACGAGGTGTGCTGGATGAAGGGCGCCTGGCCGGCAAAGGCCGAGGGAGTGGGCGGCCGGCACTATCCCGGCAAGATGCCCGACCAAAACTTCGACAACTACGCCGTCGAATACACGTTCTCCGACGGCACGAAGTTCCACTACTACGGGCAGCACATCAAGAACGGCGTCAGCAAGTTCGGAGTGTATGGCGTGGGCTCGAAGGGGGCGTTCACGATCTCGGAGCGCGGCCACCATCCGGCGAAGTCCACGATCTACAAGGGTCAGGCGATGCAGAAGGACGCCATCCTGTGGACTGCCGAGCAGCCGGAGCCGAACCCCTACGGCATGGAGTGGGAGCACCTGGTGAATGCGATCGTCAAGAACGAGCCCTACAACGAGGCGGTCCGCGGGGCCGAGGCCAGCCTGGCGACAGCCATGGGCCGATTCGCGGCTCATACCGGGAAGCCGGTCACCTACGACGAGATGCTGGCCATGGGCGACGACCTGACGGCCGGCGTCGAGAACCTGAAGGATGATTCACCGCCGCCGGTGGCCCGCGACGCGGATGGCAACTACCCGGTGCCGATGCCTGGCCGCTACAAGTTCGAGTATCACGACTGACCGCCGTGTCCGCCGTCGGTTAAGCCGGTTCCCCGAGTCCGCACGGAAACGCCCGCATGAGCCTGCTCGTCGTCGCCGTCGCGCTCGCCGTCCTCGTGGCGTTGGTGGCCTGGGCCAAGATCCATCCCTTCCTGGCGTTCGTCTTCGTGTCGGCGGCGGCCGGGGTGGCACTCAGCCTGTTGCCGGCCGAAGCGGCCGCGACGGGCCGGTTCCTGCCGGGAGACGTGCCGGCGGCGATCAAGAAGGGGATCGGGGCGATCCTCGGCGACCTGCTGATCGTGATCGTCAGCGGGGCGATGCTCGGCAAGCTCGTGGTGGAGAGCGGCGCGGCGCAGAAGATCGCCTCGGTGCTCGTCACCGCCTGCGGCCGCAACCGCATGGCCTGGGCGATGGCGCTCACCGGGTTCGTCGTCGGCATTCCGCTGTTCTACGGCGTCGGCTTCGTGCTCCTGGTGCCGATCATCTTCGCCGTCACGGGCCGCTACGGGCTGCCGCCGCTGGTCGTCGGCCTGCCGGCCCTGGCGGCGATGAGCGTGGCCCACGGCCTCCTTCCCCCGCACCCGGCCCCGACCGCGCTCGTGGCCCAGTTCGACGGCGACCTGGGCCGCACGCTGCTCTACGGCTTCCTGATCTCGATTCCGGCGATCATCATCGCCGGGCCGGTGTTCGCCCGCACCCTCTCCCGGATCGACGCCCGGCCGCTGCCGGCCTTCGCCGCCAAGACGCTTCCCGAGGAGAGCCTGCCGGGGGCCGCGACGAGTTTCCTGGCCGCCCTGCTGCCGGCCGTTCTCCTGCTCGTGGCGTCGCTGGCCCAGGCCGGCACGCCGGCCGAGTGGCGGCAGCTCCCGTGGGTGAAGGAAACGCTCCGCTTCGTCTCCGATGCGGACGTCGTGATGCTCGTCGCCCTGGCCTTCGCCACCGCGACGCTCGGCCTCGGCCGGGGCCGATCGCTGGCGGACGTGATGGGCATCTACGGTGCGGCGATCGCCGACGTCGCCTCCACGCTGCTGGTGATCGCCGGCTCCGGGGCCTTCAAGCAGGTGCTCATCCAGAGCGGCGTCGACAAGACGATCGCCGGCTCGCTCGAGGGCGTGCCGCTCGATCCGCTGGTCCTGGCCTGGCTGGTCACGGCGGCGATCCGCGTGTGCGTGGGTTCGGCGACGGTCGCCGGGCTGACGGCCGCGGGCATCGTCGGGCCGCTGGTGGCCGCGGGCGGCGCCGACCCGAACCTGATGGTGCTGGCGATCGGTTCGGGGAGCCTCGTGGCCTCGCACGTCAACGACGCGGGCTTCTGGCTGTTCAAGGAGTATTTCAACGTCTCCATCGCCGACGCGCTCCGCAGCTGGACGGTGATGGAGACGATCGTGGCCGTCGTCGGCCTGGCCGGCGTGCTGGTGCTCGACCGGTTCGTGTGACGGCCGGGCGGGGTCGTGCCACCGGCATCGAAATGGCTATGGCCCGCGCGACCGACTGGCGCCCGTGACCGCCCCGCCGCCGTAGGCCACGCGCGGACGGCCACCGACGCTCCTGCAGCCGGCTGAGCGATGCGGCTCACCAGCGGTGGTGGACGAGGGGCCTGACGAGGTCGTCGTAGGCCTCCTGCACGGCGGCGATCGTCCGCGGCGGGAGCGTCGCGAGATCGGAGGCGGCGGCGTTGTCGCGGACCTGGTCGGGCCGCCGGCCGCCCGGGATCACGCACGAGACGGCGTCGAACGAGAGGATCCACTTGAGCGCGAACTGGGCGAGCGTGGCCCTGGGGGGTACGAGCGGCCGAAGCCGCTCCACGGCGTCGATGCCGGTGGCGTAGTCGACGCCCGAGAACGTCTCACCCTTGTCGAACCGCTCGCCGTTGCGGTTGAAAGACCGGTGGTCGTCGGCGGGAAACTCGGTGGCGCGGGTGAACCGCCCCGAGAGCAGCCCGCTGGCCAGCGGCACGCGGGCGATCACGGCCACCTGCCGCCGCTGCGCCTGCTCGAAGAACAGTTCCGCCGGCCGGAGCCGGAAGGGGTTGAAGATGATCTGGACGCTCTGCACGTGCGGATACTCGATCGCCTTGAGGGCCTCCTCGACCTTCTCGACGCTCACGCCGTAATGCCGGAGCTTGCCGGCGGCCACGAGGTCGTCGAGAAAGCCGAACACCTCGGGGCGGTAGTAGACCTCGGTCGGCGGGCAATGGAGCTGGAGGAGATCGATCCGCTCGACCGCCAGGTTCTCGAGGCTCCGGTCGACGAACGCC
>JBIJCJ010000065.1:0-16661 GCA_044344765.1 Pirellulales bacterium | reverse complement strand
AGGCCACGAGCGCACCGGACCGCAGGCGGCCCTTGAGAAATCGGACGCGGTCCCGGGGGGCGGTACCCGGGTTGACCTCGGCCTGGTAGAGCACCTGGAGCGCGACCTCCCGGGCCCGGCTGCGGCGGATCATGCCCGTGGCTCCGCGGGGCCGATGGCCGCCAGCGCGGCGATCATCTCCAAGGCCGCGGCGGCACACTCGGCCCCCTTGTTGCCGACGAAGCCGTCGGCCGCGCTGCCGCCGGAGCGGGCGGCGGCCTGGGCCGGCGTGTCGCAGGTCAGCACGCCGAACAACACCGGCAGGCCGCGGGCCCGGGCCGTCTGCTCGATCCCCGCGGCGACGGCCGTGGCGATGTGACGATCGTGCGACGTCTCGCCACGGATGATCGCGCCCAGGCAGAGGACGGCGGCATAACGACCCGTGGCGGCGAGGCGGTCGGCCGCCAGCGGCAGTTCGAACGAGCCGGGCACCCGGACGACGTCGACCGCGTCGTCGGCCAGCCCGGCCGCGGCCAGTGTGGCCCGCGCGGCGGCGAGCATGCTGCCCGTGACCGTTTCGTTCCAGCGGGCGACCACCACGGCCACCCGGGTGCCGTGGGGCAGACCGGGCGACGTGCCGCCGCGAGGTCTCGACTTGCCAGTGCCGTGTTCCATCACGCTCCCGCCGCTACGACTTCAGGGACATGAGGAACTCGCTGTTCGACTTCGTCTTCGACAGCCGGCTGACGAGCAGTTCCATCGCGTCGGTGGGGTTCATGTCGCCGAGCACCCGCCGCAGCACGCAGATCCGGCGGTACTCGTCGGGCTCCAGCAGCATCTCCTCGCGGCGGGTGCCCGAACGGTTGATGTCGATGGCCGGATAGATCCGCTTGTCCACCAGCCGCCGGTCGAGCACGACCTCCAGGTTGCCGGTGCCCTTGAACTCCTCGAAGATCACGTCGTCCATCTTGCTGCCGGTGTCGACGAGCGCCGTGGCGATGATCGTCAGCGAGCCCCCCTCCTCCACCTTCCGGGCGCTGCCGAAGAACCGCTTCGGCCTCTGCAGGGCGTTGGCATCGACGCCGCCGGAGAGGATCTTGCCGGAGTTCGGCACCTCGGAGTTCCAGGCCCGGGCCAGCCGGGTGATCGAGTCGAGGAAGATGACGACGTCGCGGCCATACTCCACGAGCCGCTTCGCCTTCTCGACGACCATGTCGGCCACCTGCACGTGGCGGCTCGAGTTCTCGTCGAAGGTGGAGCTGATCACCTCGCACGACGGCCCCTTCACCTGCCGCTCCATGTCGGTGACCTCCTCGGGCCGCTCGTCGATGAGGAGCATGAAGACGTAGGCCTCGGGATAGTTGGCGAGCACCGCCTTGGCCATCTTCTGAAGGAGGATCGTCTTGCCGGCCCGCGGCGGGCTGACGATCAAGCCCCGCTGGCCGAAGCCGATCGGCACGATCAAATCGACGACCCGGGTCGAGATCTCCTCGGCGGTGGTCTCGAGCACGATCCGCTCGTCGGGATGGAGCGGCGTGAGGTCGTCGAAGAACCGGCGGCTCGAGAGCTTGGCGGGATCCTCGCCGTTGATGGCCTCGACCCGGAGGAGCGCGAAGTAGCGCTCGCTCTCCTTCGGCGGCCGGATCTGCCCGGCCACGCTCATGCCGTTCCGCAGTCCGAACCGCCGGATCTGGCTCGGCGAGACGTAGATGTCGTCCGGGCAGGAGAGGTAGTGGGCGTCTGCGCTGCGAAGGAATCCGAAGCCATCGGGCAGGATTTCGAGCGTGCCCTCGCCGAACATCAGGCCGTTGAGCTTCACCCGCTCGCGGAGGATCCGCAGCACCAGGTCCTGCTTCTTCGCGCCCGCGACGTCGCCGATTTGCTCCCGGCGGGCGAGCTCGACCAGTTCCTGCATCGACAGCTTCTGCAGCTCGGCGACCTGCGAGTCGCCTTTCTTGAGCGCCTCGTAGTGGCTGGTGACGTCGGCACCGTCCTTGACCTCGGCGGCGATTTCTTCCGCCAGGGACATCGGCTCGCGGTCGTCGGCGGGAGGATCGGCGTCTGGCATGTGGCACCCCCGGGGCAACCGGCCCCGAACTGAACGTCGCAGGTGTGAATCGAGGAGGCGAAATCGAGGAGGCGAGACAGGCAGGGCCGGGCGCGGCAGGGCCGCAGGCCGGCAAGAATCGGGAACCCCGGAAGGCTGGAGGCGCAACGAAACCAGGCTGCTCGCGACTCAACGGGACGGGAGCGAACCCCAGATTCCTTCCACCTGACGCCGAGTATAAGCGGGATCGCCGGAGGCATCCACGGTGGCCGTTTTTTCCGGCGGCAGCGGCCCCCCCCCAGCCCTCTCCCAGGCCCGATCCCGACCGGCGATCTGCTCCGGGCTCCAGCCGCGGGCCAGAAGACGCGAGTGCCGCACGGGCTCCGCGCACTCGACCAGGACGAGCCGGTCGCACGCAGCGTCCCATCCCGACTGCACGAGCAAGGGCACGTCGAGCACCACCACTCGCCGCCGGCCGTCTGCCTCCTCGGCCGCCCGCAGCGCCGCCAGCCGCGCACCGATCCGCCGCCGCACCGGCGGATGCACGATCGTCTCCAGGTCCGTCAGAGCCGCGGCGTGATCGGGCGTCGCACCGAACACCCGCTCCGCCACGGCGGCCCGCGAGATGCGGCCGGCCGGATCGATCACCGCCGCCCCGAACCGGGCCACGACCGCGTCGCGAACCTCCGGCTCCTCGAGCACCTCGTGGGCCACCGCGTCGGCATCGACGACCTCGGCCCCCAGCGCCGCGAACATCCGCGCCACCGTCGACTTGCCCGCGCCGATCCTGCCCACCAGCCCGATGACGATCATCGCCGCCTCACTCGCATTCCGCCCAGGTGCCGCCCGCGTGGACCGCGACCTCGATCGGCACCGCCAAGTCCATGGCCCGCCGCATCTCGTCGGCCACCAGCCGCTCGACGTCGACCAGCTCCTCGGGAGGTGTTTCGAGGAGCAGCTCGTCGTGGATCTGGAGTACCAGCGCCGCCCGCCGCCCCTCGGCCCGCAGGCGGGCGTCGACCCGGAGCATCGCGAGCTTGATGAGATCGGCGGCCGATCCCTGCACCACCGTGTTGACCGCCTCGCGCTCGGGCAGCGTGAGCGCGGGCACACCGGCGGCGTTGCGGCGCCGATCGCGGTCGCGCACCCCCGCGATCGCGCGGCGGCGGCCGAGCATCGTGGTCACGCGGCCGTCGCGGCGACAGCGGTCGAGCACCTCGTCCATGAACGCCGCCGCCCCCGCGAAGACGCGGAAGTAGCCGGCGATGAACTCCGCCGCCTCGGGCTGCGGGATGCCGAGCGCCTTGGCCAGACCGAAGGCCGACTGGCCGTAGAGAATCCCGAAGTTGACCGCCTTCGCCAGCCGCCGCATCGCCGGTGTGACCTCGTCGGCCGCCACCCCGCACACCGCCGCGGCGGTGCGGGCGTGGATGTCCTCGCCGGCGGTGAACGCTGCCCGCATGGCGGCGTCGCCGGAGAGGTGGGCGAGGATCCGCAGTTCGATCTGCGAGTAGTCGGCCGCCACGAACCGCCAGCCGGCCTCCCCGGGAAGGAAGGCGGCGCGGATCTGCATGCCCTCGGCCGTGCGGATCGGGATGTTCTGCAGGTTCGGGTCGCTGGAGCTCAGTCGGCCGGTCGCGGTCACCGTCTGGTTGAACGTGGTGTGAATCCGGCCCGTCGTCGGATCGACCAGCGCCGGCAGGGCGTCGACGTAGGTGCTCTTGAGCTTGGCATAGCGGCGATGCTCGAGGAGCTTCGCCGGCAGCGGGTGGAGCGGGGCGAGCTGTTCCAGCACCTCGGCGTCGGTGCTCGGCCCGGTCTTGCCCCGCTTCACGATCGGCAGGCCCAGCTCGTCGAAGAGCACGGCCCGCAGCTGCAGCGGCGAGGCGATCGCGAACGGCCGGCCGGCGAGGGTGTGAATCTCGGCTTCGAGCGCGGCGAGCCGGGCGGCGTATTCCGTCGAGAGCGCCGCCAGGACGGGCGTGTCGATCCGCACCCCGCGAAACTCCATGGCGGCGAGAATCCGCGCCAGCGGCATCTCCACCGTCGCGAACAGGTCGGCGAGCCCGTCGTCGGCCAGCCGCGCCGGGAGCCGCGCGGCGAGGTCCTGCACCAGCCGGCAGTGGCGAGCCGCGTCGGCCGCACCGGCGGGACTCTCGATCGCCGCGGCGGCCGCCGGATCGTCCACCGGCACCCCGTGCCGGATCGCCGTCTCGACGAGGCCCAGGTTCCGCTCGCCGGCCTCGAGCAGATACGCCGCCAGCAGCGTGTCGAACCCGCCGCCCGCCAGCGTGATGCCGAGCGTCCGCAGGGCCACGTCCTGCCGCTTCAGATCGTGGCCGTGCTTGGCGACGGCCGGGTCGGCCAGCAGCCCGCGCAGCCCGGCATGTGCCGCGACCGCGGCGGCTTCGAACCAGACGGCTTCGTCGCCGGTCGCGACCGCGATGCCGGTCGGCCGCGCGAGCAGTCCCCCCGCCGCCGGACGGGCCACGCAGATCGCGAGCGGGCCGGCCACGCGCAGCCGCGCCACCGCCGCCGCGACCGCCGCGTCGCCGCCCGGCTCGTGCACCGCGAGCGGTCGCACGGCGGCCGGCGCCGCGGGCTCCTCCCCATCCAGATCGAAGAGCGTGCCGGCCGCGCGGGGCTTCGCCGCCGGCGCCGGCGGCGAAGCCGCCGCACCGCGGCCGCCCGCCTGCACGACCCGGTCGAGCAGGCTGCGGAACCCGCACTCGCGACACAGCTCCGCCAAGGCAGAGGAATCGGGCGGGTGGAGGGCGGCCGCCTCCCAGGGAATCACGAGCGGCACCGCCGTTTCGAGACGGATCAGCTCGCGGCCGGCCCGGGCCGTGTCACCGTGCGTCCGCAGGTTCTCCTTCCGCTTCGCGCCGGAAACGGTCTCGACCGCGGCCAGCACACCGTCGAGCGTGCCATGCTGCTGCAGCAGCTCGGAGGCGATCTTGGGGCCGATGCCCGGCACGCCCGGCACGTTGTCCACACTGTCGCCCACGAGCGCGAGAAAGTCGACGACCTGGTCGGGGCGGATGCCCCATTCGGCATGCAGTTCGTCGGGGCCGAGGCCGGCGTTGGTGCGCAGGTTGAAGAGTTTCACCTGCGGGCCGAGGAGCTGGCGAGCGTCCTTGTCGGACGTGGCGATCGTGCAGCCGCCACCGGCCGCGACGGCGCGGGTGGCGAGCGTGGCGAGCACGTCGTCGGCCTCGTAGCCTGCGACCTCCAGCAGCGGGATGCCGAACACCGCCAGCAGCCGCCGCACCAGCGGGATCTGGGGCACGAGGTCGGCGGGCATCTCCGCCCGGTTCGCCTTGTAGTCGGCGAACGCCGCGTGGCGGAAGGTCGGCCCCGGCGGATCCATCGCGCAGAGGAGGTAGTCGGGCCGCTTCTTCTCCACGATGTCGAGCAGGTCGCGGGTCAGCCCGAAGACCACCGACACCGGCGTCCCGTCGCGGGACGTCATCTCGGGCAGGGCATGAAACAGCTGATAGGCCCGGGAGAGCGTGTCGATCGCCCACACGGTCTTGCCGCGGAGGTCGGGATCGGGGCCGGAGACGGGGGCGACGCTCATTCCGAACCCGGCGGCTCGTACTCGAAATCCTTCCACTTCATGGCGCGGCGGAAGGGTTCGATCCGCAGCACGGCCTCGCCGTTTTGGAAGATTCGCACGGTGCCGCTGGTCTCGCTCACGGCCACGGCCACGCTCTTGGTCCGCCGCGTGATCGCCGCCGCCGCCCAGTGCCGGGCCCCGAGGCCCTTGGCGACCGACACGTTCTCGGCCGAGGCGTCGATGTAGCGGGCGGCGCCCTCCACCGTGCCGTCGGAGCCGATCACGAAGGCGCCGTCGAGCTGCGCGATCTCCTTGATCCCCTCGCGGACCCGGGGATCGGTGAGCCGACGCTCGGAGCGGCTGTAGCCGCGGACGGGATCAAAGCCGGCGGAGTGGCTCGCCTGCAGCACCTTCCGTGCGTCGCCGACGACGAACAGCGTGCCCACCGGTTTGCCCTCGCGGCCCTCGCGGCCGATCTCCACGGCCAGGTCGACGACGAGCTTGAGCGTCTCCAGTGGCACCTTCGTCTCCAGGTTCCGCAGGTCGCGGCTGGTGAGCTGGCCGAGATGCTCCTCCAGCTTGAGCAGGCTCACCGAGTCGATCGTGCCGGCCTCGAAGCCGCTGTAGACCGCGACGACCGCCGCCTCCGGCGGGATCATCTCGTCGGCCACGCACTCGAGCAGCGCCTGGGCGAGCCGCTCGTGTACCGGCAGCCCGGCCACGTCGAGCGGCATCTTCTTGAGGCCGTGGTCGGTCGTGCCCGCGAGGTCCGCCTCGTCGTCGGCCGCGACGAGCACGGGCACGGTCCCGGTGAGCCGGCGGACCTGCTCCCAGTCGAGCCGCTGATCGACGAGCAGGAGGATCGCCTCCGACTTCGTCGCCTCGCAGAGCCGGGCCGCGGCGTCGAGCAGCTGCGCGAGCTGCGGGGAAATGTCGGCCGGTGCCATGGTCCGCTCCTGCGGCGGACGTCGCGCGGCGCGCCGGACGACGCGCGGGCCGGCCGAACACACGACCCTTTTGTCCGCGGCGCAAGCCTACGGGCAACTGCCGGCCGGTTCAAGAACGCCCGGTCAGCGGCGCCGCGGCGGGTCGGCCTCGGTGCCCGGCTCCGTGGCGATCATCGGCTTCGCCGAGGCCGCCTTCATCGGCCCGTGGAAGGCGGCGATGCCGCCGGGCAGCACGGTGCCCCAGGCCCGCTCCTGGTAGATGTTGAGGGCGTGGAGGGCGTGGCCGAGCGGCCCGAGCTTCCATTCCCGCGACGGCTCCCGGGCCAGGGCCGCCACCAGAAACTCCGTCGCCGCCACGACCCGCGGCTCGTAGAGCCGCTCCTGGTCGAGCGAGGCCACCAGCCATTCGAGGATGTGGCCCGTGGTCTGGATCTTGCGGTCGATGTCGTCGTCGCGGTCGGCGAGGTACTTGAACCACTCCGTGCTGAACGAACCGTCGCGGTTCTGGAGCTTCGTGAGCGTGAAGTTCTGATAGTCGCGGACGTACTTGTCGGCCCGCAGGTAGGCGCCGTCGAGCGTGCCGGTGGACCGCAGCCGCCGCTGGCAGCCGTAGGCCAGGCCGAAGAGCCGGTGCGTGCCGCCGCAGGGGGCGCCGCGGATCGGCTGCACGATCTCCTCCTCGACCAGCTTCTCCAGCGACCACTCGACGCCGTCGTGGCTCTTCCAGCGGGCGTCGGTGGGCAGGTAGTGGGCCAGGCCGATGAGGGCGAAGGTCAGTTCCGTGCCCGCCTTGCAGGAGCGCTTCTCCTCCTCGATCAGGTCGGCGACCGTGAACGACTTCGACTGCAGCGTGATCGGCGAGTTGGCGGCGACGCGGCACTGGGCCAGGATCGCGAGATACTGGGCGGAGTGCCCCTGCACGCCGATGCCCTTGAGGGCCGTGAGCCGGTCGCCGCTGGCGGCGAGCATCACCTGGCCGCGACATCGACCGCCCATGTTCGACCAGCCGATGGCGTTGACGAGGTCGCCTGCGGGACCGCCGACGCGGATCTGCGTCGGGATGCCGAAGGCGATGAAGCCGTGCATCACCTCCCAGGGCGTGTGCTGGGCCGTGTTCAGCGGCCGCCGCTGGTAGGTCGCGAGCGTGCGGGCGATGTTGGCCCGCAGCCGCTCGAACCGGCGCGTCCGCGGCGCCGGCACGCCGGTGGCCTGGAGCTTCGTGGCCACGATCGGCGGCGTCTTTCGGCGGCTGCCCTCGCGGGCCGTGATCACGAGCGTCGTCGGCGGCGCCGGCGGCGCGGCGGGCCGGGGCCGCGGCTGGAACGCGGGATCGGCCGCGTCGCGGATCACCTTCCGCGTGGACACCTGAAGGGCCGTGCCGAAGGCCACCGTCTCATTCCAGGACGGCAGTCGGGGCGGCTGCTCGTTCGCCCGCGGACCGCTGGCCGGGGGCACCGGTGCGGCGGGCCTGGCGGCCGACTTTCCCGGCACGGCCGCCAGCCGGGCGACCTCTGCGGCCGATGGCGGCTGCGGCAAGGGAATGAAGTCGGGCTCCGGCGGTTCCTTGCCGAGCAGGTTCTCGAAAAACCGTGCCGGCGAGCGGGTCTTGGCGCCCGCCGCCTCGACGTGCCTCGGCAGCGAGCTGCCGAGGAGCAGAGCCCAGGCCACGAGCATCGCCACCGCGCGAACCGCGACCTTGGAGGATCGGGCTCGTCGCCGGATGGAAGACGCGGTCATCGTGGATGCAGACTCTCGGTGGGTCGCCATCGGGGGCCGGTGCGCGGGCGGGTGCGGCAAGAACAATGTGAGAGGGGTATCGGCAGTCTCCCTCACCGGAACGTTGCCGCCCCGAACCGTCACCCCAGGGTCCGGTCAGGTCGCCCTCCCGACGCATCCCCCCCGGCTTGCCAAACGGTGATCCTCGCGGCTTTTCCGCGGGTCGGCCGGGATGCCAAGGCGGCCGCCGGGGAGCCGACGGAACGTGGGGCACGTCCG
This sequence comes from Pirellulales bacterium, assembly GCA_044344765.1. Classification (GTDB taxonomy): domain Bacteria; phylum Planctomycetota; class Planctomycetia; order Pirellulales; family UBA1268; genus QWPN01. The sequence continues at coordinate 8,134 of JBIJCJ010000065.1, read as the reverse complement.
CAACCGCCGCGGCTCAGAACAGCTTCCGCCACGCCTCGGCGATCGACCACTCGGCCGCACTGCCCTCGGGATCGGCCGCCCACTCGCGCCACTTGTTGACGTCGTCGCCCAGGTCGCGGCCGCTCACCTGTTTGAGTGCCGCCACCGCGCGATACTGCACCGCCGGATCGGCATCCTCGAGCGCGCGGGCGAGGACCGGGATCGCCTGCTTGTCGCCGAGCGTGCCGAGCTCACGCAGGGCCCGCAGGCGGACGTCGAGCTCGGTGTCGGCCTGATAGCGAGCGGCCAGCAGCTGCACTGCCTCGGGGCCGCCCCGCTTGGCCCAGGCCGAGCAGGCCGCCATCCGCACCCGGGGTTCGGGATCCTCGAGGGCACCCTTGCAGACCGCCGTGGCCGCGGCCGTGTCGAACCCGGCCGCGATCTCCAGGATCTTGGCCCGCACCCGCGGGTCGTGCTCCGCGAGCACCGTGGCGACGAGCGTCTGCGTGAACTCGTGTTGCGCATGCGTGGAACCGGCCTTCGCCTGCTTGGCGTCCGCCGCGAGCTGCCTGATCCGCTCGTCGGCCGTGAGGCCATACTTCTCCCGCTCGCGGGCAGCCTTCTTCTGATCCTGAAACGGCGTCCAGGGCTTGCCTGAGGCGCAGCCCAGGGCGGCCAGCAGGCAGATCATGCCGCCGCAACCGGCCATCCGACGCAAGGCGAGGAATATGTGCATGATGCAGCTCGGGGAACGTTGGGGCCGCGGACGATAGCCGGTGGCCCGGCGGGCGGCCAGACCAGTGCTGGCGAGACATTGTTCCCGGCATCGCCCAGTCTGCCGAACCAGCCACGTGTTTCTCGGGCTGGCGATCCCGGCCGGAAACTGATTGCATCACCCCGTTCCCAGCGGAGGAGCGACGGCAGTGCCGCGCAGGATGCATCCACTCGGCGTCTGTTTGTCGCTGGCCGCGGCCTGCGTCGGCCTCGCCGTGGCCGACGAGCCGCCCCCGATCCGCGAACGCCTGGAGATCCGCTCCGCCACGGGCCCGCGCACGATCGACGGCACGCTGGTGGTCGAGGCGCAGGACGGCGGCCTGCTGTTCGAGCTGGCCGACCAGCGGTATGAGCTCGTGCAGCCGGAGCAGCTCGTGGCCCGACGGCGGCTCGATGCGGAGCCGGTCGCGGAGTCGCCGCGCGAACTCGGCCGCCGGATCCTCGGCGAACTGCCGGCCGGCTTCGACATCCATGTCACCAAACACTACGTCGTCTGCTTCGACACCTCGCGGGAATACGCCGTCTGGTGCGCCGCCCTCTTCGAGCGGCTCCACGACACCTTCGCGACCTACTGGACCAACGCGGGGCTCGACATCCACCGGCCCGAACGGCCGCTGGTGGTCGTGATCTTCGCCGACCGCAAAGCCTACGAGGCCTACGCGGCCCGCGACCTGGGCGCGGCGGCCGACCGCGTCGTCGGCTACTACAACCTGCTCTCCAACCGCGTCACCACGTTCGACATCACCGGCAGCGACTCGCTGCCGCGGCCCGCCGGCCGCCGGCCCGGCCGCGCCGGCCTCGAAATCCTCGCCAGCCCGGAGGCGGCCGGCCTCGTGGCCACGCTCGTCCACGAGGCCACGCACCAGATGGCGTTCAACACCGGCATGCACCGGCGGCTGGCGCCGGTGCCGCTGTGGGTGAGCGAGGGCATCGCCACCTGCTTCGAGACTCCCGATCTGGCGAACGCCCGCGGCTGGAAGGGCATCGGCGGCGTCAACACGCCGCGGCTCGAGCGGTTCCTGCAGGGCATTCGGCCGGGCGGCCTGCGGGAGATCGTGGCTGGCGACGAACCCTTCCGCCGAGCCGCCGACGGGCTCGACTCCTATGCGCGGGCCTGGGCCCTGACGCACTTCCTCATGAAGACGAAGCGTGAGGCCTTCGCCGCTTACCTGCGGACGATCGCGGCCAAGCAGCCGTGCGGCGAAGACGCACCGGAGCAGCGGCTGGCGGAGTTCGAGGCCGCCTTCGGCGCCACGCCGGACGCCTTGGAACCGGAAGTGCAAAGAATGATGGCCCGGCTGCTTGCCCGGATGCAGTGAGCGGCGCGGCGACATTTGCCAGTCGTGCCGTCGCGGTCCTACAACATCCGTGTTCGACCCGATCGTGACCACGAACCGGCGCCGCTTCCGCCCAGCACCCCGGAGATTGAGCCATGGCCCCCGCCCCCCTTCCCCGCCGCGCATTCCTCGGCCACTCCTGCGCCGCAGCCGGCTCCCTGGTGGCCGCCACGACCGCAACGGTTCCCGCCGGCGGGTTCTTCGCCGGCGGCGGAGACGGGCTGCGGATCGGCCTCATCGGGTGCGGAGGCCGGGGCACCGGCGCGGCCATGCAGGCGGCCGCGGCCGAACCGGGCGTGCGGATCACGGTGCTCGCCGATCTGTTCGCCGATCAGATCGACTCCGCGGCTGCGGTGCTCGGCCGTGCCGCCGGCGCAGCCTTCGATTGCCCGGCGCAGCGGCGGTTCGTCGGTGCCGACGCGTGGCGGCGGGCCATCGAGGCGCCGCTCGACGCCGTGATCCTCGCCACGTCGCCGGATGCCCGTCCGACCCAGGTCGCCGCGGCCGTGGCCGCCGGCCGGCACGTGTTCTGCGAGGCGCCGGCCGCGATCGACGCCACCGGTGTCGCCGTCGTGCGGGCGGCCTGCGCCCTGGCCGAGGGACGGGGGCTCGCCTTCGGGAGCGGACTCGCCTGGCGGCACGACCCCGCCACGATCCACGCCATCGGACGGCTGCGGGCGGGAGCCTGCGGCCGGCTGGTCGCGGGCGTGGCCACCAGCCAGCTCGGGCCGGCGTGGCGGAGGTGGGCGCCGTGCGGAGCGCCGCTCCCCGCGAGCGACATCCGCAACTGGATCGCCTGCCCAGCCAGGTCGGGCGGTGATTTCGTCGAGCATCAGGTGCACGCCATCGACAAACTGCTGTGGGCCTTCGGCGACGTCGCGCCCGCCGGGGCCGAACCGCTGGTGGCGGGCAGTACGGGCGGTACGGCCGTGCGGTTCGTGTTCGCCGACGGCCGGACCATCGAGGCGGGCATCTGCCGGCAGGCAGGGGGCCGCTCCGCGATCGCGGAGCGGGTCCGCGGCTCGGCCGGCAGCTGCGACCTGCGGTCCGCCGGCGCCGGCCGCCACGGTCGCGGCATGGCCGCCTTTGTGAGGTCGATTCGCGACGGCCGGCCGCTGGCCGAGGGGTCGGCCCTGTGCCGCAGCACGCTGACTGCCGTGCTCGGCCGCGAGGCGGCGACGGCCGGCGTGGCCCGTGTCTGGACGGACATCGCCCCGCCCCCCGAGTCGGCATAACCGTTACAATCCGTGAGCGTCTGCACGCCCGACCGCGAGAGCGACGATTTCTCTCCGGTTGTGGGGCTCCGCCATCGGCGCCGGCCAGGGTGATTCAGCATGCCAGCCAATCGCACCGTCGCGTCGCTCAGCATCGCGCTGATCGTGTTCGTGATGCTCACGTTCGTGCTGGCGGTCACGACCTACCTTTTCTTCAAGCAGCGGCTCGACGAGCAGGCGCGGGCCGAGGCGGCGGCCGCGGACACGAACAAAGCCCGCACCGAACTCAACACCGCGGTCGACGAGAAGCGGAAGCTGCAGGAGATCCTGGGCGTTGCCGAGGAGAAGACGATCGCACAGATCGAGGCCGAGACGAACGAGCGGTTCACGACCGAGTTCACGGGCTTCGACGCCGAGCCGAAAACCTATCTCAAGCTGGTCGACTGGCTGGCGGAGGCGATCCGCAAGAAGGACGGCCAGATGGAGTCGCTGCGGCTCGATAACGAGAAGGTCGTCGCCGACAAGGACAAGGCGATCGAGCAGCAGAAGTCGGCCGCCGCCCGGGCCGCGGCCGAGAAGCAGAAGGTCGCGGAAGACGCCGCGGCCGAGAGGCGAAAGTTCGACGCCGCCCGCGGGCAGCACGAGGCCCAGCAGCAGGAGCTCTCCGGCAAGCGCGACGAGGCCCTGAATCAGTCCATCGCCTTCGACAAGCTGAAGGCGGAGGTCGCCAAGGGCGAGCAGTTCCTCACCCCCGACCAGCAGCAGGAGTTCCGGTCCAAGCCCGACCCGGAGGCACAACTCGGCGTGCTGTATGCGGCGCTCCGCGCCCGGGCCCAGGTGATCGAGAAGCAGAACGAGGTCCTGGCCACGCTGCGAGCCGCAGACCAGACCGTGCAGACGGCCGTCATGGCGGCCACCCCGCAGGACACTCGGATCGAAGGCTTCGACGGCCGCGTGATCTCCGTCGATCCGGCCGCCCGCACGGCGCTGATCTCCTGCCCATCGACCCGCGGCATGCGGCCCGGCCTCCTCCTGGCGGTGTACGATCCGGCCGACCCGCGGCCGCAGGTCGGAAACCGCAAGGGCCTGCTCGAGGTGATCACCGTGGAGAGCCCGACGGTCGCCCGGGCGCGGATCCGCCGCGACTCGGTCCGGAATCCGATCCTCGGCGGCGACGGCGTCGCCACCAGCCTGTGGACCGCGGGGGAATCGCCCGAGGTGGTGATCGTCGGCTTCGTGCAGCTCGACGGCGACCCGACGCCCGATGCCGACACCCTGAAGGCGGCGATCGAGCGGACGGGCGGCCGCGTGGTCGAGGCCGTGACCCCCACGACCACGATGGTGGTCGATGGCGGCCTGCCGAAGTCGGTCGCCGGCGAAGGCAAGATTCCCGGCTGGCGAACGAACGTCGATGACAAGCGTCGCGACCGGGAGATCAGGTCCGCCCGCCAGCTGGGTGTGCGGATCGTGGGCCTCGACGAGATGCTCGACCTACTGGGGCTGGAGCGGGCGGCCCTGGAGACCGGCCGCCTGCCCACGCGGGGCGACGACGGGCGTTCGCTTCCCCGCCGCGCTGCGGGCGTGGCATACTGACGCGGTCGCGTGCGCTGGCTGCCGGCCGTCCGCGACTCCGCGTTTCCCGCCCGTCGAGGCCACCATGCTTCAGGTTCGTTTCCTGTGCCTGTCCGCCATCTGCGTCGCCTTGTCGGTGGCGGCACCAGCCCGGGCGCCGGCTGACGACGACGTCGGCTTCGTGTCGCTCTTCGACGGCGCGACGCTCGACGGCTGGGAGGGCAAGCCGGAGTTTTGGCGCGTGGAAAACGGCGCGATCGTCGGGGAGACCACGGCGGACAAGCCCACCACAGGAAACACCTTCCTGATCTGGCGGCAGGGACTGGTGGACGACTTCGAGCTTGCCTTCACCTATCGCCTCACCGGCGGCAACAGTGGCGTGCAGTACCGGAGCAAGGAGCTGAAGGAACTGGGCGACTTCGTGGTCGGCGGCTACCAGGCCGACTTCGAGGCCGGGCCCAAGTACTCCGGCATCCTCTATGAGGAGAAGGGCCGCGGCGTCCTCGCCGAACGCGGCCAGCGGATCACGATCACGCCGGAGGGGAAGAAGGTGGCCGGCGAGCCGATCGGCACGGCCGAGGATCTGCAGCAGGTGATCAAGCCCGGCGACTGGAACGCCGTCCGCGTCGTCGCCCGCGGCAACCACCTGCAGCACTTCATCAACGGCCGGCTGATGTCGGAGACGCTCGACGACCAGGCCGACAAACGGCGGCTGGAGGGCGTGCTCGCCCTCCAGGTGCATTCCGGCCCGCCGATGAAGCTGGAGGTGAAAGACATCCGCCTCAAGCGGCTGCGGCTGGCAGACGGCCGCAAGAAACTGGTCCTCGTGGCGGGGCGACCGAGCCACGCGTCCGGCGAGCACGAGCACCGCGCGGGCTGCCTGCTGGCGGAGAAGTGCCTCGACGCCGCCGGGGTTCCCTTGGTCACGACCGTCTACGCGAACGGCTGGCCGAACGATCCCACGGCCTTCGACAACGCCGACGCCGTGTTCTTCTTCTCCGACGGGGGCGAACGCCATCCGGTGCTCCAGAGCAATCGGCTCGCCCAGATCGACGCCCTGGCGAAACGCGGTGTGGGCGTGGCCTGCCTGCATTACGCCGTCGAGGTGCCCAAGGAGAAGGGCGGCCCGCAGTTCCTCGACTGGCTCGGCGGCTACTTCGAGCCGCACTGGTCGGTGAACCCGCACTGGAAGCTCGCCGCACCGCAGCTCGCCACGGACCATCCGATCACCCGCGGCGTGCGGCCCTTCGAGACGCAGGACGAGTGGTACTACCACATGCGGTTCCGCGAGCCGCCCGCGGGAGTGACCATGATCCTCACGGCCGTGCCCCCCGACGCCACCCGCGAGCGGCCCGACGGCCCGCACAGCAACAATCCGACCGTCCGTGCGGGAAAGGGCAGCCGCGAGGCCCTGGCCTGGGCCTACGAGCGGCCGGGCGGCGGCCGCGGCTTCGGCTGCACCGGGGGCCACTACCACCGCAACTGGGCGGACGACGGTTTCCGCCGGCTGATGCTCAACGCCCTCGTCTGGACCGCCGGCCTCGACGTTCCGCCGGGCGGCGTGCAATCGGGGGTGACCGCCGACGACATGGCGATGAATCTCGACGACAAAACGCCGAAGAAGAAGCAATGACCGGCCGCGATGCGGCCCCAAAGGAGGATGCGATGCCGAAACTGACGGTGGAGGGAGGGGGATCGTTCGATGTGCCGGCCGGCAAGCGGCTGGTGAACGCGCTGGTGGACGAGTGCGGGATCGACCAGTTGCATGCCTGCGGCGGCGTGGCCCGCTGCACGACCTGCCGCGTGGAGTTCGTGGCCGGCGAGCCGGCGCGGATGGCGCAGGCGGAGAAGGACGTGCTCGCCGCGAAGGGGATCACGACCCCCGGCCTGCGGCTCTCCTGCCAGATCGCCTGCGACACCGACATGACCGTCCGCGTCATCAGCCGGCTGGCCGGCTCGGGCCGTCGCGACTGCGGCCACCGCCCCGCCGACGCGATCGAGCCGCCGCCGCAGTGGGCGTGATACGGCTCACGCCTTCCGTTGAGGATTCTCGGCCACACCAAGGAGCAACCCATGAAGATCGTCATCACCGACCATGGCTTCGACGACCTCTCGTTCGAGGAAAAGGTCGTCGCCCCGACCGGCGCGAGCCTCGTCGCCGCCCAGACGAAGGACCCGGCCCGTCTCGCCGAGGCGGTGGCCGACGCCGACGCCGTGATCACGCAGTACGCGCCGGTGAACGCCGACGTCATCGCGGCGATGCGGCGGGCCCGGGTGATCGTCCGTTACGGCATCGGCGTCGACAGCGTCGACCTCGCCGCCGCCCGGAACCACGGCATCCCGGTCTGCAACGTGCCCGACTACTGCATCGACGAGGTGGCCGACCACACGCTGGCCTTCATTCTCGCCCTCACGCGGCAGGTCGCGCCGCAGAGCCGCCTCGTGCACGACGGGGTCTGGAAGTTCTCCGGCCGGCCGGCGGATTTCCGCACGCTCGCCGGCATGACCTGCGGCGTGGTCGGCTTCGGCCGCATCGGCCGCGGCGTCGTGCGGCGGCTCGTCGCGTTCGGCGGCCGGGTGCTCGTGAGCGATCCGGTGGCGACGCCGGAGGCGGTCGCCGCCCTCGGGGCCCAGGCCGCGCCGCTGCCCACCCTCCTCACCGAGAGCGATCTCATCACGCTCCACTGCCCGTCGCTGCCGGAGACGAAGGGCCTGATCAACGCCGCGACGCTCGCCGCCGCGAAGCCGGGCCTGCTCGTCGTGAACCTCTCCCGCGGCGATCTCGTCGATCCCGCAGCGCTCGTCGCCGCGCTCGACAGCGGCAAGGTCGCCGGGGCCGCCCTCGACGTCTTCGCGCCGGAGCCGATTCCCGCCGGCCACCCGATCCTGGGCCGCGACAACGTGATCCTCGCGCCGCACATCGCGAGCGTGAGCGCCGCGGCCGTCGAGCGGCTCCGCACCACGGCGGCGCGGCTCGCCGTGGCCGCGATCAGCGGCGGGCCGCTGGAGTCGATCGTCAACGGCGTGCACGGCCCGCGTGTCTTGTCCGGCTGAGTTGCGCGGCCGAGTGCCGCGGGGCCGGGGCTGCGGCTGGCCCGCGTAGGCCGCTGCATGCCCTGCCTTTGAACAGGAGATCTCCCCATGAACACCACCGCGTGCGATCCCATCTCCCCGGCGGATCTCACGGCATTCGTCCGCACCGCCGGAATGCGGGCCGGCCTCGCGCCGGAGGCGGCCGACACGCTCGCCGAGCCGCTC
>JBIJCJ010000064.1:0-16720 GCA_044344765.1 Pirellulales bacterium | reverse complement strand
GCGAGAAGTCGATGACCACGTCGGCCGGCACGTCCCAGGCAGGAGCCACGACGACCCCGGCCGGGCCGAGGCCCGCGAGCGTTCCGGCGGCGTTGATCACCGCCAGCCGCGGCACGCGGTCGATGAGGCCCAGCTTCCGCAATTCGGCGAACGCCTTGCCGAAGGCGCTCGAATTGCCGAGGTTCCCGCCGGGAACGACGATCCAGTCGGGCACCTCCCAGCCGAGCGACTCGAGCACCCGGAACATGATCGTCTTCTTGCCGGTCGAGGCGCAGGCCGCCCAAGGGACAAAAGGGACAGGAAGACAGAAGACAAAAGGGACAGGCACCGACTGCTGCGCAGCCGGAGCCAGTCCCTCGCACGACACTGAGCGGACTTCCGGCGCCGCGTGGCATCACGGACCGACCAGGAACCCCTCGCGGCCGGCCGCCTCTCGCAGGCGGTCATCGAATGCCAGAAACCCCGCCTGGGACGGTCGTCCCGCGGCCATGACGGTCGCAGCCGCCAGTTGGATCGCGTCGGCGGCTCGCAAGGAGTGCACCCGCAGCAGCCGACAGGCCGTCTCCCGCACGAGTTCCGCGGGGAGAATCTCGTTCCATCCGACCGCGAGCGTGCGGAGCACATCGATCGCCTGGGATGCCTGCCGGTGAGTGAGCGATCCGGCCCGCTCGAGCCGCGCCACGGCCGACGTGCATTCGATCCGTGTGCCCCACCAGGTCACGATGCCCGGATCCGCCGCCAGCGCCGCCAGGGCGTCGTTCGTTCGTGATTCCTGCACGAGCAGCGGCACGATGGCGGATGCGTCCCAGTAACGCATGCCTGCTACTCCTCGCGGTCGGCCCGCAGGGCTTCGACGATGCTCGCCGGCTTCGCGGGCTTCACCGGCTTCGGAAGGCTCCGCAACGAAATCGGCCGGCCGGCGGGGGCCAGCAATCCGTCGCGAACGAGGCCGGCCAACCACGGCGCGTCGTTTCCCGAGGCGTCGCCGGGGCCGACCGGCTGGAGCCGCGCCACGGGCCGGTTGCGGTCGCATATCAGCACGGTCTCACCCCGCCGCACCCTGTCGATCAAGGCGCTCAGGTTGTTCTTCGCCTCGGTGATGCTCGTCCGCTGCATGACAGACTCTGTGAAGCGTTGATCGCCCCAGCCACGACAAGGCTATTTTAGCCAGAACGAACGAGCAATTCCAGCTCGCCTGAAAGTCGGGCGTGCTGCCGCGTTCCGCCGGCCGGATGCGGTTTCCGGCTGGGTTTTTGCCCGGCGCCGAACCGCGAATTAGGCTTGGGGCGAGTCCCATCGAGCCTCGTGGAGCCACCCCCATGCCGGAACGCATCGCCGACCCGTTGGCGCCGAACATTCCCACCCCGGTGCTCATCGGCGGCGGCCTGATCCTCGCCCTGGTGGCGCTGACGATGCTCCTGCTCGTCTTCAACTACGGGCAGCTGTGGTTCCAGGCCTATTGGTCGAAAGCCCGGGTCACGTTCCTGGAACTGCTCGGGATGAGCCTCCGCAAGGTGAACGCCCGCACGATCGTGCAGGCCCGGATCATGGCCACCCAGGCCGGCCTCGGCCCCGACATCACGCCGCGGCGACTGGAGGCCCACTACCTCGCCGGTGGCGACGTGCCCCGCGTCATCCGGGCGCTGATCGCCGCCCAGCGGGCCGACCTCGACCTCGACTTCGACCGCGCCTGCGCCATCGACCTCGCCGGCCGCGACGTGCTCGACGCGGTGCAGACGAGCGTCAATCCCAAGGTCATCGACTGCCCCGACACCGCCAGCGGCAAGTCCACGCTGTCGGCTGTGGCGAAGAACGGCGTCGAGCTCAAGATCCGCGCCCGGGTCACGGTGCGGACCAACCTCCAGCAGCTCATCGGCGGCGCCACCGAGGAGACGATCATCGCCCGCGTCGGCGAGGGCATCATCACCTCGATCGGCTCCTCCGGCAGCCACTTCGAGGTCATGGAGCACCCCGACACCATCTCCAAGGCGGTGCTCCAGCGGGGCCTCGACGCCCAGACGGCCTTCCAGATCGTGTCGATCGACATCGCCGACATCGAGGTCGGTGAAAACATCGGCGCCCGACTCCAGGCCGACCAGGCCGAGGCCGACACCCGGGTGGCCCGGGCGAAGGCCGAGGAGCGGCGCAGCGTGGCGATCGCCCGCGAGCAGGAAATGAAGGCGGCCACGGCCGAGAACCGGGCCCGCCTCATCCAGGCCGAGGCCCTCGTCCCCAAGAGCATCGGCGACGCCTTTCGGGCCGGCCGTGTGGCCACCATCGGCCCCGCCAACGGCCAGGCCTGACCAGCGGCGGGGCCCGGTCCGATGCCCCGCCCGCGCACCTTGCCGATTGTGACGGTCAGGCCAGGCAATCCCCGCACAGGCCGGGAAATCGGCCAAACCTTGCGGGCTGGTCCTGCCGATGTTGTTCATGGCGGCGGTCGGTGACCGTCATGATGACGCCCGGTCGCGAGACCGGGCACGCCGGCCGCCACAGCCACGAACAAGGGAGTGTGCCATGGCGCTGCGAAACCTGCGGATTTACAACGGTCCGGAGCATGGTGCGGCCGGCCTGTCGGTCGTGTCGCCCCCCCGCGAGAACGCGGTGCGGATTCCGCTCGGCGAAGTGCTGCCGCTGCTGGCCGACGCCGTCGCCAGCAACCGCACCTGGCTGACCGACTTCGCCGACGACGAGATCGAGATCTCTTCCGATCTCAACGACGTGCTCCAGGCCTACCGGCATTTCCGAAGGCCGAGTGCCTGATACGGATTCCGCGCGGCCGGCACCAACGGGCCGGTGAACCGCTCGCGCCCAGCGCGATGGAACGCGTCACCCCCCGGCTCCCGCCGGGGGCTTCCGGAAAACGGGCGGCCGATTTCGCAGCGTTGCTGCGGCCGATTAAACTCGGTCGCACGAGCGCCAGCCCGCCCCTCCAGGACGCCCCGCCATGCCGCTGCACCGTCGCGATTTCGTCGAATGTGCCCTGAGCCTCGCCGCCACGGCCCTGGCCGGGTTCGAGGTCCGGGCCGACGCTCCGTCGAGCCCGCCCCCGGCCGCGCCGCACGACCGGCTTCGCGTGGCCGTGATCGGCGTCAACGGCCGGGGCAAGGCCCATGTGTCCGCGTGGCTCGCCCAGCCCGACGCCGACCTGGTCGCGATCTGTGACGTCGATCCCGGCGCCTTCGTGCGGCTCTTCGAAAAGGGCTTCGATCCCGGCCGGCGGGTGCCCGAGTTCACCACCGACTTTCGGCGGCTGCTCGACCGTAAGGACATCGACGTCATCTCGATCGCCACGCCCAACCACTGGCACGCCGTGATGGCCATCTGGGCGATGCAGGCGGGCAAGGACGTGTACCTCGAAAAGCCGTGTAGCTACACGGTCGAGGAGGGCCGCGTGATCACGCAGTGGGCCCGCAAACTGGGCCGCATCTGCCAGATGGGCGCGCAGAGCCGGAGCATGCCCGGCATGCGTCAGACGATCGACTTCGTGAAGAGCGGCAAGGTCGGGCCCGTGAAGGTGGCCCACGCCCTGTGCTACAAGCGCCGCCCGAGCATCGGCCTGGTCGATACGCCGGCCCCGATCCCACCCGGCATGGACTTCGACCTCTGGGCCGGCCCCGCCCCCGCCGTGGTGCCGGTCCGGCAAAAGCTCCACTACGACTGGCACTGGAACCAGGCCACCGGCAACGGCGATCTCGGCAACCAAAACCCGCACGAGCTCGACAAGGCCCGCTGGGGACTGGGCAAGCAGGAGCTGCCGAAGCGGGTGGTGAGCATCGGCGGCCGGCTCGGCTACATCGACAATGGCGACGTGGCCAACAGCCAGATCACCCTCTTCCAATGGGACGACGCCCTGCTCATCTCGGACGTCCGGGGTTTGGAGATCAAGACACCCCTGAAGCTGGCCCCGCAGACCGAACCGCTCCGGGTCGCCAACATCTGGTGGGGCACGGAGGGCTTCGTGGTGGCGCCGAGTTACACGTCGGGCGCCGCGTTTACCTACGACGGCGCGGAATTGGGCAAGTGGTCGGGCGGCTCCGAGCGGGCCCACTTCGCCAACTTCGCCGCCGCCGTCCGGAGCCGGAGGCACGCGGACCTGCACCTCGACATCGAGGACGGCCATCTCTCCAGTGCCCTGGCCCACCTCGGCAACGTCTCCTGGGCGCTCGGCAAGCCCGTGGAGCCGGGCACGCGGCCCACGCTCGCGGCCGACGACAAGCGGGTCGCCGCCACGTTCGACAGCTTCGCAGCCCACCTCCGCGAGAACGAGGTCGACTTCGCGCAGACCCCGCTGAAGCTTGGCCGGGAGCTGGTCATCGATCCCAAGACCGAGAAGGCCGCTGACCCCGAGGCCAACCGCCTCTTCACCCGCGAGTACCGCGCAGGCTACGAGCTGCCGCGGGTGTGACGAGCGAGATTCGTATTGGAAATGGCCACGCGTCATCCCCTCGCTTCCGCGAGGGGCTTCCGGGACGCGGTCGCGCGGCCGGTGCACGGCCTCACGGTCGAATCGCGGTCGCACGGTGAGCGCACGGCCTCACGGTCGAATCGTGGCCGCGCGATTAAGCGTCGTGGTCTTACCGTTCCGGAAGCCCCCGGCGGGAGCCGGGGGGTGACGCGTACCATCACCATGAGCGCGTGGGCGGTTTGGGCCGCGAATGTGACGCTCACCCGTCCACCGGTTTCTCGGGCGTCGGCAGGATCAGCTGCCAGAACTCGAGGTCCAGCCAGCGGCCAAACTTGAAGCCGGCCTCACGGATCGTGCCGCAGCAGCGAAAGCCGGCCGAGCTGTGCAGGGCCACGCTGGCCACGTTGCTGGCGTCGATGCCCGCCACGAGCATGTGCAGGCCACGGCTCTTCGCCGCGGCGATGATCGCCTGGAGGAGCTGCCGGCCGACCCCCTCCCCCCGATACCGCTCGTCCACATACACCGAGTGCTCGACCGAATACTTGTAGGCCGGCCGCGGCCGGAACGGCCCCCAGGTGGCGAAGCCCGCCAGCGCCCCCGGCTCCCACTCGATGCCGAGCACGGGAATCCCGTCCCGCTCGCGGACGGCGAACCACTCGCGCATCACCTCGTCGGTCCGCGGCGCGTACTCATACAGCGCCGTGGAGTGCTGGATCGCGTGATTGTAGATCGCCTGGATCGCCGGCAGGTGGGCGGTCGTGCAGGCGATCACCTCGCGGCGGGGCGGCGGCTTCTTGCGGGGCATGGCGGACTGTTACTGGCGGGTGGGCGATGGCGTGCACAGTGATACCACGACGAGCACCAGGAAGCCCAGCGGAATCGTCACCAATCCGGGCTGGCTGAAGGGCATGGGCGCCGCGTCGCGGGCCAGGCCGTAGACCTTTTCGAACGTGTCGGCCGAGAGCAGGATCCAGCCCAGCGAGGCGAGCATCCCGACCGTCACGGCCGCGATGATCCCCTGCTTCGTCGTCCGCGGCCAGAAGAGGAGCATCACGAGCGCCGGCAGGTTCGCCGAGGCGGCGATGTTGAAGGCCCAGCCGACGAGGAAGCTGACGTTGAAGTTCTTGAACAGGATGCCCAGGGCCATCGCCACGGCCCCCAGGCCGACGGCGGCGATCTTTCCGCAGCGGACCTTCTCGTGATCCGTCATCGCGACGCCGCACACGTTCTCGATCAGATCGTGGGCCACGGCGCCGCTGCCGGCCATGATCAGACCGCTGACGGTGCCGAGCACCGTCGTGAAGGCGATCGCCGAGATGATGGCGAACAGCGACTCGCTGAAGGATTTGGCGAGCAGCGGCGCCGCCATGTTGGAGTCGGTGAGGTCGAGGGCCCCCGACGTCATCGCGCCCAGGCCCAGGTAGAGCGTGAGTACGTAGAAGGCCCCGATCGCCGCGATGCCCACCACCGTGCTCCGCCGCACCGCGGTGGCGTCCTTGACGGTGTAGTAGCGGATGAGGATGTGGGGCAGGGAGGCCGTGCCACAAAACAGCGCCAGCATCAGGCTCGCGAAGTCGAGCCGGTCGGCGAGCTTGCCGGTCTTCAGGCCCTTGAAGGCGCCCCCGGGCTGGAGCAGGTCGGCCCCCTTGCGTTCCGTGGGCGTGAAGGTCGTGTGCACGCCCGACTCGTCGGCATGCTTCCGCGCGGCCCAGGTGACGACCGTCGAGTCCTCGAGGACGCGAAAGTATTCCAGGGGGCGGAGCGGGCCGGTCTCGCGGCGGCCGGCATAGTCCGGCGGCAACGCCTTGATCGTGCCCACGGGCCGCAGGTCGTGGTCGCGGCCCTGCGGGCGGCCGTCCACGAGCACTGTGCCGTCGGGGCGGACGGTCCGCACCTGCGGGGTGAGATCGACGTCGCCGGGCCGGCCGGCGTTGACGGCCAGCCCCCGGTTGAGGATCAGCACCGTGAGCACGCCGCAGAAGAACACCAGGAGCGAGCCCTTGATGAACTGCACCCAGGTGGTCGAGACCATGCCGGCCGTGACCACGATCAGCGTCACCGCCACGCCCACCAGGAGCACGCCGGCGGTGTGCGGCAGGCCGAGCAGGGGCGTGACCAGCGCCCCCGCGCCCACCATCTGCGGGATCAGGTAGAACACGCTGACCACGAGCGTGGAGATCGCCACGGCGAGCTTGATCCCGCGGCTTTGGAACCGGGCGTCGAGGGCGTCGGCGAACGTGAACCGCCCCAGGGCCTTGATCGGCTCGGCGATCACGAACAGCGCCACGATCCAACCCGCCAGGAAGCCGATCGAATACAGAAAACCGTCGTAGCCCGAGACGGCGATCATCCCGCAGATGCCGAGGAAAGAGGCGGCGGAAAGGTAGTCGCCCGCGAAGGCGATGCCGTTGACGAACCAGTGGATCTCCCCGTGGGCGGCATAGTAGCCCTGCGCGGTCTGCCCCTTGCGGCCGAGCCACAAGGAGAGGCCGATCACGCCGGCCACGAAGGCGGCGAAGATCGCGATCGCGGCGCCTGATGTTTCGTAGAGCATCCTGCTTCCTCCGGGCCCCGCGCGGCGGCTTCAGTCCCGCCGGCCGACGGCCATGGAAATGACGGCCAGCACGACCGCTGCGGCGATCAGCCCGAGGCCGTAGGCGATCGCCAGATTCATCCCGCCGAACGGCCGTGCGGCGAGCCAATCGGGCCGCGCCAAGACCAGGGCCATGAAGCCGGCGTACAGGGCCACGTAGAGGGCGAACAGGACGAGGCCGATCCGCGCCCGGGCCGCTCGGCTGGAACCATGCTCGTCAGACATTGCATCCTCACTTGGTCGCCGGCGGCCGGGGCGGGGCCACGACGCCCCCAGGTGGCCGCACGCCCCTGCCTTTTCGATCGGTGAGCGCGTCGCCGAGCTCCGCGCGGGCGGCCTCGGCTACCTCCTCGAGCTTGGCCACGACCTCCGGGTGCGCGGCCGCCACGTCCTGTCGCTCGCCGGGGTCTGCCTGCAGGTCGTAGAGCTCCAGGCCGACGGCCAGGGGCACGGTTTTGGAGGCGCGACCATCCCGACCGACCTCCTGCCCGGCGGTGCTTTCTGCCAGGTGCGGCAGCAGGAGCTTCCACCGCCCGCGGCGTACCGCCTGCAGTTCACCCGTCCGGTAGTGGTACCAGTGCGTGACACCGTCGCTGACCGACGCCGGCTCGGTCGCCGTGAACGCGGCCCGGCGGTCGTGGCCGTCGATCCGTTTGCCCGCGACGAGGCAATGACCGGCCTCATCGAGCGGCAGCGGGTCGCCCGTCAAGGCCGCGACAGTCGGCAGGATGTCGATCGAGCAGAGCAGCGCGTTGCTCGTGCTGCCCGCCGGAATCACGCCCGGCAGCCGGGCCACGCAGGGCTCGCGGATGCCTCCCTCGAACACCGTGCCTTTGCCTTCGCGGAGCGGGCCGGCCGACCCGCCGTGATTGCCGAACCGCAGCCAGGGGCCGTTGTCGCTCGTGAAGATCACGAGCGTGTCCTGCGCCCGGCCCGTGCGGTCGAGGGCGTCGAGAACAGCCCCCACCGAGGCATCGATCTCAGCCACCACGTCGCCGTACACGCCCTGGCCCGACTTCCCCCGGAACTTCTCGCCGACGAACAGCGGAATGTGCGGCATCGTGTGGGCGAGATAAAGGAAGAACGGCCGGCCGTCGTTCGCCTTGGCCGTCTCGATGAAGTCCACGGCCCGGGCCGCGTAGCGGCCGGTGAGCGTCGCCTGATCCTCGGCCGTGACCTCGGCGTCGATCACCTGCTCGCCGTCGAAGAGCGGCAGCGGCGGATGCCGACCACCGTGGACGGGCCACATGTCGTTGGAGTAGGGCAGGCCGAGCCACTCGTCGAAGCCGTGCCGGGTGGGCAGAAACTCGGGCAGACGGCCAAGGTGCCACTTGCCGACACAGGCGGTACGGTAGCCGCGGTCGCGGAGCAGCTCGGCGAGCGTCGTCTCGGCGGCCGAGATGCCGTGCGTCGCGGTCGGCATGAGGGCGCCGTGGATCGACACCCGCGGCGCGTAGCAGCCCGTCAGCAGGGCGGCCCGCGAGGCCGAGCAGACGGGGTGGGGCACGTGAAAGTCGGTGAACCGCATCCCCTCGCGGGCGATCCGGTCGATGTGCGGCGTCGGCACCTTGCCGCCGTAGCAGGACGGGTCGCCATACCCGAGGTCGTCGCAGAACACGAGCACGACGTTCGGCGGCGGCGGAGCGGCGCTCACGCCACCACAGACGAACGCCGCGGCGGCGACCGCCACCCAGCCGCCCAGCAGTTTTGACACCCGCCGCATGCCCGCCTCCTCACGACCGGCACGCGGCCGGTTCGCAGGCATGGTACCGCACCGGCCGCGTCGCTTCATCGGGCGGCCCCCGCGTGGATGGAAATCAGAGGAACGGGTTTTCCAGGCGGACGCCTGGAAACCGGCTGCAATCGGTATCGGCGGCCGTGAGCGCGGCGGCGATGTCATCGACATTCGGCAGTCGGCACCGGCCCAAATCCACGGGCTGGGTATGAAACGGCGCGGGCTGCCGCGGCGCAGGGTCGAACCGTTCGGGCCATGGTCGCAGACCGGCCCGGCTGTCACTCAGTCGAGCCGCCGTTCAGGGCCCGGGCGTGCTTGCGATACAAACCGCGGAACTGGTGGTATGTCAGCCCCAGCCGCTCGGCGGCCCGCCGCTGGTGGTGGCGGCAGTCGGCCAGCGCCCGGCGGAGCATGTCGATCTCCACGCGGGCGACGGCCTCGACGAGCGTGCCCGCCGGCGCAGCGGCGGCAGCGGCGGCCGGTGCAGCCTGTGCTGGCGGCGTCGGCCGCAACGCTGACGGAACATCGCCCGCGGCTCGTCGGGCGAACGGGTCGAACACGATCTCCTCCACCCGGCCGCCGTCGGCACGATAGACCGCCCGCTCGACGACGTTCTTCAATTCGCGGACGTTGCCCGGCCAGGCATGGGCGCGCAGCGCAGCCTCCGCGGCCCGGGAAAACGCCGGCGGTTCTTCCAGGCCCAGTTCGGCTGCCATCCGCGACGCGAAGTGCCGGGCGAGCAAGGAAATGTCCTCGCGCCGCTCCCGAAGCGGCGGCACGTGCAGCACCTCGAACGAGAGCCGGTCGAGCAGGTCTTCCTTGAAGCGGCCGCTCCTGGCGAGGGCCGGCAGATCGGCATTGGTCGCGCCGATGATCCGCACGTCGACGCTCGTGGGCCGAGAGCTGCCGACCCGCTCGAAGCTGCCGTACTCGACGGCCCGGAGGATCTTCTCCTGGGCCTCGATCGGGATCAGCCCGATCTCATCGAGCAACAGCGTGCCGCCGTCGGCCGCCTCGAAGCGGCCGGCCCGCTCCTGCATGGCGCCGGTGAAGGCGCCGCGTTCGTGGCCGAAGAGCTCGGCCTCGATCAGCGCCGGGGCGAGGGCGGCGCAGTTGAGGGCGACGAGCGGTGACTCCCAGCGGCTCGACAGGTAATGGAGCTTGGCCGCGGCCAGTTCCTTGCCGCTGCCTCGCTCCCCGATGAGGAGCACGGGCCTGTTCACACGGGCCACGCGGGAGAGCTGCTCGGTGAACGAGAGAAAGGCATCGGACTGGCCAAGGGCTTCAAGCATGGGTGAACAATACTGGCGGTGAATGCCACTCTCTGGCGTGGTTAGTATGATTCTGGCTTTTCCGCCCACAACACCCCATGTAAATGAGCCGCATTCCGTGTCGTAAAGCCATTACCTACATAGGTTTGCGATTGCCCCACTCATTTGGCATGGAATTCGTTAATCAGTTCCGGCGTTCGCGGGACATGCGGCCCGCGGGCGGTCCCGGCCCACGAGGCCGCGACCCGACAGCCGCAGGCACAGCAGCATCACAAGGAGCACGCCATGGGCGTCTTCACCCGTCTGAAGGACATCATCAACTCGAACCTCAACGCGATGCTCGATGCGGCGGAAGACCCGGAGAAGCTCATTCGGCTCATGGTCCAGGAGATGGAGGACACGCTCGTCGAGGTGAAGGCCAACTGTGCCGGGGCGATCGCGGCCCGCAAGAAGGCCGAGCGGGCCGAGGCCGCGGCGCAGGCCGCCGTCGGCGAGTGGGAGGACCGGGCCCGGCTGGCGATCGACAAGGGCCGCGACGATCTGGCCCGGGAAGCCCTGCGGGAGAAGAAGCGGTTCGCGGAGCAGGCCGAGGCCTTCCGGCAGGAGGCCGCCGGCTGTGCGAAGATCGTGGATCAGTACAAGGCCGACATCGCCGCCGTCGAGGAGCGGCTGCACGCCGCCCGCGAGAAGCACCGGCTGCTCGTGCAGCGGCACATCCGGGCCCGCAACCACAAGCAGGCCCAGACGACGCTGCGGCGGGCCGCGAGTGCCGACGCCGTGGCCCGGTTCGACCAGCTCGAGAACCGCATCGAGCGAATGGAGGCGGAGGCGAGCCTGGTAAACCACGCCGTGAAGACGTCGCTCGTGGAGCAGCTCGAGGCGTTGCGGGGCGGAGACCAGATCGAGAAGGAGCTCGAGGCGCTGAAGCGGGAGCGGCGCCGCGACTGACCGTGGCTCGCGGCGGCCGCAGTGCCTTCGGCCCAACGCCTGCCCCCGGGGAGACGCCCTGAGAACCTGGAGAACATGGAGACGTACCATGCGCGACGAACTCTGGATCGAAGACGACTGGCCGCGCCGCCGGCCCGGCCTCGTGTGCGGCGTCTGCCGTTGGCTGGCCGACCGGCTTGGCCTCTCTGCCTTCTGGGTCCGGCTGGCCTTGCTCGTCGCGGCATGGCTGACCGGCTGGTGGCCCGGGATCGCGATCTATCTCGTGGCGGCGATCCTCCTCGGACAGGGCCGGCCCGACCGGCTGCCGAGCCGGTCCGCCTGGCGGCTGCCCCGGGGCTTCACGTCGTGGGACGTGGCCGATCTGCGGCGCCGGTGCATCCGCCTCGAGCGGAGGTGCCACGACGTGGAATCGCGGCTGCGATGGAACAGGGCCTGCGACGCCCGGTGAATCCACTCACGGACGACTGCCCAACCACCATGCCGCACACGACAGGAAACTCATCGCGCTGTTCGCAGGTGAGTCACCCAGACCCGAGGAAGCAATGACCGAATACCTGATGGCGATTCTTCTCCTGTTCTTTGTTGGCAGCTCGAATGATCGAGGCCAGGCCACCTTCCACGTGCAACAAAAAGTCGGCGACGAGGTGAAGGTCTTCGATGGCAAGATCGCCTTTGCGACGTTTGACGGCAGCATTTCCTATTACCTTCAGATCAATGAGTACGTGCGGGCCGAGGACGGCACCCTGAAGGCAGCTCCAGCCGCCGAGCTGATCGTGCATACAGGCAACCCAGACGAGCCGATGATCCTTTTGGATCGCGCGAAGAAGACCTCTCGCAGAACAGCTGCCGATCAGTGGGCGCGCAAGGACTTTCCGGCGGGCATCATCACTGGATTCGGCATCAACGAGAAGGACGACGACGTATTTCTAGCACAGGAGGTGGCGGAGCAGAGACACGCCACGTTCAACCGACTCTCGAATGGCGGTTTCTTGCTGCGCATAAGGGACAAGTCGCGAGGCAATCTGCTGCAGTCTGTTTCCGTGCAAGCCGACAAGCCCGGTCAGCGCGAATGGTTCAAGGAGCCTTACATCGTGAATGTCGTGTTCGCTATTTCCGAAGAGATGCCGGACGACTCGCTCTTCGCCGTCCCTGACGGTTTCGAGGAAACCAACTGACGGCATGTGCGATGCTGCTCCCGAACGGCCACGTCCTGAGTGATCGCACCCTGCGCCGACACATGAAGCGGAGCTTGTCATGAATGCGTCGGTCGTGGGGCTGGGGGTCGTGCTGCTGATCGTGCTGGCCGTGCTGGTGATCGCGTTCGGCATCCCCCTCGCGCTGCTCTGGATCGTGGTTCGCGACCGGCATGACACGGGGCCGCGGTTCCTCGGAGTCTGTCGGCGGCTGGCGCGGAAGCGGCAGGTGCCCGTCGGGCAGGTTCGCCTCCTGGCCGCGATCGCGATCATCCTCTCGGGAATCGTGCCCGGCCTGCTCGTCTACCTGCTGCTCGCCATCTTCATGGAGCAATGGGCGGGGCCGGAGGAGGCGGACGCTCCGCCTTTGCCGCCGCTCGCCGGCGGGGATTTTCATCCGGCGTCGGCCCGCCAGCCGTTCGCGGGCCCCGCACGCATCGGCCGCTATCTGGTCACCGGCACGCTGGGGCGGGGCGGAATGGGCGTGGTGTATCGCGGCCGCGACGAGGCCCTCGATCGCGAGGTGGCGATCAAGGTGATCCACGACCGTTTCGGCGGCGCGGAGCACGTGCTCCGCCGCTTCGCCGCCGAGGCCCGGGCGGTAGCCCAGCTCTCTTCGCCGCACATCGTGCAGGTGTTCGAGTTCGACCCGCTCGCCGCGCCGCCGTTTCTCGTCATGGAGCTCGTCCGCGGCCCGAGCCTGCAGGAGCTCGTCCGCCGCCGCGGCCGGGCAGCCGTGGGCACCGTGGCCGACTGCGGCCGCCAGGCTCTCCGCGGCCTCGCGGCGGCCCACGCCGCGGGCATCGTCCATCGCGACGTGAAGCCGGGCAACATCCTCCGCACTCCCGACGGCACCTACAAGCTCACCGACTTCGGCCTCGCCCGCAGCCTGGAGCAGGGGCAGTCGCTCACGGCGAGCGGCTCGGTGATCGGCACACTTCACTACATGGCGCCGGAGGTGGCGGCGGGCGAGGAGGCCACGGCGGCGAGCGACCTCTACAGCCTCGGCGTCACGCTCTACGAGCTGCTCGCCGGCACCACGCCCTTTACCGACGACAGTCCGCTGCGGCTCCTGCGACGGATCGCCGCCGAAGCCCCGACGCCGATCGACGCCCACCGTGACGACGTGCCGCCGGCCTTCGGGGCCTGGCTCGCCAGGCTGCTCGCCCGCGACCCGGCCGCGCGGTTTTCGTCGGCCGCGGCGGCGCTCGCGGCCTTGGATGCGATCGACGTCGGGCCTCAGGAGGCCGCCGCCTTCGCGTTCGAAACGGTCGCAGTGCCGGCCGCGGATGCGCCGCGGCGGACGGTGCCGGCCGCCGACGTGCAATCGATCATCCGCCGGGCGTCGCAGCTCGAGGCGGAGGGACGCGACATGCTCGGCCACGACACGGTGCTCGACATCGCCCGCGAACTGAACGTCGATTCCGTGTTCGTCCGCGAGGCCCTGCGGCGACACCGCGCGTCGCTGGAGATTCCGCCCCTGCCCGGACTGCCCCGGCAGGGCAGGGGCCGCGGCGGCGTGGCCACCAGCTGCCTGGTCGTCTTGCTGCTGCTGTGCCTGGTGCTCGGGGCGCTCTCGGTTCTTCAGAGCAGAGGCAATGCAATCAAAGTCACGCCCAAAGCAATCAAATTGGGGCCGATCGAAGTCACGACGGAGTAGCATCCATTCGTTGCCGGCGGACGGGCGCCCTCACGCCATCCAGCATGCTCACGCCATCCAGCATGCTCACGCCAGCCAGCACCCTCACCAGGCCTGCGGCCAGCCTCTCCCAGAGGGAGAGGCGACAAGTCCCTTCGGGCCGCGGACGATGTCAACTATTGGATGCTCCCGGTAATAAGTGTCCACGGCCTCGCGGCCCGCGCCGGCTGCCGCATGGCGGCCTTCGCTTGCCGGCGGCGGCCGCGCGGCGAAGCATGGTCCTGCCGCGCCGCCCGCGGCCCTGTCGGCATCACGGACGCCCCAGCCGCCGCCCCCCGCGGCTTTCGAGGAGCCACCGTGATCGTCACCGCCACGCCCACCCTGAGTTTCGAGCGGCTCTCCCTGTCGAGCGTGCTCGCGGTTCTCGAGCCGCAGCCCGGGCCGTGCCTGTCGCTCTACATGCCGACCCATCGCAACGTGCCCGCCAACACCGGCGATCGGCCGGCGTTTCACCACCTCGTCGAGAGCCTGGAGCTGGCGCTCGAACCGCACGCCTCCCGCGAGCGGATCGAGCGGCTCTTGCGACCGCTGCGGGTCCTCGAGGGCGACCGGGATTTCTGGCAGCACACCCACGACGGCCTGGCGGTGCTCGCGGCCGCCGGCCAGGCCCGCGTGTTTTCGCTCCAGCGTCCGGTGCCCGCGCTGGCCAGCGTCGGGCCGCGGTTCCACACGGCGCCGCTCGTGCGGCTCGCCGCGGCCGTCGAGCGGTTCCAGGTACTCCTGCTCACGAGCCGCGAGGCCCGGCTCTGCGAGGGCAGCTGCTGGATCGATCCCCGCGGCGCCACCGTCAGCCGGCTCGATCCGCTGCCGCTCGTGCCGCGACCGGGCGCGTTGCCCCGCGCGACGCTCGTCCGCGACGACGTGATCGACGAGGAGATCTTCCAGCCGCACCGCGTGCAGCGCGGCATGGGGATCGAGGGCATCGTCCATGGCGGCACGGGCGCGAAGCGGGACGACGTCGACGACGACACCACGATCTTCCTGACGTTCGTCGACGACGTCGTGAACGAACAGGCGTCGCGGCCCACGGGGCTGCCGCTGTTCCTCGTCGCCGCGCCGCGGCTCGCGGCCTCGTTCCGCGGCCTGGCAAAAAACCCGCAGCTCGCCGAAGCCCACGTGGCCGCCGATCCGCACCTGATGACCGAAGAGGAGATCCTCGCCGCCCTGGAGCCGCTGTTCGTCGCCGCCCGCACTCGGCAGGTGGCCCGCCTCGTGCGTGGCTACGAGCAGGCCCGCGACCGGAGCCTCGCACAGGGCGACCTCGCCGACGTCGCCCGGGCGGCCGTGGCCGGGAAGGTGGCGACGCTGCTCATCGAGGCCGACCGGTTCGAGACCGGCCGCTTCGACCGTGACTCGGGCGCGATCGAGTTTGACACCGGCCCCGGTGCTGCGGCCGCGCGGCCGACCGATCGCTCGCGGACGGGCGACGAGCCGGCCGCGGCCGCCGAGGATCTCTTCGGCGCGGTGGCCGAGACGGTGCTCCTCCACGGCGGCACGGTCGTGGCCCTGGCCCGCAACGAGATGCCGACCGAGTCGGGCGTGGCGGCGATCTTTCGCTACGCCTGACCGGACGGGCGGTTCAAAGGCACGTCGCCCCGAGAAAACGCCGCTCTACAAGATCGTGTCGGAGTGCCTCGAGGGCTGGCTCCAGGATCGCTCGGCCCGCGAGCATCCCGTCGCCGGCTACGTCGAAGAGGAGTTTCGCGGGTATCTCACGTGCGGGCTGCTCTGCTTCGGATTCGCCCGCGCCCTCTGCACACTGTGCCCGCAGAAGTTCGTCATCGCGTTCTCGTGCAAGCGGCGGGGCGTGTGCCCCTCCTGCAACGGCAGGCACATGGCGCAGACTGCCGCGCACCTCGTCGACCACGTCATCCCGCCGGTGCCCGTGCGGCAGTGGATGATTTCACTGCCGAAGCGGTTGCGGGGAGTGCTCGCTGACCGGCCTAAAGCCGTCGCGGCGGTGACGAAAATGTTCCTGCATGAGATCGAGACGCTGCTCGGCGCGCAGCAGGCCACGCCGCCATCACCCCGCCCACGGCTCGGCGCCGTCTCCTTGCTCCACCGCTTCGGCTCCGGGCTCAACCGTCACGCCCATCTGCACGCAGCCGTCACCGACGGCGTCTTCCTGCCGGGATCGCACAGCCCCGACGGGCCACCGGCCTTCCTGCCCGCCGGATCACACTCCTCGACCGCGACGTGCCGCGCGATTTTCAGTCGCTCGAGCACCTCCTGCGATACTGCGCCCGGCCGCCCTTTGCACTCGAGCGGCTCTCCGTGATCCGCGCCGCCGACGGCCGTATCAGTCGCATCCGCTACGTGCTCCCCCGACACAAGGCGGCCAACTGGGTCGGGCCCGGACGCTCACGAAAGTCCACGCAGCCTGGGGCGAGCGGGATCGTCGAACTTTTGCTACTCGAGTTCCTCGACCGGCTCGCCGATCTCATCCCGCAGCCTCGGAGGCACCGGCACAGGTATCACGGCGCCTTCGCCCCGAATCACCCGCTCCGGCCCGCCGTCACGGCACTGGCCGTCGGGAACGTTACGCTTCGGCCCGCGAGAAGAGCGGTTTCAAGGCCGGTCTGCGCCAACGAGAAAAACCCGGCCTTGAGCGTGGATAGGAAGCTCCTCGGCACCTCGAAGCGAGCGTCGCATCCAGCCCGGCCTGTCCCGGCTGTTGCTCCTCATGGTCCTCGCTGCTCGGCCGATGCTTGCCGAAGTGCCATTGGCCGACCTATCCTTTAACTATGTCGCCGCTCACGAAATCCCTTATCGAGGAACTCGAACACGCCCCCGAGAGCGTGCAGCGGGAGGTGCTCGCGTTTCTACGGCACCTTCGGGCCCGCGGCGTTGGCAGTGACGGAAGCGAGGACGTG
>JBIJCJ010000237.1:0-4764 GCA_044344765.1 Pirellulales bacterium | reverse complement strand
ATAAGTCCCCCCGGCAGGCCGCCCCCGCCGGCGACGAGGCCGCCAGCGCCCCGCGGATCATCGGCGGCGACCTGCGGGGCCGGCGGCTCGAGTTCGTGCCGCACGGGCGGACGCGGCCCATGAAGGACCGCGTCCGCGAGTCGCTCTTCGACCTGCTCGGCACGGGCGTCCGCGGGGCACTCGCGCTGGACCTCTTCGCCGGCACCGGGGCGCTCGGCTTCGAGGCGGTGAGCCGCGGCGCCGCCCGGGCGATCCTCGTGGAGCGTCACTTTCCCACGGCCGACGCCCTCCGCCGGTCGGCCCGCGGCCTGGGGATCGAGGGCCGCGTCGAGATTCGGACCGGCGACGTCCTCCTCTGGGCCCGCCGGCTTCCCGACCTGCCGCGAGACCTCCCCTGGATCGTGTTCATCTCGCCGCCGTGGGAGTTCTTTGCATCCGGCCACGATCGGCGGGCGGAACTGCTCGCCCTGATCGACGTCGTCCGCCGCGCGGCCCCCGCGGGCAGTCGGATCGTCGTCGAATCCGACACGTCATTCGCCGCCGCCGACCTGCCCGATCCCGCCGCCTGGGAGGCCCGGCCGATCCACCCGGCGTGTCTCCATTTCGCCGACGGTTTGGTATCCTGACGGGCGGGAACGGTTCCTGTCCGCCACACTCGCACCCTCGGCTTTTGCATCCCATGGACGTGGTCAACCAGCAGGACGCCAAGCCCTTCGTCACGGCCGACGGTTCCACGATCCGTGAACTGCTCGCCCACCGCAATTCCGCGATCCGCCAGCAGAGCCTGGCCGAAGCCCGCCTCGCTCCCGGCGCCGCCACCACGCCCCACCACCACGCCGTCACCGAGGAGATCTACTACATCCTCACCGGCACCGCCGCCATGACCCTCGGCCACGAGACGCGGCCGGTCGGCCCCGGCGACGCGATCGCGATCCCGCCCGGCTGCCGCCACACGATCCGCAACACGGGCTCCGTCGAGCTCGTCTTCCTCTGCACCTGCGCCCCCGGCTACGAACACACCGACACGTTCCTCGAAACCCCCGCCTGACCCGGACGCTTCCCGCCGCCATGCCCGACGCCTTCTCCACCATCCTCCTCTCCGAGGGGATCGTCTCGGCCGAGCAGCTCGCCGAGGCCACCCGCATCGCCGGCACCTCCGGCAAGAAGATGCACGAGGAGGTGGTGCGGCTCGGCTACGCGCCGGGCGACAAGGTGATGAAGGCCCTGGCCAAGGCCTACCGGCTGAAGTTCGTGAACCTGGCCGAGATCCAGGTGCCGCCGGAGGTCATCGAGCTCCTGCCGGAAAGCGTGGCCCGCGAGAACACGATCTTCCCACTCGCCGAGTCGGGGGGCACGCTCCGCGTCGCCACATCCGATCCCACCGACATGGACACGCAGGAGAAGCTGCGGTTCATCCTCAATCGCGACGTCGAGATGGCGCTCGCCGTCCGCGAGCAGATCGTCGAGGCGATCAACCGCAGCTACGGCCTCTCCGACGGCGAGAGCGCCGACTCGATGCTCCAGGAGTTCACCGACACGGCCATCGACTTCACGGAGACGGCCGTGGAGCAGACGGCCGCCCAGGCGGGCGACGACCAGTCGGACGCGCCGGTGGTGAAACTCGTGAACCTGATCATCACCGAGGCCGTGCAGCTGCGGGCCAGCGACATCCACGTCGAGCCGTTCGAGGACCGCGTGCGGATTCGCTACCGCATCGACGGCCGGCTCGTGGAGCGCGACAACCCGCCGCGCCGCCTCCTCGGCGCCATCCTCTCGCGGATCAAGATCCTCGCCAAGCTCGACATCGCCGAGCGCCGCCGGCCGCAGGACGGCCGCATCAAGCTCACCGCCGACGGCAAGGACTACGACCTCCGCGTCAGCGTGCTGCCCACCAACCACGGCCAGTCGGTGGTGATGCGGATCCTCGACAAGGACAACATCCGCGTCGGCATCCGCCAGCTGGGGCTCTCCGACAACGACTTCCGCCAGTTCAAGAACCTGATCCGCCGCCCCAACGGGATCATCCTCGTCACCGGCCCCACGGGCTCGGGCAAGACGACCACGCTCTACGCCTCGCTCAACGAGCTCAACCGCCCCGATACGAAGATCATCACGGCCGAGGATCCGGTCGAGTATTACCTCGCCGGCATCAACCAGGTCGAGATCAGGCATCAGATCGGGCTCGACTTCGCCCGCGTCATCCGCGCCATGCTCCGCCAGGCGCCCAACGTGATCCTCGTGGGCGAGATGCGCGACACCGAGACGGCCCAGATGGGCATCCAGGCCTCGCTCACCGGCCACCTCGTGTTCAGCACGCTCCACACCAACGACGCGCCGGGGGCGATCACGCGGATGATCGACATGGGCGTGCCGGCCTACCTCGTGGCCTCGAGCGTGATCGCCGTCCTTGCCCAGCGTCTGGTGCGGGTGAACTGCCCCAAGTGCAAGCAGCCGCACCAGCCGCTCGACACCCAGATCGAGGCCGCGGGCATCACCCCCGAGATGCTCAAGGGGGCGACCTTCATGAAGGGCCGCGGCTGCTCCCATTGCACGAAGTCGGGCTACAAGGGCCGGCTGGGCATCTTCGAACTGATGGTGATGACCAACAAGATTCGGGAACTCGCCTTCCAGGGGGCGGCGACCCAGGAGATTCGGCGGGCGGCCGTCGGCCAGGGCATGCGGGTGATGTTCGAAGACGGCATCGCCAAGGCTCTGCGGGGCATCACCACGCTCGACGAGGTGTTTCGGGTTTCCAAGAAGACGGAGTGACCGGCCCGGCGGGGCGAAAATCGCCCCGTCCACGGGGTTTTGCCGGGCGGAGGGATTTTCCCTGGGGCGGAGGAGACTTTTCATCCGATGACGCGCATAATGTTTGCAGTGACTTCGGCGGCTGTCAGGGGCCCGAGCCGAACGTCCAGTGAAGCTGCCGTGTCAGGGCTCCCTCTGCGCCTGCCGATCCTCCAGTCCGCAGCCTCCGGCTGCGAGGAGTGGCGTTCATGAGCACGGCAAGTTCCCCGATCGCGGCCCAGCTCCTGGCCCAGCTCCTGGCCCAGCTGGAGAAGCTGCTCAAGGTGGCCGCCGACAACGGCGCCACCGAGGTTCGGCTCTCCGGCGGGGCCGCGCCGATGCTGCGGATCAACGACCAGATGCGGCCTCTGAAGACGCGGGCCTTCACGGTGGACGAGGTGGCGGCCATCGCCGCGGCGCTCCTGCCCCCCGGCGGCGACCCGGGCCGGTTCGCGTTCTCCACGTCGCTCGGCGCAGGCTCCGGCGCCCTGCTCGACATCCAGGGCACGAAGGTGCTCGTGCTGCGGCCCGCCGCCGACGTCCCGCCCCCCGCGGAGCACGCCCCGCTCGAACTCGACCTCCAGGATGACGGCCCCGACGAGGCGGCGGCCGCCGCCGACGATGGGGGATCGCCCTACGCCATGCCGAAGGCCGCCGGCGGCACGATCCAGATCGACAAGCTGCTGATGGCGGCGGTGAAGGGGGGCGTGAGCGACATTCACATCACCGCCGGCATTCCGCCCGTGTTTCGCATCGACGGGCACATGAAGGCCCAGGCCACCAAGGTGCTGACCGCCGACGACACCAACGGGCTGATGAAGGCGATCACGCCGGACCGCTGCCAGGCCGAACTGGCGGAGAAGGGGGGCTGCGACTTCGGCTTCGCCTTCAAGGACCTGGCCCGGTTCCGCGTCAGCGTGTTCAAGCAGCGGGGCAGCGTGGCGATGGTGCTGCGGCAGATCCCCAACAGGCTGCTCACGCCCGAGCAGCTCGGGGTGCCGGAGGTCTGCAAGAAGCTGGTGACCCGGCCGCGCGGCCTGTTTCTCGTCACCGGGCCGACCGGCTCCGGGAAGAGCACCACGCTCGCCGGGCTGATCGACTTCATCAACAACAACTACGACCACCACATCATCACGATCGAGGACCCGATCGAGTTCTACCACTACTCCAAGAAGAGCACGGTGAACCAGCGGGAGATCGGCACCGACGTGCCCAGCTTCTCCGAGGCCCTGCGGCGGGCCCTGCGGCAGGATCCCGACGTGATCCTCGTGGGCGAGCTCCGCGACCTGGAGACGATCGAGGCCGCGATCTCGGCCGCGGAGACGGGGCACGTGGTGTTCGGCACGCTCCACACGACCGGCGCCCAGGGCACGGTCAATCGGATCATCGACGCCTTCCCCACCAACCAGCAGGAGCAGGTGCGGACGCAGCTCTCCACGGCGATCCTCGGCGTGCTCTCGCAGACGCTCCTGCCCAAGATCGGCGGCGGCCGGGTGGCGGCCTACGAGGTGCTGGTGTGCACGCCGGGCATCGGCAACCTGATCCGCGAGAACAAGACCTTCCGCATCAACTCGGCGATCCAGACGGGGGCCAAGCTCGGCATGCAGCTCCTCGACGACCATCTCTTCAAGCTCTGGAACGAGAAGAAGGTGACGGAGGACGACGTGCTGGCCAAGGCGCAGAACGTGGACGACCTCGCCCGGCGGATCACCAACGCCAAGCAGGGCATCTTCGAGGACGCCGAGACGGTGGCCCGCAAGGCAGCCAAGGACGTGGAGCGCTGAACATGGCCCTCAAACGGATCGGTCAAATCCTGCTGGACCTGGGCCTGATCGACGATCAGCAGCTCGCGACGATGCTCGAGGAGCAGGCCGGCCGCGGCGGCGAGCTGCTCGGCAAGGTCGGCCTGTCGCTCGGCTTCTACACCGACGAGCAGCTCGGCGAGGCCCTGGCCGAGCAGTGGGGCACGACCTTCGT
>JBIJCJ010000236.1:0-4798 GCA_044344765.1 Pirellulales bacterium | reverse complement strand
GCGGTCGCCGCCTGGCTGCTCTCCTGGGCGCAGACCTGGACGCTCGCCTGGGTGAGCGAACGGATCGCCGCCGGCCTCCGCACCCGCACCTACGCCCACATGCAGTCGCTCTCCCTCGACTTCTTCCAGAGCAAGCGGACGGGAGACCTGATGTCGCGGGTCGGCAGCGACACCGACAAGATCAACATCTTCCTGTCGGTCAACCTCATCGATTTCGCCTCGAACGTCATGCTCCTGGCCCTCACGGCCGTGGTGCTGGTGTGGCTCAACCCCACGCTGGCGCTGCTCACGCTCGTGCCCTTTCCGTTCGTCGTCTGGCTCGTGTATGCCGTCCGCCAGCGGCTGCGGCGCGGCTTCTCCCGGGCCAGCGTGGCCTGGGGCGACATGACGAGCGTGCTGGCCGACACCATCCCCGGCATTCGCGTCGTCAAGGCCTTCGCCCAGGAAAAGCGCGAGATCGACCGCTTCGTCGCCGCGAACGACCGGGTTCTCGACGCCAACGACCGTGTCAACGTGATCTGGTCGTTCTGCGGCCCGCTGTTCGCGCTGTTCAGCGAGGTCGGACTGCTCGTGGTCTGGGCGGCGGGCGCCTGGCTGGTGTTCGGCGGCGCCGTGACGGTCGGCGGCCTGACGGCGTTCCTCGCCTACATCGCCCGATTCTACAGCCGCGTGGAGTCGATGATCCGCATGGTGCCGGCGACGCAGCAGGCAGCCGCCAGTGCTCAGCGGATCTTCGAGATTCTCGACTGCCGGCCGACGGTGGCGGAGGCCCCGCGGCCCGAGCGGCCGGGACGGATCGCCGGCCGGATCGAGATCGTGAACGTCCACTTTCGGTACGGCGCCCGCGAGGTGCTCCACGGCGTGAACCTCACCATCGAGCCCGGCGAGATGATCGGCCTGGTGGGCACGAGCGGCTCCGGCAAGTCCACGCTGGCGAACCTCATCTGCCGCTTCTACGACCCCTCGAGCGGTGCGATCCGGGTCGATGGCGTGGACCTGCGGGAGATGGCGATCGCCGACTACCGCCGCAACCTCGGCTGCGTTCTCCAGGAGCCGTTTCTGTTCTTCGGCACGATCGCGGAGAACATCGCCTACGGCCGGCCCGACGCGGCACGGGAGCGGATCGTCGAGGCGGCCCGCGCGGCCGGCGCCCACGACTTCATCCTCTCCCAGTCCCTGGCCTACGACACGCGGGTCGGCGAGCGAGGCGGGTCGCTGTCCGGAGGCGAACGGCAACGGCTCTCGATCGCCCGGGCCCTGCTCGTGGACCCGCGGATCCTCGTGCTCGACGAGGCCACGTCCGCCGTCGACGTGGAAACGGAGGCGATCATCCAGGCGGCGATCGACCGGCTCGTCGTGGGCCGAACGACGATCGCCATCGCCCACCGGCTCTCGACGCTCCGCCGCGCCAACCGGCTCGTGGTCCTCGACGCCGGCCGGATCGTCGAGATCGGCACCCACGACGAACTGCTCGCCGCCGAGGGCGTCTACGCGCGGCTGTACCGCGCGCAGCTCAAGGCGACCGAGGAAGCCGCGGCCGCATCCGTCTGAATCGCGAGGCATCCCCGCCATGACGCACGACGCATCCTCCGCCACCGCGACCCGCGGCGCATCTCCCGCCGGCTGGGTCCTCGAACGGCATGCGCACGGCCGGCTCGTGTTCGTCGCCGCCGACGGCACGCGGCACGAAGACGTGGACGTGCTGCGGGCGTTTCCGGTGTCCGCGGCCCGGGGCCCGGTGGCCATCATCGGCGCCGACGGCGGCGAGCTCGCCTGGATCGACGCCTTGGCCGCCGTCGCGGATCCGCTGCGGACGATCCTCGAACGCGAGCTCGCGGAGCGGGAGTTCCTCCCGGTCATCGAGCGGATCGCAGCGATCTCCGACAGCGAGCCGGCCGAGTGGACGGTGACCACCGACCGCGGCCCGCATCGGTTCAAGGTCGCCCATGCGGACGACATCGTGCGGCAGCCCGACGGCGCGGTGTTCGTCACCGACACCGACGGCGTGCGCTATCTCATGCCGCGGTTCGAAGCCCTCGACGCCGAGAGCCGGCGACTCCTCGACAGCGTCGAGTGAGAGCCGCAGTGAGCGTCCGACGAGAGGGCACGGGCAACCCCGATCCGTCCCGGCGGCCCCCCTTCCCCGGCCCCGTAAGATGGACCGGTTGCACGGTTCATGCGGGAGAGAGGGGCGTTTTTTCGGGAAATTTTCCGGTTTTTTCCTCAACAAACCGCTTGTGGACCGCGTAGACCGGATTAGTCTCGAAGGGTCTTTTCAGGAGAGAACTCATGACCCGGTGCGTGTTCCCGCGTTCGAGCACCCTGCGGCGGATGCAGGCCTTCGCCTCCGCCATCCTCGTCGTCGCCCCGCAATCGCTGGCCCTCCAGGCCCCGCTGACCCGCACCGCGCGGGCCGAATGCGGCTGCGGCCCGGCGCCCGCGGCCGTCCCCACCCAGACCTACCGGCTCGACTACCAGACCGTCTACGACGAGCGCCAGGTCACGGCCACCAAGGTGTCGTATGAGACCGTCTACGACACGAAGACCTACACCGTGCAGAAGCCGGTCTGGGAGACGCAGACCCAGGAGCGGCGTTCCACGGTGCAGCGGCCCGTCTGGGAGACCCAGACCCGCGAGGAGCGGTTCACGGTCATGAAGCCGGTCTACGAGACCGTGGTCGAGGACCGCAGCTACGACGTAACCCGCGACGTGGTCGAGACGGCCAGCCGCGACGAGCAGTACACGGTCATGAAGCCGGTCTATGAGACGGTGATGCAGCAGCAGGTGCAGACCGTCCGCAAGCCGGTCTACGAGACGAGCGAGCGGGAGCAGGCCTACACCGTCACCGAGCCGGTCACCCAGATGCGGACGGCCTACTCCGTCGGCAGCCAGGCGGTCGACACGGTGACGCCCGTCGTCACGCCCGGCACCACCGGCCTCGGCTGGGCGCCGGGCGGCTGGGTCGTCGATCCCGCCACCGGCCTCGCCGTCTGGCAGCGCGGCGGTTACCAGTGGGTGATGACGCCGGGCACGGTCGTGAACCAGGTCAACCGCGCCTACCAGCCGACCTACACGCCGGTGCAGGTGCCCGAGACGACCTACGTGAACCGGGTCGTCACGCAGAAGGTGCCGGTGCAGACCGTCCGCTACGTCGACGAGCAGGTGGTCACGCAGGTGCCGGTGCAGACGATGAAGATGGTCGCGGAGACCGCCGTCCGCCAGGTGCCGGTGCAGACCGTCCGCAAGGTGGTCGAGCGGGTCGAGAACAAGGTTCCCGTGCAGGTCATGAAGATGGTGCCGGAGGAGCAGGTCCGGCAGGTCGCCTACCAGGTGTGCAAGTTCGTCACCGAGGAAAAGGTCGAGCCCGTCCAGGTGCAGGTGATGAAGTACGTCACCGAGGAGCGGACCATGCAGGTGCCGCGGGTCGTCGAGAAGCAGACTCCCTACACCTACACGGTGCGTTCGCCGCGGGTCGTCGTCACCAAGGTGCCGCTCGATCCGTGCGGCAACCCGATCCCCGCCGCCCCGGCGGCACCGGCGTCGTCCGCGAAGCCCGTGCCCGCTCCGGCCGCCGTCGCCCCCGCCGCCGCAGTCTCGGCTGCCGATGCCAGCCCCATGAAGACCTTCAGCAGCGAGCGGCCCGCCGCGGAGCCGAAGGCCGCCGAGGGCTGGGGTGCTTCCGATCTGCGGCACGTCGATCCCGGCGCGGCCTCCGCGCCGGCCGCGGGCCGCTACACCGCGGAGAAGCCCGCTGCCGAACCGCCAACACCCGAGCTGCGGAAGATCGAGGCCATTCCCGCCCCGGCCGCCAAGGAGCCGCCGGCCGCTCCCACGCAGGAGCCGACCATCGCCCCAGCTGGCCCGAGTGTCTACCCGCCGCCGCCGGCGAACGACACGCGGGACGTTCCCGCGGCCAAGACGTCCGGCCGTCCGTGGAACAGCGGCGCGGCAGCCGGCCACACGACCTGATCCGGCTCGGCGCCGATGGTGGGCCGCCAAGGACGTGTGCTACGACGCGACGAAAGCCGGAGCCTAAAAAGCCCTGCGTGAACCGCAGTCGATTGGCAGCGGCCGGAGCGGGCAGTACATTCCCGCCATTCGCTTCGCCACTCGGACCGCCACACTCATGGCCGGCAAGGTCACGGACGACCACCTCCTCGCACTATCGGACGATTTTTCGGAGGCCACGCCGGCCGACGATTGCGTTGCGCCACCGGGAGTCCATCGGCTGCATTCGTCGGCGATGCTGGCCGAGCTGCTCGCCGTGCCGGACGCGGCCGTGCGGCACTGGGTGCGCGGCGGCCTGCTTCAGCCGGTGCGGCGGTCGGGGTCGCTGGAATGGTTCGACTTCCCGCAACTCGTGGTGGGCCGGCATCTCGCCCGGCTGCTCGGTGGCGGGCTCTCGCTGCGGGAGATCGACGCCAAATTGGCCCACCTCGCCCCGGGTGGAGCGCCGGCCGCGGCGGTCGTCGCCGAGCGGATCGTGGCCGACGGGCGACGGCTGAGCATTCGCGACGGCGACAGGTTGCTCGGCGCCGGCGGCCAGATGCAGTTCCCCTTCTACACCGACCGGCTGGCGGGCGACGGCCTGCCGCGACGAACGCTGCCGGCGATCCTGCCCGGCTGGCCCCCGGCCTCTGACGCACAGCCGCCGTCGACCGCCACGGCCACGCGCGCCACGGACGATACGGCCGAGATCCTCGACCTCGCCGACGACCTGGAGGCGGCCGGCGAGTTTGCGGAAGCCGCCGAGGCGTTGCGGGCGGTGCTCCAGGCCCAGGGCCCGACGGCGCCGGTG
>JBIJCJ010000234.1:0-4898 GCA_044344765.1 Pirellulales bacterium | reverse complement strand
GAGGACGTCGCTCGTAAACGTTCTGCCGCCGATGGTGACCATGGGAGGCAGCGTAAGCAGGAGGGAGCCGCTGTGTCCAGTCCAGATTCCGGGGAAAAGCCAGCTCCCAAAGGGAGAGGGGAATTGCTCCATCCGCGACGATCCAGTGTCAGCCGTGTCACCCCGGCGTCCAGATCGTCTTCTTCTCGCCGCCTCCGGCCGTGTCGCCGCCGGGCGTCCAGAGTTTGCCGGGCTCGGCCGCGGGGGCCGCCGCCGGCATGCCGGCGGCAGCGGCGCCGGGCATGCCGCCCGCGCCGCGGCCGGCGAGGGCGCCCAGATCGACGCCCGCCTCCATCAGCACCTCGGCCAGCGCCTGGAGCACCTGCTGATCACTGGTGTGCTCGCGCCGCAGATGGTCGAGCAGCCGCATGATCTCGGCCTGGTCGCCCCGCTGTAGCCGGACCCGCAGCTCGGCCACGTCGAGCATGCCGTCGTTGACCTTGAGGGCCTTGGCTATGCTCCGCAGTTCGCCGAGCAGCTCCAGCTTGCGGACCGTGGAGTCGGCCCGCTCCTCGAGCACGCCGTAGGCCTCCCAGCGGTCCTCGGGGGTCGTATCGCCGCGGGTGACGACCGCCTCGGCGGCCCGCTCCGCGGCCCGATCGAAGCCCGCGTCGACGGCCGTGACGAGCACGCCGCGGAGCTGGTCGAGATCGACCCGCGTCATGTCGAGGCGATGCCAGCGCAGTGGCGGCAGGTTCTCGAGCGGTTTTTCCAAGACGACCGTGGCCGCGGCCGGCATGTTCAGCCGCGCCCGCACGGCAGTCCATGCATCGGCGGCGTCGCGGCGGCGCGAGGTGGCCTCGCCCTCGGTGACGAGCGCCTCGACGCGGCGGGCGCCCTCGGCGTCGGCCAGCGCCTGCCGCGGCGTCTTGCCGAGCAGTTCCGGCAGCGGTGTCTCGGGCCAACGGTCGACGAACCGCGTCCAGAGGGCCGCCTGCTGCCGCTGCATGAGCGTGTCGAAGAGGCACGGGCTGCTCGCCGCCGGCGGTGCGGTCGGCGGCTCGGCAGCGGGCATGCGAAACTGGGCGCCCATCAGCCACGACGTCGGCGACGTGGTCGGCATGCCCGCCGCCGTCTCGGCCGTCCCGAATGTACAGCCGAGAAGCTCCTCGACGATCGGCCGTGCCTCGGCCACGTCGGGTGCGAAGCCCTGCAGCACTGCCTCCGGCTCGCGGTCGGTCTGCCGCCCGAAGACGAGCAGGGAGGCGAGCATGCGGGCGGGCCGGTCGCCAGCGGCCGCCGGCTCGTAGACCCGCCACACGGACCGGGGCGGCACGGCACCCCGCGACACCCAGCTCGAGCGTTCGAACGGCGCGGTCTCGCAGCGGTCGTCGTGGCGGAGCTTGTCTTCGAGCAGCTCCAGGGCGGTGGTGCCCTCCTCGCCAGTGCCGACGGCCAGGGGCGCGATGACGCTCGCGAACGACACCAGCGGCGAGCGGTCGGGATCGGCCTCGGTCTCCAGCGCCATCGCCCGGCCCGTGGCCTCGATGGCGTCGTCGTGGGGCACGTCACGCAGCTTCGCCACCGCCAGCCAGGCCTCCGCCGCCTCGAACGGTCGGGCCATCATCTCGCAGAGCACGGCGATGTTGGTGAACAGCTCCCGGCTTTCGCCCGCCACGGCCTTGAGGCTGCGGAAGCCCGTCAGCGCCTTGGTCAGCCGCCACTGGCTTGCGTGCTCGAACGCCGCGTCGAACTCGGGCCGCCAGGCGGCGTCGGCCGCAGTCGGCGTGAGCCGCACCTTCGTCCGCAGCGCGGGGGGCACGCCCGCGGAGCCGACGATCGCGGCCAGCAGCCGCCGCTCCTCGTCGGACCCGAGGCCCCGGTCGAAGAGCCACTCCACGATTCCCTGGGCGAAGCCGACGTGGCCGAGCTGGGCGCCAGCCTGCACGAGCGTGGCCGCGATCCGCACGAGCTCGGGAGAGACGTCGTGGCCGCCTTCTGTGCGGCCGGCGGCCAGGGCCGCGAGCCGGGCCTTGTCGAACAGCGCGGCCGCCTCCTGCACGCGGCCGGCGACGGCGTCGGTGATCGCCGCCTGGCCGAGGGCGAGCGGGTTGTCGGGATGGGCGTCGAGAAACTCCTTGCTCGACACGGCGGCCGCGGCGAACTGCTTGGTGCCGAGCTCCAGCTTCGTCCGCGTGGCCATCAGGCAGGGACGGCCCGGATACTTGTCGGAGAGCCGCCGCACCTGGTCGAGCGCCGCCGAGATCTGGTCCCCCTCGACGAGCCGGTCGAGCTGTTCCAGATCGCCGACGAGGTCGGCGCAGCAGAACTTGATCTTCTTGCCGGTTCCTCCCGGGCAGGGTGCGTAGGTGTCGATCGCCATGGAAAAGATCGGCTCCGGGAGTCGTGCCGGCCGCAGAAAACGCGGCCGCGAGCCCTGAAATGTACCAGAGGCGAGCGGCCGCGAAAGCGACCACGCGGCTTGCCCCGCTCTGCCACGGCCTGCATACTCTTGGGCCTGCGAGCGAGGGTGAGGCGGCCGGCGCGGCAGGGCCTCGCGTTGTCGTCACGAGGCGACCGGCAATCCATCACGCAGTCGTGCCGTGCAGCAGCCGCGCATCCTGATCGTTGACTCCGCGGGGGCCGATGCCCTGCCGTATGCGCGGCTGATCGCCCGGCTGCAGCCGATGGAGCTGCGGGTCGAGACGTCGCTCGACAAGGCGCTCGGCACCCTCGCCCGTGACTCCTGGGACCTCGGCGTCGTCACCGCCCGCTCGGGCCCGACGGCCGACGTCCTCTTCGGCGCCCTCCACAAGGCCGACCCGCAGCTGCCGATGGTCGTCATCGATCCCCGGCCGGCGGTGGACACGGCCCGGGCCTGCCTCCAGGCCGGCGCCGGCGACTACCTCGACGTCGCCCGCGTCGAGACGGATCTCGAAGACGCGCTCGTGCGGCTGCTGACCGCGTCGCGGCGGCGGGCGGCCGAGGAGGTGCTGCGGCGGGCCGTGGAGCGGCCCTATTCGTTCGACGACTTCCTGGGCGAGAGCCCGGCGATGCAGCAGGTGTATTCGATCATCGAGCGGGTGGCCGTGAGCTCCGTGGACGTGCTGGTGACCGGCGAGACCGGCACCGGCAAGGAGCTCGTCGCCC
Organism: Pirellulales bacterium; assembly: GCA_044344765.1. GTDB lineage: Bacteria > Planctomycetota > Planctomycetia > Pirellulales > UBA1268 > QWPN01. The sequence goes on along the minus strand of JBIJCJ010000234.1, from coordinate 1,769 downwards.
GCGCGATCCACAAGCGCAGCCGGCGGAGCACGGGCCCGTTCGTGCCGGTCGATTGCGGCGCGATTCCCGACGCGCTGATGGAGAGCGAACTGTTCGGCCACGAGCGCGGCGCCTTCACCGGGGCCGACGCGCGACGGATGGGGCTCGTGGAGTTCGCCGACGGCGGCACGCTGTTTCTCGACGAGATCGGCGAACTGCCGCTGCCGCTCCAGGCCAAGCTGCTGCGGGTGCTCCAGGAGCGGCGGGTGCGGCGGGTCGGGGCCCGCCAGGAGAACGCGGTGGATGTCCGCGTGGTCGCGGCCACGTCGCGAAACATCGACCAGATGGTGGAGCGGGGCGAGTTTCGCCGCGACCTCTTCTACCGGATCAACGTCGTGCGGATCGACCTACCGGCGCTGCGGTCACGGGGCGACGACATCGGTCTGCTCGCCGAGTGCTTCGCCAACCGGGCCGCGCAGGAGATGGGCCGCACGGTGGGCGGCCTGTCGACCGACATCTACCAGATCCTCAAGAACTATCACTGGCCGGGCAACGTCCGCGAGCTGCAGAACGTGGTTCGGCGGGCGATCGCGATGACGCGGTCGCCGGTGGCGGGCGTGGACGACCTGCCGGACGAGATCGTGGCGGCGGCCGGACGCGCGGCCGGCGCCGAGGCGGGGGCCGTCGGCTTCTTCGCCCAGCGGGCCGAGCACGTGGCCCGGTTCGAGAAGCAGTATCTCTCCGACCTCCTGGCGCGGCACCTCGGCGACGTGTCGGCCGCCGCCCGCGAGGCCCGTCTGCCCCGGGGCACGCTGTACCGGCTCATGAAGGGGCACGGCCTCGACGGCGCCTCGTTTCGAAAATAGCGCCGCGCCGGCGCGAAATGCCGCCTTGCGGCCGGGAAAGAGGCTGGCGGTGGGCATCCGGACCGCGTCGGCGTCGCGGGGCGCCACGCCGGCGCGACAGGCCGGGGGCTGTGAACCGCGTGGTTTCCGAGGATTTCTGTTTGGCACGCGACGTGCATCTTCTTCCGGTGTCGGCCGCGAACCGCGTCGGCCCAGAAGTCGATACCCAGTCGTCGAGGAGACAAGCGATGAAGAAGATCGAAGCGATCATCCGGCATTTCAAGCTCGAGGAAGTGAAGGACGCGCTCAACGCCCAGGGCGTGAAGGGCATGACCGTGACCGAGGTCCGTGGCTTCGGCCGTCAGAAGGGCCACACCGAGACCTACCGTGGCGCCGAGTACTCGGTGGACTTCCTGCCGAAGGTGAAGATCGAGGTCGTGGTGAGCGACGACGAGGCTCCGGCGGTGATCAGCAAGATCATGACGACGGCCCGCACCGGCCAGGTGGGCGACGGCAAGATTTTCGTCACGAACCTCGCCGATGTGGTGCGGATCCGCACGGGCGAGACGGCTGCCGCCGCGATATGACCTCACGCCCGCCGGGCCGACGTGGCCCGGCGGGCGTGGGCTCGCGTGGGCCGGCGTGGTCGGGCGATTGGAGCGGCGGTCTCTGACCGTCGTGTCCGGTTGCTTGGAAGCCCGAAGCGCGAGCTGAGGGAATCCGCGTTGCTCCACCGGAAATCGAACCGTATTCCCTCGGCTCGCGCCTCGGGCTTCCCGGCAGCGGGGTTGTGTCGCGATCGGCGGTTGGCTCGCGTGGTCGGGCGTGGTCGGGCGTGGTCGGGCGATTGGAGCGGCGGTCTCTGACCGTCGTGCCCGGTTGCTTGGAAGCCCGAAGCGCGAGCTGAGGGAATCCGCGTTGCTCCACCGGAAATCGAACCGTATT
>JBIJCJ010000233.1:0-4927 GCA_044344765.1 Pirellulales bacterium | reverse complement strand
TTCTTTAGTACGAGAGGATTTGGAAGGACGTTCCTCTGGTGTCCCAGTTGTCGCGCTAGCGGCACGGCTGGATAGCTATGAACGGAACGGATAAACGCTGAAAGCATATAAGCGTGAAGCCCGCCCCAAGATGAGGTTTCGTAGGGTTTAACCCGAAAGTCCCCTGGAAGACGACCAGGTTGATAGGCCGGACGTGTACGTGCAGCAATGCACTCAGCTTACCGGTACTAACGGACGAACGCTTGACCACTCGTATCCAGTGCTTGCGAGCCCAGTGCTCGCGGCATGCCAATTACCACGACCTGTCACCGCGAAAGCGGTGACTCAGCTAGTCGCCGCGAAAGCGGCGAAGCAATATTTCCGGTGAACATATCTGGAAGGTCACACCCGTTCCCATCCCGAACACGGTAGTTAAGCTTCCAGAGCCGATGGTAGTGCCAAAAGTGCGAGAGTAGGTATTGCCGGAATCTTTCAAGAACTGCCCGCACGGCCGCAAGGTCGTGCGGGCAGTTTGCTTTATGGCCTGTGGCGTCGCGCTCGGGGCTGCCCATGCCCCATCGCCGGACGTTCGCTACAGCCCTCCGGGCCTCCGCTCTCTCGGAGGCGTCTGCGCTCCGCCATCCGTGGCTTCGCTGGCCGCCTACGCCGGCTCTCGGGGCACGGGCAGCCCCGAGCTAGCCATTTCCGTTGTTGGTCAATTCGTATTCGAGCTGCTCGAGCAGTTTCCGCACGAGTTCGAGGGGGAGACCGACGACGTTCGACTCGCTGCCGGCGACCAGCCGCAGGGGGAGTCGCTCGTCCTGGTAGCCGCAGGCTCCCGCCTTGCCCTGCCACAGGCCGCTGTCGAGATACCACTCGAGAAATCCGTCGTCCAAAGGATCCATCGCGAGCAGGCTTTCGCAGTCGGCCATGACGGGATCCCCGCCTGGGCAACGCCACAGGCAGACGCCGGTGACCACGCGGTGCTCGCGGCCGGACAGCGCCATCAGCATCCGGCGGGCGTCGTCGCGGTCAGCAGGCTTGCCCAGAACCTGGCCGTCCACCTCGGAGAGCGTGTCGCAGGCTAGGATTGTGCCCGTGATTCCCGTGGATGCTACGGCCTGGGCCTTCGCTGCCGACAGCCGGCGGACGTAGGCGGCCAGCGATTCAGTAGGGCCCCGCGGCGCCGCATCGGCTTCGGCCGCCTCGGGCGGCTCGACGACGGTCACCCGCCACCCCTCCCGGCGGGCGAGTTCGAGGCGTCGCGGCGAGCGGCTTGCAAGCACGATCGAGCGAGGCGAGGCTGCATGCATGGACGATGCTTCCGGCGGTATCGAGATCATTTTCGAGGACGATCAGCTGATCGGGCTGGTGAAGCCCGTCGGCCTGCCGACGGCGAACGCGCCGCGCGGCGCCGCGAGCGTCTACGCGTGGCTCCGTCGCCGGCTGGGGCCGACGGCCTTCGTGGGGATTGTAAGCCGGCTGGATGCACCGGTTTCGGGAGTGCTGGTCGTCGCCAAGACATCGGCTGCGGCGGCCGACCTGTCGGGTCAGTTTCGGGATCGAGTCGTGGAGAAGAGATACGTCGCGGTGGTCGAGGGGCGTTTTCCGGCGCCGCTCGAGCAGTGGGTGGAATGGCACGACGCGATCGCCCGCCGTGCCAACGAGCCCCGATCGACCATCCGGCATGCGGCCGCATGCGAGGCAGGGCCTGACTCACGGGATGACGACGACGCCGAGGCTGCGGGCTTCGCCGCCCGGCCGGCCCATGTGCAGGCGCGGGTGGTCCGTCGCGCCGGCGAGGTGTCGCTCGTCGAGCTCGAGCCCTCGACGGGAAGACGCCACCAACTTCGCGTCCAGCTGGCCTCTCGGGGATGCCCGATCGTCGGGGACCGTTTGTACGGGGCCCGTCTTCCTTGCCCGTCGGGTATCGCCCTGCACGCCCGCAGCCTGCGGATCACACACCCCGGGACAGGGGCCCCGGTGCTCTTGGAGGCTGGCTGGCCGACCTGGTGGGGCACGCGGTTTCCAGCGGTCTGTCGCCTAGGCCGCTGAACGCCGCCCGTCCCGTGGTGGCTGGTACACTCATGACTCCCTTTGCGTCGCTGCCCGTCGGCGTTTCCATGTCTGACTCCGCCCCGGATTCCTTGACCGTCCCGTCTCCGGCCCGCTTCCGGGAGACGGCCTTGGCCAGCGGGCTGGTGCAGCCCGGCCAGGTCGAGGCCGCCGAGCGCGAAGTCGGTCTGGTTCTCGACGCGCTGGCCTGCGAGCCTGCCGCCTGGGATCAGGCGGTCGCCGCCAAGCTGGTCGCGCAGGGCCTGCTGACGAAGTTTCAGGCCCGGGAGATGCTCGCGGGCAGACGCCGGTTCAGGCTCGGGCAATACACCGTGCTCGATGAGATCGGCCGCGGCGGCATGGGGCAGGTGTTTCTCGCCGAGCATGCCATGATGGGCCGGCACGTGGCGCTGAAGGTTCTACCACGTGCCAAGTCGACGCCGGAGTACGAGGCGGCCTTTCAACGCGAGATTCGCGTCTTGGCCCGGCTGGATCACGAGAACCTCGTGCGGGCGCTCGACGCCGGACACGACGCGAAGGTGTATTACCTCGTCACCGAACTGGTGCCGGGGCTCGATCTGCGGCGGCAGGTGCTCAAGTACGGGCCGCTCGACGAGCTCGCGGCGGCGTCCGTGATCACGCAGGCCGCGCAGGGGCTGGCCTACGCCCACGAGCAGGGGCTGGTGCACCGCGACGTGAAGCCCGGCAACGTGCTGGTCACGCAGGACGGGCGGGTGAAGGTGCTCGACCTCGGGCTCGCCGGTTCGCTGCTCGACGCCGAGAGCACGAGCGCGACCATGGGGCGGGTCGTCGGCACGCTGGATTACATGTCGCCCGAGCAGATCCTGTCGCCCGACACGGTCGGCCCTGCGGCCGACGTCTACGGGCTCGGCTGCACGCTCTATTTCGCGCTCACCGGCCAGGTGCCATTTCCGGGAGGCACCCGCAAGGAAAAGGCGCAGCGGCAGCTCGCCGATTTTCCGATCCCACTGGCCCAGCTCGCGCCCCACGTCGATGCCGGCTTGCGGCGGGTGGTCGAGGGCATGATGAAGAAATCGCCCGACGAGCGGATCGGCACCGCCAAGGAAGTGATCCAACGACTGCGGCAGTGGACGCCGCGCTCGGCCGTGCCGATGTCGCGGTCTCCCGTGTCGGCTGACCGCCGGCCGACGGATGCAACCCGCCCGCTGCCGCCGCCGCTGCCGTCGGTGCTGGGCTCGTCGGTCGGGGGCTCATCGACAAGCCAGTCGGCTTCTGGAACGGCGGGGCCCGATGAGGAAAGCTGGCCGATGATCGTGAACACGCAGATGCCGGATTTTGTCCGGCCCGTCCGGGGGGCGGCTCGAGCGCCGGCGTCGGGCTGGCTGGGGCGGCTCGGTACGCTGGTGGCGAACGCCGGCTTGTTCGTCCGCGGGCGTTCGCGGCGCTGATCGTCGCGGCACCCGTGCCTCGCGGCGGCGTGTTGACACGGGCGGGGCTGGATCCTACGAAAGAGCCTGCGGCAGGCGGTGTTATGCGTCGCGTGTGGCTCCGGACGGGTAGCTCAGTTGGTAGAGCAACGGACTGAAAATCCGTGTGTCGCCGGTTCGATTCCGGCCCCGTCCACTGGATCGTAAGACAAGGCTGAGAACGGCTTTCCGTTCACCGATTCGGCGGGGAATCGTGCGGCTTCCGATTGGCAGAAATCCGGTAATTACCGGGTTCGACCCCAAAGGAGGACCGTGCGATGTCGAAGCGCAAGCCGTCTCTGAGGCTCCATAAGCCGTCTAAGCAAGCCGTTGTCACGATCGACGGCAAAGACCACTACCTCGGTCCATGGGGCTCCAGGCGGGCCCAGATCGAGTATGACCGGCTGATCGGCGAGTGGGCCGCCAGCGGCGGCGTCGGCAAGGCCGCCGATCGAGCCGTCACGGTCGCGGAGTTGGTGCTCGCCTACCGGAAGTTCGCGAACACGTACTACGCGGCCCCGAGCCGCGAGGTCGCGCAGATTCGCCTCGCGCTCCGCCCTCTGGTCGAGAAATACGGCCACACGTTCGCACGGGATTTCGGGCCGCTCGCGTTGAAGGCCGTGCGAGAGGTCTGGATCGAGGCCGGCCTCGCCCGCCGCTACATCAACCAGCGGGTCGGCCGGATCGTGCGGGCCTGGGGCTGGGCCGTCGAGAATGAGCTACTGCCCGCCGGCAACTGGCAGGCGCTGCTCGCGGTGAAGGGGCTCCAGGCCGGACGGTCTACCGCACGGGAAACCGCACCGGTGAAGCCGGTGTCGGATGCCGTGTTTGAGGCGACGCTCGCGGAGATCGGCTCGCCGCAGATTCGCACGATGCTCCAGTTGATCCGGCTGACGGGAGCCCGCCCCGGCGAGGTGTGCATCATGCGGACAGGCGACATCGACCGCACGGTGAGCCCCTGGGAATACCGACCGCAGACCCACAAGACGGCTCACCGCGGTCACGAGCGGGTTATCTACATCGGTCCCCGGGCGCAGGCCGTGCTCGCCGATTGGCTGCGGGCCGACCCCGAGGCGCTGCTCTTTCAACCGCGGGAGGCGGCGGCCGCAGTCCGCGAGGCTACCCAGGCTTCGAGCCGATCGGATGCCGCCCGGGCCCGGGCGGCGAGGAACAAGCGGGCCGCCGACGCCCGGAAGCGGGGCGGCAAGGCCCGTAATTCGCGGCTGCCGGGCGAGCGGTATACGCCCGGTCGGCTGGGCCATGCGGTCGGTCGGGCCTGCGAGCGGGCCGACATCGAGCACTGGCATCCGCATCAACTGCGGCACGCGGCGGCGACGGAGCTGCGACGTGAGATCGGCATCGAGGCGGCTCGCGTGGTGCTCGGCCATCGGTCGCCGGTGATGACGGAGGTGTATGCGGAGGTCGATCGCAAGCGGGCATCCGCC
>JBIJCJ010000063.1:0-17312 GCA_044344765.1 Pirellulales bacterium | reverse complement strand
GCGCCAGTGACCGCTGCAAGGAGGCCTAGGCGTTCGGGGTTAAGTCGCTCGCGAAGAGCCCCGGGTCGCCGTTTTGACTAGCTGCACCACGGCTAGGGAGAGGGTGGTAAAGCAGATGCAGAAGACTGTGTATACGACGGGCGAAGCCGCCAAGATTTGCAAGGTGAGTCAGCAGACGATCATCCGCTGCTTCGACTCCGGACAATTGAAGGGATTCCGGGTTCCGGGCAGCCGGTTTCGCCGGATTCCGCGGGATCAGCTGTTCCTGTTCATGCGGGACAACGGGATTCCGACCGACGCGCTCGAGAGCGGCCGCCGGAAGATTCTCGTCGTGGACGACGATCAGGATCTCGTCGAGCTGATCACCGACGTCCTCGAGCGGGACGGCCGCTTCGAGACGCGGAGCGTGAACAACGGATTCGACGCCGGCATGATGGTCAAGGACTACCGTCCGGACCTGATCGTGCTCGACGTCATGCTGCCCGACATCAACGGCAAGGAAGTCTGCCAGCGGGTGCGCAGCGACTCGACCATGGACGAGGTGCGGATCATCTGCATCTCGGGCATGTGCGAGCCCGACAAGATCGAGGACCTGAAGGCCTCCGGTGCCAACGAGTTCCTGCAGAAGCCGTTCGAGGCCGAGGTGCTCGTCGATCGGATCTGCAGCCTGCTCGACATCGAGTCGGGTGTCGCCGGCTCGTGAGCCGACGGCCCGCATCCGGATCGTATCGCCGCGGCCGCCCGCATCCCTTCCGGGTGCGGGCGGCCGTGCCATTTCGGCCGCGTGGGGCGGTGCGGATGGCGGCGGCAGGAAAGCGAGTGTCTGCATGAACGACGAACACTTCGCGGCCGCGCTGGCGGAGGCCAGGCTCGAGGCGCTGCGCGAGTTCGCGTACGGCGCCGGTCACGAGATCAACAATCCGCTGGCCAACATCGCGGCCCGGGCCCAGGCGTTGCTCGTCGACGAGCAGGATCCCGAGCGGCGGCGGCGGCTGTCGACGATCGTCGATCAGGCGTTTCGGGCCCGCGACATGATCGGCGGGCTGATGATCTTCGCCCGCCCGCCGCGGCCTCAGCCGGCGGCCGTGCCGCTCGGCGACGTGGTGCGAAGCGTGCTCGAGCCACTGCGGGGGGCGGCCGCCCCCCGCAGGCTGCGGCTGGAATACACCCCGCCCCCGGCCCCGCTCGAGATTTTCGTCGATGCCGGCCAGGTGGCCGAGGCGCTGCGGGCGGTGGTGCAGAATGCCGTCGAAGCCGTGGACGACGGCGGGCACGTGCGCGTCTGCGGACGCCACGGGGGTGGCATGGTCGAGATCGAGGTGGCCGACGATGGCCGTGGCATGGATGCCGCCACGCTGCGGCGCGCGTTCGATCCCTTCTTCAGCGGCCGCGACGCCGGACGCGGCATCGGCCTCGGGCTCCCCAAGGCCTGGCGTCTCATCGAACTCAACGGCGGCACGTTGGTCGTCGACTCGCGGCCCGGCGCGGGCACCCGGGTCACGGTCTCTTTGCCGATCGCGGCGTCAGGCGACATGACGGCCGCAAGCGGGCGTTAAACCCAGCCCATCTTCCCTGGTGTGTTGCCTGGCGTTCCGCAGTCGCCTGAATCGCCGGGCCAGCGCGGGTTTTCCCGCCCGGCCGGTCTTGTCGCTGTTTCCACCGTTCTCTATCCTCCCCCAAAGCGTTCCGGTTCGAGGGCGATGGATCGCCCGTTTCGTTCGCAGCAGGGATGTTGGCATGAGTTTCACCGGATCGATTTCCGCGTGCGCCGCCAAGGTCGAGTCCGTGGAGCGGCGGCTATCAGCCATGCATGGACGCGGTCCGCGGACCGCCAAGCACGGCGGTACACGCGACGGCGGTCATGACATTGATGCCAGGTTCGTCCATGAGGCTGCGGGGCGGATTGCCGCCTGGCTGCAGGCTCGCCAGGCAGCGGATGGTCACTGGCGCGGCCCCCTGGAGGGGGACACGATCTTGGAGAGCGAGTACATCCTGATTCTCGCCTGGGCGGGCAGGCTCGAACGGCCCGACGTGGCCGGCGCGGCCCGTCGCATCCTGAACCTGCAGCTTCCCGCGGGGGGGTGGGCGATCTATCCGGGCGGCCCTGTGGACGTCAGTGCGAGCGTGAAGGCGTATTTCGCCCTCAAGCTTACCGGCCACGATCCGCGGTCACCGGCGCTCGTGCGGGCTCGAGAGGCGATCGCCGCTGCCGGCGGCCCCTGGGCGGTGAACAGTTTCACGAAGTTCTATCTGGCGCTGCTCGGGCAGATGCCCTATGCGGCCTGTCCGGCCGTGCCGCCTGAGGCGGTGTTGTTGCCCGACTGGTTTCCCGTGAACCTGCACCGCGTGTCGGCCTGGTCACGGACGATGATCGTGCCGCTGTCGCTGATGTGGGCGTTCAAACCGCTGCGGCAGGTTCCGGCGGAACAGGGCATCGCCGAGTTGTTCGATGCCCGCGAGCGCCGCGGCGGTCCGCCTCCGGCTGATCCCAGCTTCTGGGCGCGATTCTTCCGGGGCACGGATCGGGTCATGAAGGCCTGCGAGGCGGTCGGCTTCATGCCGCTGCGGGCCCGGGCGATCCAGGCCTGCCGCCGCTGGATGCTGGAGCGGTTCGCGGGCAGCGACGGTCTGGGGGCGATCTTCCCGCCCATCGTGTGGAGCATCGTGGCCCTGCGGGCCATGGGGTGCGAGGAGGACTCGCCCGAGCTGCGGGAGTGCTGGCGGCAGCTCGATGGGCTCGTGGAGCGCGAGGCCGACGGCACGACGCGGCTCGAGCCCTGCCGCTCGCCGGTCTGGGACACGGCGATCACGCTCATCGGGCTGGTCGAGGCGGCCGCCGCCGGTGATCGCGCGGTCGACGCCGCCGCCCTCACGCGGGCCGTGGATTGGCTGCTCGACAACGAGATTCGTGCCACCGGCGACTGGGCGAGACGCACGCGGGCCGAGCCCTCGGGCTGGTGCTTCGAGTACGCCAACCGCTTCTATCCCGACGTCGACGACACCGCGATGGTGGTCATCGCCCTGGCGACCTGGCAGGCCGCCCCGCGCCGGGCCGAGGATCAACGCAGAGATGATCCGCGGGCTGCGCGGGTCGCCGCCGCGGTCCGCCGCGCCGTGGCCTGGCTGCAGGCCATGCAGAACGCCGACGGCGGCTGGGGCGCGTTCGACCGCGACAACGACTGCGAGCTGCTCTGCAAGGTACCCTTCGCCGATCACAACGCGATGATCGACCCCAGTTCTCCCGACCTCGCTGGCCGGGTGCTCGAGGCCTTCGGCAAGGCGGGGCTGCGGCGTGGTCATCCTGCGGTCGAGCGGGCGGTCGCCTACCTGGAGCAGACCCAGGAGGCCGACGGTTCGTGGTACGGCCGCTGGGGCGTGAACTACATCTACGGAACCTGGCAGGCGCTCCAAGGCCTGCAGGCGGTGGGCGTGGGCCCCGCCGATCCGCGGGTCGTCCGCGCCGCCGTCTGGCTCGAAGCCCATCAGCAGCCCGACGGCGGTTGGGGGGAGACGCCGGCCAGTTACGCCGACCGGCAGTTCGCGGGCGTCGGGCCGGTGACTGCCTCGCAGACGGCCTGGGCCGTGGCCGGCCTCGTGGCCGCGGGCCGCGGCGAATCGCGGGCCGTGCAGGCCGGCGTTCGCTGGCTCGTCGAGCGGCAGGAGGCCGACGGCACCTGGGAGCAGGAGGAGTTCACGGGCACCGGGTTTCCGCAGGTCTTCTACCTCAAGTACCACTGGTATCCGCTCTATTTCCCCTTGATCGCGCTGGTGCGGGCGGCCCGGCATGCCGCCGTTCGGCGGATGGAGCGTGTCGCATGAGTGTGCCGGTCGGACAGATGCTCGCGGTGCTGCGGCACGTGGCCATCCAGCGGCTGCGGGGCAACGATCGCTATCCGCTCGTGCTCATGCTCGAGCCGTTGTTTCGCTGCAATCTCGCCTGCGGCGGCTGCGGCAAGATCCAGCACCCCACCGAGATCCTCCGCTCGCACCTCACGCCGGAGCAGTGCTTCGCGGCGGTGGACGAGTGCGGGGCGCCGATCGTCTCGATCCCCGGCGGCGAGCCGCTGCTGCACCCACAGATCGAACAGATCGTGGCCGGGATCGTGGCCCGGAAGAAATACCTCTACCTCTGCACCAACGCCCTCAAGCTCGAGGAGATGCTGCCGCACTTCTCGCCCTCTCCGTTTCTCGCCTTCTCCGTGCACCTCGACGGCCCACGGGAGGAGCACGACCACGCCGTCTGCCGCGAAGGCGTGTACGACGCCGCGGTGGCCGCGATCAAGGCCGCCCGCCGGGCCGGCTTCCGGGTGACGACCAATTCCACGCTCTTCACCGACGCCGATCCCGACCGCTACCGGAAGTTCTTCGACGACGTGATGGCCCTCGGCGTCGAGGGGATGATGATCTCGCCGGGCTATTCCTACTCGAAGGCGCCCGACCAGGATCACTTCCTGCCGCGGCAGCGGAGCCAGTCGCTCTTCCGCCGCATGCTCGACGGGGCGCCGCGGCGCTGGAAGTTCAACCAGTCGCCGGTGTTCCTCGAGTTTCTCAAGGGCGCCTGGGAGCTCGAATGCCGGCCCTGGGGCACGCCCACCTACAACCTCTTCGGCTGGCAGCGGCCCTGCTACCTCCTCGACGAGGGCTACACGAAGACCTTTCGCGAACTCATGGAGGAGACCGACTGGGACCGCTACGGGCGGGCCAGCGGGAATCCCAAGTGCCGCGACTGCATGGTGCACTGCGGCTACGAGCCGGCGGCCGTCGAGGCCACGTTCGGGTCGGTCGGCGGCCTGCTGGCCACGGCTCGGCTGATGATCTTCGGGCCGCCGCGGTCCAGGCCGGACGACCTCCGGCCCCTGCCCGCCCCGGCCCCGCGGCTCCAGCCCAACGGACTGCCGGCGCTGCCGGTGCTCGACCGCATCGCCTGACCGGCAGTTTTTGCTTTCTGGAGCGACGGTCGTGCCGGTTGCCGGGAAGCCCGAACCGTGAGGTGAGGGAATCCGCGTTGCTCCACCGGAACCGGATCCGCATTCCCTCGGCTCGCGGCTCGGGCTTCACGGCAGCGGGCATCGGCCACCATCGGCGTCGGCGTTGTCCCCGCGGCATGAGCCGGTGGCTCAGCGGTCGTGTCCCTCGCTGGAGCGGCGGTCGTGCCGGTTGCCGGGAAGCCCGAACCGTGAGGTGAGGGAATCCGCGTCGCTCCACCGGAACCGGATCCGCATTCCCTCGGCTCGCGGCTCGGTCTTCCCGGCAGCGGGCATCGGCCACCATCGGCGTCGGCGTTGTCCCCGCGGCATGAGCCGGTGGCACGACGGTCGGAGGCCGCCTACAGGCCCCGTTCGCGAACCATCCGGGCGGCATCGAGGGCGGCGCCGCGGGCGCCGGCCGTATCGCCGGCCGGCATGACGTGCAGCGGCAGGGCGGCCTGCTCCTCGCGCTGCGTCGGCATGCCGGCGCGGATCTCGTCGAGAAACCAGCGGCGGAAGGCCTCGTCGGTCTCCACGGCGCCGCCTCCCACGATCAAAGCGTCGGGATCGAAGACGTTGATCATCTCGTCGAAGAACAGGCCCAGGGCCCGGGCCTGGACGCGGAAGATCGCCCGGCACATCTCGTCGCCCCGTTCGGCGAGGCCGCGGACCTGTTTCGCGGCCCTGCCCACGTCGGCCTCCGCGGCGAGCGGGTGATCCGGATGCCGGGCGAGGAAGTGAGGCAGCAGCGACCGGCGGATCGCCGTCAGCGAGCAGAGCGACTCGAGGTCGCCCATCCGGCCGCAGTTGCACTGCGGCGCGAGCCCCTCGATGCCGGGGATCGCCGCCCACGGAATGAGGACGTGCCCCAGTTCGCCGCCGAAGCCGTTGCGGCCGGTGACGACGCGGCCGCCGGTGATCACACCGCCGCCGAGTCCCGTGCCGACGATCGCCGAAACGCTCGTGGCGTCGTTCTCGGAGCCGAAGATCGCGACGTGGCCCCACAGGGCCGCGGCGTTGCCGTCGTTGAGGTAGGTCACGGGCCGGCCGAGCCGCCGCTCGAGCCCAGCCCGCATGTCGAAGCCCGCCCAGTCGGGATGCACGAAGTTCGTCGATCCACGCCGGCTGAGCACGCCCGCCGCGCTCGCCGGCCCCGGCGTGTCGAGCCCCACCGCCACGATCTTCTCCAGCGGCAGATTCGCCCGCTCCGCGGCCAGCCGCAGACCGTCCTCGATCTGCCTCAGGCAGATGTCCGGCCCCTCGACGCTGCGGGCCGGATGCTCGCACAGGCCGTCGATGAGGAACTGCCCGCGCTCGTCGAGAAACGTGTAGTTGATGGCGGTGCCGCCGAGGTCGATGCCGGCGACGACTTTTTCAGCGGGTGACACGGACGGTCCTTTCCGGGATCGGGAATCGGGAAACTCCAGCGGTCGCAAAGTGCTCGGCGTGAGCGATGCTCATCCGTGCGGCGAAGGCGTGAGGATGCGGATTGTCTTGGCCGAGGCACGCAAGGCCAAGACACGGACCCTCGCCGGCGACGCAACTCATGCCGTCTCCGAACCGGGTTGGGCTATTGAGGACTGCGAAATCGGTCTCGGGCTTGCTTGTCGGGGGAGCTCATTCGCCTGCCGCCGCCTCGGCCAGGCCGCGCTTGATGCGGGCGGTGATGGAACGCAGGCCGCGGGAGCGGAGGATGCCGAGCACGTCGGCCAGCCCGAGCTGTTCGAGCAGATCTTCCGGGATGGCGGCGGCCTCGGTCGCCGGCAGGCCGTTGACGGCCGCCGCGAGGATCGCCACGAACCCCTTCACCGTCGGGGCCTCCGGCGCCACCTCGGCCACGACCCTCGCCATGCCCTGCTCGACCTCCGTCCACAGGAAGACGGGCGTTTGGCATTCGTGCACCCGCCGGTCCTCGGCGGCCTTGCGGGCCTCGTAGGCGGCCGGCAGCGGCGGCAGGCCGTTGGCGTAATCGACAAGCAGTTCGAGCTTCTCCCGACCGTCGAGGTCGGAGAACTCGGCGACGATCTCCGCGACCTTTTCCCGGACGCCCATCGTTCACGACGCGTGGGCGGTGGTCGTGGGCTCGGCGGCCAGGCCGCCCGGCTCGGCACCCTTGGCGATCGGCACGCGGACGGCGTTGCCCCACTCGAGCCACGAGCCGTCGTAGTTCTTCACGTTGCCGAAGCCGAGCAGGTAGGTGAGCACGAACCACGTCAGGCTCGACCGCTCCCCGATCCGGCAGTAGGCGATCGTGGGCGACCGCCGCTTCATCTTCAGCTCCTTGACGTACAGGTTTTCCAGCTCCTTGGCCGTCTTGAACGTGCCGTCCTCGTTGCAGTTCATCGGCCAGGGCACGTTGCGGGCCCCGGGGACGTGGCCGCCGCGGACGGCGCCCTCGTTGGGGTAGTCGGGCATGTGCATCCGCTCGCCGCGGTATTCCTCGGGGCTGCGGACGTCGAGCAGCTGTTTGCCCGCCTTGCAGTGCTTGAGCACCTCGTCGCGGAGGGCGCGGATCGAGCCATCCTGCTCCTGGGCGGTGTAGGTGGCCCGGGGGTAGGAAACCCGTTCGTTGGACCAGGCCCGGCCGTCGAGCTCCCACCGCTTCCGGCCACCGTTCATGATCCGGCAGTCCTTGTGGCCGTAGAGCTTGAAAACCCAGAAGGCGTAGCACGCCCACCAGTTGTTCTTGTCGCCATAGAACACGACGGTGGTGTCGTTGGAGATGCCCCGCTCCGCGCAGAGCCGCTCGAAGGCCGACCGGTCGATGTAGTCGCGGACGACCGGACACTGGAGATCGACCGCCCAGTCGATCTCCACGGCCCCGGGGACGTGGCCCTGGGTATAGAGGGCCCGGTCCTCGTCGGATTCCACGATCCGTACGGCGGGGTCGGAGAGGTGCTCCGCCACCCAGGCGGTGGAAACCAGCACGTCGGGCTGCGCGTATTCGGGCATGGCGGGGCTCCTCTCGGCGATGCGGAAAACGGCCGTTTTTCGGCGGTGCGTCATCGTAGTCCATGCCCCGCGGCGCAGCAACGGCCCCTCGTCCTGCGGCGGCAGACCGGTGCGGGCTTCTGCTACCATCGAAGGACGACAGTTCCGCTCTTCTCCTTTTCCCTCCCGCGAGCATCACCGACCCCATGGGCCCCGCCTTCATCTTCCAGATCTCCGACCTCAACAAGAAGTTCGGCCAGCGCGAGCTGCTCAAGAACATCAACCTCGCCTTCTATCCCGGCGCCAAGATCGGGCTGTTGGGCCGCAACGGCGCCGGCAAGAGCACGCTCATGAAGATCATGGCGGGCATCGACAAGGAGTTCGACGGCGAGGCCCGGCTCGCCGAAGGCTACACCGTGGGGTACCTCGAGCAGGAGCCGAAGCTCGACCCCGCCAAGACGGTGTTCGAGAACGTCATGGATGCGGTCGATCACTCCCGGGCCGTGCTCCGCCGCTACGAGGAGATCAACGCCCGGTTCGCGGAGCCCCTCGGCGACGACGAGATGGAGAAGCTGCTCGCCGAGCAGGCCCGGGTGCAGGACGAGATCGACGCCAAGAACCTCTGGGACCTCGACCGGCAGGTGGAGATCGCGATGGACGCGATGAACCTGCCCCCGGGCGACTGGGGCGTGACCAATCTCTCCGGCGGCGAGCGACGCCGCGTCGCCCTCTGCAAGCTGCTGCTCGAGAAGCCCGACCTGCTGCTCCTCGACGAGCCCACGAACCACCTCGACGCCGAGAGCGTCAACTGGCTGGAGCGGCACCTCGCCGAATACACCGGCACCGTCGTCGCGGTGACGCACGACCGCTACTTCCTCGACAACGTCGCCCAGTGGATCCTGGAGGTCGATCACGGCCGCGGCATCCCCTTCGAGGGCAACTACTCGTCATGGCTCCAGCAGAAGAAGTCGCGGCTGGAATTGGAGGAGAAGCAGGCCTCGGCCCGGCAGAAGACGCTCGACAAGGAATTGGAGTGGGTGCGGATGTCGCCCAAGGCGCGGCAGGCCAAGAGCAAGGCCCGCATGGCGGCCTACGAGAAACTCGCCGCCGAGCAGGCCGCCGTCCGCGACTCGGAGGTCGAGATCTTCATCCCCGCCAGCCGGCCGCTCGGCGACCAGGTGATCGACGTGGAGAACATCTCCAAGGCCTTCGGTGACAAGCTGCTGTTCGAGAACCTCTCGTTCCGGCTGCCCCCCGGCGGCATCGTGGGGATCATCGGCCCCAACGGCGCCGGCAAGACGACGCTGTTTCGCATGCTCGTCGGCGCGGAGCAGCCCGATGCGGGCACGGTCAAGGTCGGCTCGACGGTGGACATCGGCTACGTGGACCAGAACCGCGACGCCCTCGATCCCGAGAAGACCGTGTTCGAGGAGATCTCCGGCGGCCACGACACGATCGAGCTCGGCAAGCGGACGGTCAACGCCCGCAGCTACGTGGCGAAGTTCAACTTCATGGGGCCCGACCAGCAGAAGAAGGTGGGCACGCTCTCCGGCGGCGAGCGGAACCGGGTGCACCTGGCCAAACTGCTCCGCGGCGGCTCCAACCTGCTGCTCCTCGACGAGCCCACCAACGACCTCGACGTCGACACCCTGCGGTCGCTGGAGGAAGGGATCACGAGCTTCGCCGGGTCGGTGGTGGTGATCACCCACGACCGCTGGTTCCTCGACCGGCTGGCGACCCACATCATCGCCTTCGAGGGGGACGGCTACGTCCACGTCTGCGAGGGCAACTTCGAGGTCTACGAGCGGAGCCGCAAGGAGCGGCTCGGCCTCGACGCCGACGAGCCGCACCGCTTCCGCTACAAGAAGCTCACGAAGTGAGGCGGACCCATCCGACTCACACGTGATCCTCGCGGGTTCGTGACTGATGCGGTCCGCACGTGATCCTCGTGCGTTTCTCCCCGAAAGCCCCGGGCGGAAGCCCGGGGGTGACGCGGTCCACTCCGTGGGCGTGTGGATCGCCTTCCCGCGTTCTCCCAAAATCCGCGGGGTGCAGCCCGTCACCCCCCGGCTCCCGCCGGGGGCTTCTGAATTTTTGTCGCGCCCGAGTTCCGTTCTCTCAACGGGGCCAAGCGCGAGGATCGGCGCTCACCCCGCTCACGCCATCGGCAGCTGGATGGCGGCCGCGGCGGAGCGGAGCTCCTTGGGGAGCGGGAAATACACGTCCTCCGCGCGGATCGTTCGCTCCTCGACGGTCGCTCCGAAGCGGGCCTGGAGCCAGGCGACGCAGTCCTGCACCACGGTCTCGGGAGCGCTTGCGCCCGCCGTGATGACGACGGTTTCGTGACCGCGGAACCAGGCCGGGTCGATCTCGTCGGCGCCGTCGATGAGGTGGGCCGGGATGCCACGCTCGCGGGCCAGTTCGGCGAGCCGCTGGCTGTTGGAGCTGTTCTGGCTGCCGAGCACGAGCACCAGGTCGGCATCCGCGGAGAGCAGCCGCACGGCCTCCTGCCGGTTCTGCGTCGCATAGCAGATGTCGTCCTTGGGCGGCCCGACGATCTGCGGAAACCGCTCCTTGAGGCGGGCGATGATCCGCGAGGCGTCGTCCACCGAGAGCGTCGTCTGCGTGAGGTAGGCGAGCTTGTCGTGCGGGCCGAACGGCAGGGCGTCCACTTCCTCGGCGGTCTCGACGAGCGTGAAGGCGTCGGGGGCCTGGCCCATCGTGCCGATCACCTCGTCGTGCCCCTCGTGGCCGATGAGCATGATTCTGTAGCCCTGCTTGGAATACTTGATCGCCTCGAGGTGGACCTTCGTGACCAGCGGGCAGGTGGCGTCAATGGCCCGCAGCCGGCGGGCCTCCGCCACCCGGCGGACGTCGGGCGCCACCCCGTGGGCCGAGAACAGGAGGACGGCCCCCTCGGGCACCTCCTCGACGGCGTCTACGAACACGGCCCCCTCGCGGGTGAATCGCTCGACGACGTGCTTGTTGTGCACGATCTCGTGGAACACGTAGACCGGCTTGCCGTACAGCTTGATGGCCGTGTCGAGCGTGTCGATGGCCATGTTTACGCCGGCGCAGAAGCCGCGGGGGCTGGCGAGCAGGATGTTCATGGGCGATCCGGAAAGGGCGGGCACGCGGCGGAAGGCCACGGCACGCTATGGTAGTGGCAGCCGGTGGCCCCGGCCAGATTGCCTGCGGTCGCCCGCGCATGAACACCGAAACGCACACCGTCGCACCAGCCATGGCCGCCCACCGTGATCCGGCGGCCTGGCGGCTGGCCACGGTGCCCGCGGGAGGCGACCTCGACGCAGCGCGGGCGTTCTGCCGCGAGGTCGCCGCCCGCCACTACGAGAACTTCACCGTCGCCACCCGGCTCGTGCCGCCGCGGCTGCGGCAGCATCTGGCGAACGTCTACGCCTTCGCCCGCTGGGCCGACGACCTCGCCGACGAAGCGGCCGGGCCCGACGAGGCTGCGGCGGCCCTCACGGCCTGGCGCGGCGAACTCGACGACTGCTTCGCGGGCCGTCCGCGGCATCCGGTGTGCGTCGCCCTCGCCGACACGGTGCGGGTCACCGGCCTGGAGATCGGGCCCTTCGCCGACCTGATCGACGCCTTTCAGCAGGATCAGGTGAAGACGCGGTACGCCGATCGGGCCGAAGTGCTCGACTACTGCCGGCGCTCGGCCAACCCGGTCGGCCGGATCGTGCTGGCGCTCGAGGGTTGCCGCGACGGCCGGCTCGTGGAGATGGCCGATTCGATCTGCACGGGGCTGCAGCTGGTGAACTTTTGGCAGGACATCAGACGCGACCGGATCGCCGGCCGCGTCTATCTGCCGGCCACCGACATGCGCCGGCACGGTGTCGTCGAGGCCGACCTCGACGCCGCGCAGGCCTCCCCTGCCCTGCGATCCCTCGTTCGCGAGGAGGTGGCCTGGGCGCGGGAGTGCTTCGATCGCGGTGCTCCGCTGGCCGGGGCCGCGCCTCGGGTCCTGCGGCCGGCGGTCACGATGTTCCTCGGCGGCGGTCGGGCGGTGGCCGCCGCGATCGAGCGGTGCGACTGCGACACGCTCGCCCGGCGGCCGACCGTGGGCCGGGGCACGAAGCTGGCCCTGGCGGCCCGCGCCTGGTGGCAGGCGGCGCTCGCGCGGTGCGGAGCCGATTCATGAGCGAATTGGCCGCCGATTACCGCGCGTGTGCGGAGGCCCTGCGGGCTTCGAGGTCGAGCTTCGCCGGGCCGATCGCCCTGCTGCCGGCGGCGAAGCGGTGCGGCACGACGGCCCTGTACGCCTTTTGTCGGCGGGCGGACGACATCGTGGACGACGCCGCCGACGCGGCCGCGGCCCGCGCGGCCATCGACGCCTTCGCCGGCCTGGTCTCCGCCGCGCTCGACGGCGGCTGCGTGGCCGATCCCGTCGTCCGGGCGCTGGCCGACACGGTGCGGCGGTTCGCCGTGCCCCGCGCGACGATCGACGACATCCTGGCCGGCGTGCGGATGGATCTCGAGCGGGACCGCTACGAGACGTTCCCCGAGCTCGAAGAGTATTGCCGACGGGTCGCGACCGCCGTGGGCGTGGCGGCGATCCACATCTGGGGATTCAAAGACCCGGCGGCGGTCGGAGCGGCCCACGACGTGGGCCTCGCCTTCCAGCTGACGAACATCCTCCGCGACATCCCGGAGGACCTGGCCCGGGGCCGCGTCTATCTGCCGGCCGAAGCCTTTCGGGCCTGCGGCTGCACCGTCGACGATCTCGTCGCCGGTCGCATCGGTGCTGGGTTCGCCCGGCTCGCCATGCTGGCGTGCGACCGCGCAGCCGCCTGCTACGTCCGCGGCGAAAAACTCGATCGCATGCTCACGACCGACGGCCGCCTCGCCTTCCGCGCGATGTTCGGCGTTTACCGTCGGCTGTTCGCCGCGGTCCGCCGGGCGGGGCCGACGATCTTCACCTGCCGCGTGCGGCCCGGTCGTGCGGCCTTGCTGGCTGCCGCCGTGACGACGACGCTCGTCGGTCCGTCTCCTCCGTGGCGCCGGAGCATGCCATGACTGAGGGCATCCGTGAGACCGCGGCCGGCGGTCGTGGCGGCAGGGTAGCGATCGTCGGCGGCGGGCTGGCCGGCCTCGCCGCCGCCGCAGCGCTCGCCGAGGCCGGCATCGAGTCGGTGGTCCTCGAGGCCCGCCGGCATGTTGGCGGCCGGGCGGCGTCGTTCGAGGATCCCGTGTCGGGCGGCCTCGTGGACGCCTGCCAGCACGTGGCGATGGGCTGCTGCACGAACTTCCTCGACCTCTGCCGGCGCACGGGCCTGGCCGATGCCCTCCGCCGCGACCGCACGCTCTCGTTCATCGGCCCCGACGGCCGCCGGGCCGACTGCACGCCCTCCCGGTTGCTGCCGGCCCCGCTTCACCTCGCTCCGCTCCTGCTCGGCATGCGGCACTTCACCTTTGGTGAGAAGGCCGCCCTGGCCCGCGGCATGATGCAGCTGGCACGGCCGGCCGCGGACGGCGAGACCCGCACGGCCCTCGACTGGCTGCGCGGCGTCGACCAGCCGGAGACGGTGATCCGGCTCTTCTGGCAGCCGGTGCTGGAGAGCGCCCTGGGAGAGTCGATCGACCTCGTGAGTCTCGCCGCCGCGCGGAAGGTGGCCGTGGACGGGTTCCTCGCCCATCGCGACGCCGCCGACCTCCTCGTGCCGACCGAGCCGCTGGGCACGCTCTTCGGCATCCGTCTGGCGGGCTGGCTCCGGGGCCACGGCGTGGGGGTGCGAACCGGCGCGGCCGCGACCGGTTTCGACCGCGACGGGGGGCGGGTCGTGGCCGTGCGGTGCGGCGCGGAGTCGGTGCCCTGCGCCGCCGCGATCGTCGCCGTCCCCTGGCGGCAGGCGTCCCGGCTCGTGCCCGACGTGGTGCCTGCCGCCGACGAGCGGCTCGTGGGGTCGCCGATCACCGCCGTCCACCTGTGGTTCGACCGCGACGTGCTCGACGTGCCCCACGCGGTGCTGGTGGGCCGGGTTTCGCAGTGGGTGTTTCGCGGCGAATCGGCTGGCCACTGCCAGGTCGTGATCAGCGCCTCCCGCGGACTGCTCGACGGCGATCGGGAGCGGCTCCGCGACACCGTCGTCGCGGAACTGCGGGACGTCTTTCCGCCGGCCCGCGAGGCCCGGGTGCTCGACACGCGGGTGGTGACCGATCCGACCGCGGTGCTGTCGGTGCGGCCCGGCGTGGAGGCGGTGCGGCCGGGACCGGGCACGGCCGTCGCCAACCTCTTTCTGGCCGGCGACTGGACCGCGACCGGCTGGCCCTCGACGATGGAAGGGGCGATTCGCAGCGGGCGGGCCGCCGCCGAGGCCGCGGCCCGGAGACTGGGGCGGCCGGTTACGTCGCTGGTCGCCGATCTGCCGCGCGGTCCGCTGGTGCGGCTGCTGGCCGGCCGCACGTGAGGGGGGCGCCGCCGGCGATCTCCCCGCACAGCCGCTCGAGATCGGCGGCGAGCGTGCGGCCGTCGACGACGGCGTGCTCGTAGAGCCGCCATAGGTCGAGCGCCACCGCGGGCCGCCGGCCGAGAGCACCGACCACGGCTCCGAAGCGGCGAAAGGCCGACTGCGGCCCGGCCAGGGCCGCGACCTCCGCTGGTAACGCCTGGCTGGCGTCGTCGGAGACGACCCGCACCGCCAGGCACGGCAGACCCGCTGCCGCCGCCACCGAGGCGACCGCGTGGGTCTCCATGTCGACGAGCGCCGCGCCGGTGTGGGCGGCGAGCGCCCGCTTGCGGGCGACCGTCGCGGCGACGGTCTCCACGCTGACCAGCAGCGGTCCGGAGGCGGCATCGTTGCTTCCGATCATCGACAGGGCGAGCCGCGGCCCCCCCTGCTCCGTCGTCACCGCGCTCGGCCGCACGACGCCGCCGCGCGGTACCGCGGGATCGAGGCCGCCGGCGAAGCCCGCGGTCACGAGCCGCCGCGGCCGATGGCCGTCGAGCATCAGCCCGGCTGCACGGGCCGCCGCCGGGCCGCCGACCCCGGAAACGCACCATGCCACCCGGATGCCCGCGAGCGTGCCCTCGCTGAACTCGGGGCCGGGCCCGCGCCATGCGACACGATCCGCGACCCGGCGAGCGAACGCATCGGCTTCGACGTCGAGGGCGAAGATGATGCCCACGTCGCAGCCGCGCTCGTGGTCGCGAGGATTCTGATTCATGGCACAAGACCGGCGACCAGGATCGGAGCGGCGGGCTCCATCCGCCCGCTCCGGGCCGCGTGCAGCGGCAGCGTGACCGTGACGGTCGTGCCCGGGCCGGGGCCGCTGGTCACCGTGATCGTGCCGCCGTGCCGCTCGACGATCGCCTTGCAAATCGGCAGGCCCAGTCCCCCGCTGCGGCCGTTGTGGCGGGAGCGGGCCGGGTCGACCTTGTAGAAGCGGTCGAAGATGCGGTCGATGTCCGCGAGGGCGATGCCGGCTCCCGAATCACTGACCGTGAGCACGGCGCGGCCCGCGGCGGCGTCGCTCGCCAGCCGGACTTTCACCCCGCCACCCGCGGGCGTGAACCGGATGGCGTTGTCGAGCAGGTTGCCCAGCACCTGACGGAGCTGCGCCGCACTGCCCGGCAGGCGGACGGCGGCCGCTTCCACCGTGATCCCGATGTCCCGCTCCTCCGCGACCCCGGCGAACATCGCCGTCGTCTGCCGGACGACGGCGGCCAGGTCCACCTCCTCCCGGCCCGCGGCGGGATCGGTTTCGCCCGTCTCGGCGAGCGTCAGCAGGGCGTTGGCGAGCGACGACAGATGCCGCATCTCCTCGAGCAGGTCCTCGAGCGTGTGGCGATACTCGGCCGGCGATCGCTCGTGCGAGATCGCCACCTCCATCAGGCTCCGCATGGCGGCGAGCGGCCCGCGCAATTCGTGTGCCGCGTCGGCCACGAACTGCTGCTGCCGATCGACGTGGTCCGCCACCTGGTCGAGCAGACGGTTGATGGTGCGGGCGAGCCGGTCGAGCTCGTCCCGGGTGCCCCGCATCGGGAGCCGGTCGCCGAGCCGAGTGGGCCGGAGTTGATCGGCGATCTGGAGGATCTCGGCGACGGGGCGGGTCGCCCGCCGGGCCAGCCACCAGCCCGCCAAGGGAGTGATCATGCACAGTGCCAGGCCGACCACCGTCAGTCGCCGCATCAGGGCCGTGAGCCGTTGATCGAGGCCCGTCGTGTAGGTGCCGACCCGCACGTGATACGCAGGCTGCCCCGGGGTCGAAATCCGCAGCCGCACGTAGCGGTAGGGGCCGACCTGGACGATGTTCTCCGTGCGGTCGAGGTGGGCCGGAGGGTACCCAGCGACGGCCGCGGGGCAATGCTCGCTATTCCAGACGGTGACCCCGTCCTCCGTGAGCAAATGGCAAAACCAGCCCCGTTCCTCGTGGCTTCTCGCCTTGCGGCGGACTTCGGCGACCACGGCATCCACGTCCGGGTAGAGGTCCTGTAGCGCGAGCACCACTTCCTGCGCGCCGGCCCGCAGTTCGGCGTCCGCGGCGGCATACAGGGTCGAGCGGGCTATGAACCGGGCGGCCAAGAGCGACGCCAGCGTCATCGCGAGCACCACCGCGGTGTTCCACAGCATGAGCCGCGCCCGCAGCGTCGAGAGCGGCAGCCAGTCAGGCCACGGCCAGCGCATACCCACGGCCCCGGATGGTGGAGATCAACGACTCCCTGCGCCCCTTGTCGAGCTTGCCCCGGAGCCGGTTGATGTGGACTTCGATTACGTTCGTGGGCCCTTCCCAGTCGAATCCCCAGACGTGCTCGCAGAGCATCTTCCGCGTCACGACCTGGCCGTTGAACCGCATCAGCAGTTCGAGGATGCTGAACTCGGTCGGTGTGAGCTCGATCGTCCGGCCCGCCAGCGTCACCCGCTTCGTGGCCAGCGTGAGTTGGAGCGGGCCCGCCTCCATCTCCAGTGCCGGCTTGTGGCCCGTGCGGCGGTGGAGCGCCTCGATTCGGGCCAGCAACTCGTCCATCGCGAACGGCTTCACCAGGTAGTCGTCGGCTCCGGCCTCGAAGCCGCGGAGCTTGTCGGCCACGGCGCCCAGGGCCGTGAGCACGATCACGGGCGTGTGGATGCCCGCCGACCGCGCCGCCTCCAGCACCGTAATCCCGCCGCTCTTGGGCAGCATCAGGTCGAGCACGACCAGATCGTTCGCGGCGACCGTGCGGTCGCGGATGGCCGTGTCGCCGTCCGCGACCCAGGTGCACTCGTGGCCCGCCTCGCGGACCGCCCTCCCGATCGCCTTCGCGATCACGGGATCGTCTTCGATGATCGCGACGTGCATCGTGGTGTCGTCCTCGGGGCGCGGAACTCCGCCCCGAACTCCCGAGCGTGTCCGACGTTGGTGTAGCACCGGCTCGGGGGCGGCAAAAGTCTCCTCGCTGTGGCCGCAGCGGCC
>JBIJCJ010000231.1:0-4992 GCA_044344765.1 Pirellulales bacterium | reverse complement strand
TACAAGTGGCTGGAGAAGAACCTCGGGCCGCTGGTGCCGATGGAGATCCTGGTGCGGATCGACGGCCTGCCGGCGACCAAGAAGGCCGACGTCACCCCCGGCAACTGCGGCCTGAACTTCCTCGAGCGAATGGAGCTCGTCGGCGAGATCCAGCGGGAGATCGGCGGGCTCGACGAGGTGGGCAGCTCGCTGTCCACCGTGACCTTCGGCCGCAGCCTCGACGCGGGTGATGGCGGCAGCGGCATGGGCGGGGCCGCCGTGCGGGCCTTCGGCATCGGCAAGAGCACCCGCCGCGACGTGCTCAACCGCCGGCTCATGGCCCACCGCGAGGAGTTCCTCGACGGCGACTACCTCCGCGAGGCGCAGGTCGCCACGGACGGCCGCGAGCGGACGCAGGAACTGTGGCGGATCAGCGCCCGGGTGAGCGCCGTGAAGGAGGTCGACTACGCCCTCTTCAAGGCCGACCTGCAGAAGAAGATCAACCCGATTCTCGAGCGGCTCGCGGCCGACGGCGTGCAGGGCGTGAGCGTGGACTACACCGGCCTCGTGCCGCTGGTCTACAAGGCCCAGCACTCGCTGCTCGACGGGCTCAAGATCGGCTTCATCTGGGACTTCGCGATCATCGTCGCGGTGATGATCGTGCTCTGCCGGGCGGCCTCCGCCGGCCTGGTGCTCCTCCTCCCGGCCGCCTTCCCCGCCCTGCTGGTGTTCGGCGGCATGGGCTGGGGCAACGCGATCCTCAAGTCGCTCGACGCCGGCAACCTGCTGATCGACATCGGCACCGTGATGGCCCCGAGCGTGGCCCTGGGCGTGACGGTGGACGACGTCGTCCACTTCATGCTCTGGTTCCGCCGCGGCATCGCCGACGGTCTCGACCGCAAGCAGGCCACGATGCTCGCCTACAAGGGCTGCGCCCGCGCGATGTACCAGAGCTGGGGCGTGATCGGCATCGGCCTGTCCGTGTTCTCGCTCTCGCCGTTCGGCCCGACGCAGCGGTTCGGCTACATGATGCTCTCGATGCTGACCATCGCCCTGGTCGGCAATCTCGTGCTCATGCCGGCCCTGCTCGCCGGGCCGCTGGGCGCCGTGTTCGGCTGGAGCGTGCTGCGGATCGAGCGGAAGAAGGCCGACCGCGAGGGCCGGCGGCGGGTGAAGACCGATCCCGGCAGCGATGCCCTGCCGCCGCCCCATGTCGTGCCAGGGCAGGCGAAGCAGGTCGTGCATGCCTAGGCTGTTAGTGGCCCGACCCGGCTCGCGGGCGGCGTGAGTTCGCTCGCTGGCGAAGGTCCGCCACGCCCGCGATCCTCACGCCGACCCACTCGCCTCCATGTTCGGAAAACAGATGCCCGACCCGGCTCGCGGGCGGCATGAGTTCGCTCGCTGGCGAAGGTCCGCCACGCTCGCGATCCTCACGCCGCCCCGCTCGCCTCCTTCTCTGGAAAACAAATGCCTAGCGTGAACACGTTGCCCGACGCTGCCGGGCTGCCGACGGCCACG
This sequence comes from Pirellulales bacterium, assembly GCA_044344765.1. Classification (GTDB taxonomy): domain Bacteria; phylum Planctomycetota; class Planctomycetia; order Pirellulales; family UBA1268; genus QWPN01. The sequence continues at coordinate 3,495 of JBIJCJ010000231.1, read as the reverse complement.
GTGCTCCTCAAGCCCAAGCGGGCCCGGCCGTTCTTCGGCCGGCATCCCTGGGTGCTCGACTCGGCGGTTCAGCGGGTGGAGGGGAGCCCGGCCGACGGCGCGGTCGTCGACCTGGCCACGCACGACGGCACGTTCGTGGCCCGCGGGCTGTGGAACGCGGCCAGCCGGCTGCGGGTCCGCCTCTACGCCTTCGATCCGGCCGTCAAGCTCGACGACGCCCTGTGGCGGGCGCGGCTCGAGACCGCGGTCGGCCTGCGGCGGACGCTGGGGCTCGACGACCGCACCGGGGCGGCCCGGCTCGTGAACAGCGAGGGGGACGACCTCTCGGGCCTGATCGTCGACCGCTACGGCGACTTCCTCGCCGTGCAGGTGACGGCCCTGGCGATGGCCCAGCGGCTGGAGACGATCGCCGACCAGCTCGTGGACATCGTCGGGCCGCGCGGCATCCTCCTCCGGGGCGCCGAACGCGGGCTCTCGAAACTCGAAGGGCTGCAGCTCCCGGACCGGGTGATCCGCGGCGCGGCGCCGAGCGGCCCGATCTTCGTCGCCGAGCACGGTCTGAAGTTCGGCGTCGATCTCACGGCAGGCCAGAAGACCGGCTACTACCTCGACCAGCGGGACAACCGCCATGCGGCCGCCCGCTACGCCCGGGGCCGCCGCGTGCTCGACATGTTCTGCTATTCCGGGGGCTTCGCCGTGGCGGCGGCGGTCGCGGGGGGCGCCCGCAGCGTGCTGGCGGTCGACTCCAGTGCCAAGGCCGCGACCCTGGCCAAGGCCAATGCCGACCTGAACGGCGCGGCGAACGTGACGGTCGAGACCGCCGACGCCTTCGAGAAGCTCGACGCCCTGCGGGCGGCCGGCGAGCGGTTCGGCATGGTGGTGCTCGACCCGCCGAAGTTCGCCCGCAGCCGGGCCGCGCTCGACGACGCGCTGCGGGCCTACCACCGCATCAACCGCGTGGCCCTCGACATGCTCGAGCCCGGCGGCATCCTCGTGACCTGCTCCTGCTCGGGCTCGGTGTCGCGGGAGGATTTCCTGCAGATGCTCGGCGGCGTGGCCCAGCGGGCCCGGCGGCCGCTGCAGATCCTGGAGTGCCGCGGTGCCGCCGCCGACCATCCGGTCAGCGCCAGCTGCCTGGAGGGCGAATACCTGAAGTGCGTGATCGCCCGCGCGGGCTGACGGCCCGCCGTCGCGAGGATGACGATGGCCAGGGTGTTGTCCGACCGTTACGGGGCGCGCGCCAAGCTCGAAGACTGCGGCGTGCATGGCCCCGGCTCCGGCGCGGAACTGTTTCTCGTGGAAGGCGATTCTGCGGCCGCCGCCGTGGCCGGCGTCCGCGATCCGGCCACGCAGGCCGTGCTGCCCATGCAGGGGAAGCCGCTCAATGCGACGCGGGCGTCGCGCGGCAAGGTGCTCGCCCATCCATTTTTCGCTCCGCTCGTCGCGGCCCTCGACGCCGGCATCGAGGCCGACTGCGATCCACGTCGGCTGCGGTACGAACGCGTGCTCGTGCTCACCGATCCCGACGCCGACGGGATCCACTGTGGGTTTCTCGTGCTGCTGTTCTTCCACCGCTGGCTGCGGCCCCTGCTCGACGCGGGCCGGGTCGAGGTCGTGCGGCCGCCGTGGGGCGAGGTCGTGGTCGCAAGCCGCCCGACGCTGGCGTTCTCCGAGCCGGAGCTCACGCTGCTGGCGGATCGTGCCGGCGGGCGGGGCGCGCGGGTCGTGCGTCGGTTTCGGGGCCTCGCCGCCCTCGAGGCGACCATGCTGCGCGACACGTGCATCGCCGCCGGCACGCGACGGACGAGCCCGGTATCGGCCGCCGACGTGGCGGCGATGATCGAGCTGGTCGCCCACCTGTAGCGGCGGTCTCTGACCGTCGTGCTGTGCGCTGCCGCAGCGATCGGTCTCCGACCGTCGTGCTCGTTCCTGGAGCGGCGATCTCCGACCGTCGAGACGCGGGGATGAGGATCGGTGTTTCGTGCCGTGAAGCCCGAGCCGCGAGCCGAGGGAATGCGGGTCGTTTCGAGACAGGCCGAGCGTATTCCCTCAGCTCGCGCTTCGGGCTTCCAGGCAGGAGGCACGACGGTCAGAGACCGGCGGTGCAGCGCGTGAATGCGGTTGAGGGAGGACGGTGCTGCCGTTGTGGCGGATGTCCGCTGCCGTGAAGCCCGAGCCGCGAGCCGAGGGAATGCGGGTCGCTTCGAGAGAGGCCGAGCGTATTCCCTCAGCTCGCGCTTCGGGCTTCCAGGCAACCGATCACTCCGGAATCCTCAGGCCTGCTGGAGCGGGCCTTATCCCAACTTCAGATCTTGCGCAACCGGGTGTACTCGTCGATCGTCACCGTGGTGAGTTCGCCGTCGTCGCGGGCCAGGATGAGGACGTCGCTGTAGACCTTGTCGTCGGCATTGCGACGGAAGTGCAGGCCATGGCGGCGCCGCTCGCGGCGGAGCACCTTGCCCACCGTCGTCGTGCTCCACTTCGCGCTCGAGCCCACGGTCACGCCGTGCATCACCTCCACCCGATCACCGGGCTGGAGCCGCTCGTAGAGGCTGCGGGCCTCGTATTCCTCGGGTGTCATGGATCACGTCTCCTTCGCGTCGATCCACTTCATCATCTTGCGGAGCTGGCGGCCGGTCCGCGTGAGCTGATGCTCGCGCTCGCGGCGGCGAGTGCTCTTGAACATCGCCGCCCCGGCCCGGTTTTCCAGGATCCAGTCGCGGGCGAAGGCCCCCGAGCGGATCTCCTCCAGGATCTTCTTCATCTCCGCCCGGGTCTCGTCGGTGATGATCCGCTTGCCGCGGGTGTAGTCACCGTACTCGGCCGTGTTCGACACGCTGTACCGCATGTATTCCAGGCCGCCCTGGTAGAGCAGGTCGACGATCAGCTTCATCTCGTGGAGACACTCGAAGTAGGCCATCTCGGGCTGGTAGCCGGCCTCCACGAGCGTGTCGAAGCCCGCCTTGATGAGCTCCGAGACGCCGCCGCAGAGCACCGCCTGCTCGCCGAAGAGGTCGGTCTCCGTCTCTTCGGCGATCGTCGTCTCGATCACGCCGCCACGGGTGCCGCCGATGCCCTTGGCATACGCCAGGCCGATCTTCTTTGTCTCGGCCGAGGCATTCGGGCCGAGGGCGATCAGGCAGGGCACGCCGCCCCCCTTCACATACTCGCTGCGGACCAGGTGGCCGGGGCCCTTGGGCGCGACGAGGAGGATGTCGTGGCCGGCCGGAGGCTCCACCTGGCCGAAGTGGAAGTTGAAGCCGTGGCTCGCCATCAGGATCGCGCCCTTCTTGAGGTTGGGCTTGATGGCGGTGCGATAGACGTCCCCCTGGAGCTCGTCGGGGAGGAGAATGTTGACCACGTCGGCCTGCTTGACCGCATCCTCGACCGAGAGGGGCTCGAAGCCGTGGCTCTTGGCGAGGTCGTAGTTCGGGCCGCCCGGACGCTGGGCCACGACGACCTTCAGACCGCTGTCGCGCAGGTTCTGGGCCTGGG
>JBIJCJ010000307.1:0-5012 GCA_044344765.1 Pirellulales bacterium | reverse complement strand
GTATCGCTTGACGATGGCGATCTTCTCGGGGCCGGACAGCCGCTTGCGCTTCTGGGTCATGGGATGGAATCCTCCGGGGGAAAGGGTAGGCTAACCCTTGCCCGCGGAGATTCCAGGTTCAACGGGAGCAAGACAAAACAGCCCGGCCCCGAACACGATGACGCCGATGCCGAAGTCGAGCGACACGGCTTGAACCATGGCCTGCGCTAAACCAGCGAACGGGTTGCCATCGAGGTCTTTCTTCATTTTCTGGGCCATCTCTCCCTGCATCCACAGGTACTTCCCGACTGTCAGAAGCGTTGCACCTGCCCCGCCGACACCGGGAATCCAGAACAAAGACGGCTGCTTAATCACCGCGGCGATGACGGCCACGCCTACGGCAGCCAGCACGAGAAACGCCGAGATGGTCATTTCACTCACGGCCCCCTCACGCACGAGCAAGCCAATGAAACTCAGGGAACTCATGCTGCCAATGATCGGCAGTCGCATGATCGGGCAGAAAAACCCCAAGAGCATCGCCGCAGCACCCCCGAGGCCGAGCATGATGTTGAGGCTGCAGTCAGGCTTGGCTGTGTAACGGAAGCGTGAAGGCGGGGTGCTGATCTGAACGGCCGGGAAACTGGGGGCCTCTGCCTCCGACGCCGCGGGTTGACGAGGTGCTGGCCGGACTGGGGGTGACGGCTTGCTCGGCGCAGCCTGTGGCCTCGTCTTGGTGGCTTGCGTGGCCCCAAACAGCCCCCGGATCTTAAGGGCAGGAACCCACTGCTGCATGCCTGCCCGGCTGACCAACGTCTCGGGTGTGATCCTGCCTTCCTGCACAAGTGCCTTGATGCGGACGTCATCGAACGGACCGCAGGTGTTGACGGCGGTTGAAAACGGCGGCGCGGGGCGGTCGAAAATGGTGGCGCTGGGTTGTGTCGATCTCCCCTGAGTCCGTGGGGTGTCGCGGTTGGTTCGGCTCCCTGCTCACGTGGCTGAACGACCACGAGAGCGACGTCTTCTTCGTCGGCACCTGCAACGACGCCTCGAAGTTGCCGCCGGAGTTCGCCCGGGCTGAACGGTTCGACGGCGTGTTCTTCGTCGATCTGCCCGGGCGTGACCAGAAGGACGCGATCTGGGGCATCTACCAGAACTTCTACGGGCTGGATGCGAAGCAGGCCCGTCCGGACGACACGAACTGGATCGGCGCCGAGATCGAGTCGTGCTGCAGGCTGGCGTCACTATTGGACGTGCCGCTCGTTCAGGCCGCGCAGAACGTTGTACCCGTGGCTGTGACTGCGGGCGACAAGATCGAGGCTCTTCGACAGTGGGCCTCGAGTCGGTGCTTGTCGGCGGATCGGGCGGGGGTGTATTCGAGGGCGGACATTGGTGGCGGTGGCCGGGTGCGGAGGGTGTTGCGGGAGCCGGGGGTGAATTGAGCCTCCGGGCGAAATAAGTTTCGCTTTCAGGGGGCAGCCGGACCAGTGATAGAGTGACTATTCCGCCACCCACAACGCCCGGCCAAATCTCCGCCATGCCCACCGTCTCCAGCCTCCTTCTCGTCTTCACCTCGCTGCTCCTCGGCCCGCTCGTGGCCACGGCCGACGACTTGCCGGAGGACACCGACAAGATTACGAGCCTGACGCCGGAGCAGGCAAAGAGGTTGGTGGCGGAGGTCAAGATCGATGGGCTGTCCCTCAACGGCCTCACCACGCTCGACGCCGATACTGCCAAGGCGCTCGCGGAGTTCAAGGGCGACCTAACCCTCTCCGGCCTGACCACGCTCGACGCCGATACTGCCAAGGCGCTCGCGGAGTCGAAAGGCTATTATCTGAACCTCAACGGCCTGACCACGCTCGACGCCGATACTGCCAAGGCGCTCGCGGAGTTCAAGGGCGGACGGCTGGACCTCGACGGCCTCCAACGAGCCTCCTTCGGTGCTGTTGGGGCGTTGCGATATAACGCAAACGTCTCGATGCCCAACCACTGGTACCTGCTCCGCTATGAGATCGCCGCCCTCGGCGGGACGGTCGTGTTCGTGGTGATGGCCGGGATCGTTGTCTGGTACAGCCGACGTCACAGAGACGCGGCTTTGAACTGAGCCTCTGGGGCCGTCCTGCTGGCGTTCACGGGGCATTTCGCCGAATGGTAGAGTGACGGTCGAGTCCGCTTTCTCGCCTGCCAGTATGAATCCCACCATGCCCACCTTCGCTCGTCTTTTCCTCGCGTTCGCCTTGCTGCCTGGTGCCGCGCTCGTTGTCATGGCCGATGAGTTGCCGAAGGACACGAACAAGATCACGAGCCTGACGGTGGAGCAGGCGAAGAGGTTGATGGCGGAGTTTCCCGACCTTCTGGCTCTCAACGGCCTTACCTCGCTCTCCGACGAAGCGGCCAAGGCACTGGGACACCACACCGGCGCCCTAGAGCTGGACGGCCTGACCACGCTCTCCGACGAAGCGGCCAAATCGCTCGGGAAGCACGAACACGGCCTGTACCTCAACGGCTTGACTGCCCTGTCTGACAACGCCGCCAAGGCACTGGCGCAGCACAAAGGCCTGCTAGGCCTCAACGGCCTGACCGGCCTCTCTGACGAAGCGGCAGAGGCACTCGCAAAACACGAGGACCATCTATTTTTGGAGAGCATAAAAACGTTCTCCGACAAGTCGGCTGCTGCGATGGCGAAGCATGGGGGCTACCTGCACCTTTACGATCTGACCTCCCTCACGAATCCCGAGTTAGCGGCCCATCTTGCGAAAAACGATTACCGTCTGTCACTCAACCGCCTGACCACGCTCTCCGATGAAGTGGTAAACGCATTATCGCAGCACAAGGGCTTCGATTTGGGACTTAACGGCCTGACCACACTCTCTGAAGAGGCCGCGAAGGCGCTCGCACAGCACGAGGGAAGGTTTCTGCACCTCGACAGCGTTACCGCGCTTTCGGACGAAGCGGCCAAGGCGCTGGCCCAGCACAAGGGAGAATGGCTGGACCTTGGCAGCCTAACCACGCTGTCCGACGAGGCAGCCAAGGCATTCGCGCAGCAGGAACGCTATTTGAGACTCAGCGGCCTGACCATTCTTTCGGATGAAGCGGCCAAGGCACTGGGGCAGCACACCGGCACCCTGACACTCGACGGCCTGACCACGCTCTCCGACGAAGCGGCCAAGGCGTTGGGGAAGCACAAGGGCACTCTGCACCTTAGCGGTTTGACCACGCTCACGGACGAGGGAGCCAAGGCGCTCGCGGAGTTCAAGGGCGAATACCTGTACGTCGACGGCTTGAATATGCTCTCCGACGAGGCGGCTGAGACACTTAGCGCTAACCCAGTCATCGTTTTGCCTGACAGGTTCCAGCCCTAACCTCCTTTCGTCTTTTGCCAGCGATTTTCACATCCTGATTCTCGCGCTCGATGGCAGACGGCGGCCTAGGCGCCTCGGTTGCTGATCGGCCGTCGTAGGCCCCCAGAACCGTCGCCAGCCAGTGACTTTTCTCAGCCCGTGCCGCCACCAGTCTGCGCGGTTGGGCTTTTCATCCACTCACACCCAAGGAGATCCCGCGCACCCAATGTCCACCGCAACCACCACATCCACGTCCACCGACACCGGCCAGACCAGCTCCACCCGCGGCCGACAGCGTGAAGCCCAGCAGCCGGTCACGCAGCAGGAACGCTCCGCCGCCCAGAGACTTCGCACCACCATGGCCGCCGTTCGCCTTTCGTTCACAACGTTCACCACCGGAGCGACAGAACGCTTGGTTCTTGACTCTCGACGGAGCAGCCAAATCCGCGACTGATGCGGGAGAGCGTGTCACGGAGCCAGTTCACGCCATCCGAATCGACGTGGCACAACTGGAATCTTCGCATCTGCATCGGAACCATGGCCAAGCCCGCGAGCCGGCCGGTGGCGACTTCGAGCGTCGGGAAATACATGATCCCAAGGTCGCTGCGATATCTGCCATGACCCGCGATGCCCTCGTAGTCGTCGATCAGATCGCCGCAGCCGTACAGAATCAGCCGGTCGCGATAGACCTCGATCGGGCGGACATGATGGGACGAATGCCCGTGGACGAGATCGCACGTGAATGTCTTTTCTCCGGCACCATTCGTTGCTCGTCGTGGCGCTCGTCTCCAGATTGATGATCCGGGCAGCTGGATGGCGTTCATCGAGGACGGCAAGGGCATCTCCCCACAGGTACGCCGGGCTGACAGGAACTGGTATCGGCCCATGAGCTGCTTCGGCGAGGGCTACGTACCCCCCGGCATCACGGACGCTCGGCTCGTGGAGCGTTGGCGAGCCCGGGTGCTGCATGGCCTGATCGAGCCCCCTGCCGGTCATGACGTCGCCGGCCAAAAACAGTGTCGTAATCTGCATGGCCACTCCGGGCTGACGTATGACAGCTGACGGACATTCAGAAACTGTCCCCTGAACACGCAGCCGCATGCTTCGTACGTCGTGGTACGGCACGCTGGAGTGGGGGACCCGGGTGGATAATACGGCTGGCCTGCAGGCACCGGCACTGACTCCGCCGTCGTGCAGGTGACCACCTCACCCGGAGCAGCCTCACCATGTCCGGCAATCCACGGTATCGCCGCCACCACGGTCCCGACGCTCAGACCTCGGAAATCGAAGGCCGGTATTTCTGCGACACCTGCAACGAAGAGGTGTTCGTTCCCATCGATGTCTCAGCGGGCCGGCATCAGGACTTCGTCGAGGAATGCCCGGTCTGCGGCAGCCCGATGGTCCTGCAGGCCGACATTCAGCAGGTGTTGACGGCGGTTGAAAACGGCGGCGCGGGGCGGTCGAAAATGGTGGCGCTGGGTTGTGTCGATCTCCCCTGAGTCCGTGGGGTGTCGCGGTTGGTTCGGTTCCCTTGTCAGTCTGTCCGCCGCCGTCGCCGCTTGGCGTCCTGGAGACGGTAGCTTTCGCCCTTCGTCTCCAGAATGTGGCAGCGGTGGGTGAGCCTGTCCAGCGCTGCTCCCGTGAGCCGTTCGCTGCCCAGGACTTCGGTCCAGTTCTCGAAGGGTAGGTTCGTGG
>JBIJCJ010000230.1:0-5019 GCA_044344765.1 Pirellulales bacterium | reverse complement strand
TGTCTCTTTCCCGCCCCTCTCCTCTGGGAGAGGGTGGCCGAAGGCCGGGTGAGGGTGCCCGGCCGGATGTGCGATTCAGGGGCACCCTCACCCCTGCCCTCTCCCAGGGGGAGAGGGAGTGATCATTCGACTCTAGCCAGGCCGCCGATGTCGAGTTTCGGCACGCCGGCTTCGTGGGCGATTTCGTTGAGGGCCTCGACCTCGGCGGTCGAGAACAGCAGGCCACCGGCGGCGTCGCTGCGGGCGGCGGCCCGGGCCTCGAGCTGACCGGGCAGCATGCACTTCTCGTTGCCGTGGCCGAGGATGTCGGCGAGCACGGCCTTGACGTTGGCCGCCTGCGACCGGCCGGCCGCGAACGCCCCGCCGCTGACGGCCTCCGGGTGGATGACCTGGAAGGAGAAGGTACAGGTCTGCTTCTCGCCGGCCACCGGGGTCCGATTGCGGAGCGTGGGCAGCGAGCCGCCGATGAAGCCGGCCACGATCTCGTTGATCAGGGAGAGGCCGTAGCCCTTGTGGTCGCCGAACGGGAGCAACGATACGGCAGCCGCCGGGTCGGTCGTGGGCTTCCCGTCCTTGTCCACTGCGGCGTTCGGCGGGAGCGGCTTGCCCTCCCGCTTCAGCTGCTGCACGCGGCCCATGGCGATCACGCTCGTCGCCCAGTCGATCACGATCGGGAACCCGACGGCCTCGGTGGTGGGAAAGCCCCAGGAGTGCGGGTTCGTGCCCAGCGTGGGAAACACGCCCTGGAACGGCACGACCTCGGCCAGGGCCGCCGTGCAGTTCGTGTAGGCGATGTAGCCCCGCTTGGCGGCTTCCATCACGTAGCCGCCGCCCCACAGGTAGTGGAAGGCGTTGTCCACGCTCACCGTGCCGCAGCCGTGCCGGTCGGCGAGGCGGATGCAGGTCTCGATCGCCTCCCAGGCGACCGCCTGGCCGAGCTTCTTGTTGGCGTCCCACACCTCGCAGGCGTCGAACCGCGACGGCAGTTTCTCGATCGTCGCCCGGGGCACGCAGCCGTGGGCCCGGGATCCGAAGTGCTCGTCGAGGTGCAGGGCCTTGATGGCGTTATGCGTGCGGATGCCGTGCCGCGTGGCGGCGGTGGCGAGCTTGGCCGCATGCTCGGCCTCGGCGGCGTCGAAGCCCCGGTGCAGGTAAGCGGCACGAACGATCGCCTCGTGGGCGGCGACGGGAACGACGTGAAAGATTTCGGACATGTGCGTCAAGGGCTTCGTTGCTGGAGGTGGAAACGCTCTGTGGAAGCTGGCTTCTCGCGGACGAGAACTCGGTCCCCAGTTTGGCCGGGCGAGGAGATCGGCGTGAGGATGCGGAGCGTGGCGGACTTTCGCCAGCGACGCTACTCATGCCGTCTCCGAGCCGGGATGGGCCGGACGACCTGGCGAACCGAATCTCAGATCATCGCTCCACGACTTTCGTGATTGGAACCTCGGGATTGACCTGGGCGAGCGGCTGCTCCCCATGCATCGCGCGGATCAGGTTGGTGACAGCCGCCATCGCCTGCCGCTGCACGCTCTCGTGGGTGCGGGAGCCGACGTGCGGCGTCACCAGGCAGTTGGGCAGTTTCGTCAGCGGGTGATCGGCAGGCGGCGGCTCGGCGTCGAGCACGTCGGTGCCGTAGCCACGCACGTGGCCGCTCTTCAGGGCCGCGGCCATGTCGGCGGTGTTCACGATCTCGCCGCGGGCGCAGTTGATCACGATCACGCCGGGCTTCATTTTCGCGATCGTCTCCGCCCGCACGAGGTCGCGGGTCTCGGGCGTGAGGTTCGAGTGCAGCGACACATAGTCGGCGGCGACGAACAATTCGTCGAGGGATGCCGCCCGGGCGATGCCGTGGGCCGCCGCGAACGCCTCGTCCCAGAAGACGTCGTAGCCGATCGGCCGCATGCCGAAGGCCTTGGCCCGGAGGGCGACCTCCTTGCCGATCCGCCCCATGCCGACGATGCCGATCGTCTTGTCGAGCAGCTCGTGGCCCGTCTGCCGCTTCCACCCGCCGCCGCGGACGGAATCGGTGTGAAACAACAGGTTCTTCTCCAGTGCGAGCAGCAGCAGGAAGGCGTGCTCCGCCACGGTCGTGTGGTTCACGCCGGGCGTGAACAGGAGCGGGATGCCGAACTCGGTACAACTCTCGACGTCGATCTTGTCGACCCCGATGCCGTACTTCGATAGCACTTTCAGACGCGGCCGGGCCTTCTCCAGCACCCGGCGCGTGATCGCGTCGTCACCGCAGATGTAGCCGTCCACCTCGCCGACGAGCGCCAGCGTGTCGGCCTCGGTGAGCGGCCCCCGCGCCGTCACGAGTTCCCAGCCCGTGGCCGAGAGGGCGTCGTGGTGCCCACCGGGGGTGTCCTGGAACGACGTGGTGGTGAGCAGGATGCGGGGTTTCATGCGGGCGTCCGATCGTGGCTGGAGGAGCCGAGAAAGTATCGCTTGCCCGGAAAAACCTCAATCATGGGGCGTCCTCAGGCGGCGGTGCCGCGGCGAAATGTGACACACCGCCTTCGCGGACGAACGCTTGCAGCAGCGCCGCGTGCCGGCCGTTCCACCGCCAGAGGTGGCAGTCGCGGCGGTCGGCCGCCCCGGCGCCCGCCGTCCCGGTGCGGTGCAGCCAGTACGCCTCGCCTGGGGCGAGCGGATATCGGGCGAACTCCCCCGTCCGCTGCGGCGGCACGCGGGTCTTGATCCAGTTCCAATGATTGATGTGCCAAACGTGCTCGTCGGGGTGACGGATGCACCACAGTCGGTATTCCAGTTCCGTGACCGGGATGATCCGTCCCCGTTCCGCCGCCGCCACCGGATGCCCCCCCTGCAGCAATGCCTCGGCCGCCGCGATCCCGGCGACCGAAGTGGTCAGCACGACGGCAGGATCGGGGTCGCGGCCCGTCCGCGGCTCGTCGGCAGCCCATCTCCGCCGCGCCTCGAGCAGCGTTGACCAGTCGTCGAGCCAGGAAACGAGGTGGGCCGCGAGAATCGTCCGCTCGGCGGCCGCCAGGTCGGGCGACTCCGGCAGCGGCGGCGGATGAGAATGGCGCCGCTCACTCGCAAATGCGGCCAGCCCCGCCCACCAGTCCCGCGTCGCGGCTTCCATATCGTTCGCTGGTCCTTGATCCCGCCACGATTGTAACGGCACGAGGATTGGCCCCCATGACCATATGGAAGTCGCCAAGGTGGTCCGCCAAACCCTCGGTCCCGGGAAAACCACTCGGGAAAGATACGTTGTGTGGACCGCTGCACCAGGATTCATGCACCAGGATTCACGCATGGCCACGAACCTTGCCCCTCGGTCGAGGAATATGCCTGTCCTTTTCTGTTTTCCCTGTCTTTCTTCGGCGCCGAATCGCCCGCGGCGATATGATCTCGCTCGATGCGACTGGTCACCTCCGGAGTTTGTGCGATGAGCGTCACCGTGTCCGAGACGAAAGCCTGTGATCTGCTGGCCCGACTTTTTCGCACCCGCGGCTATACCGTCGAGCGAAACGTGATGTTTCGCGAGTACGGCGTCGAGTTTCACGCCGACGGCTGGGACCCCAAGGCGCGGGTGGGCTTCGAGTTTCTCTCCAGTGAGGACGACGACCACGACGACCTGACCCTCGCCGAGTATCAGACGCTGATGGCTGCCCAGAAACGTGGCGAATTGGCGCTGTTCATCATCGACGAGGTCGAGCCGCTGTCAGCGGCCTCACTGCTCGCCGCTGCGGAGGAGTTTCTCGACGAGGCGGCCGCGGCGCGGGTCCGCCGCGGGCCGGCGAAAGCCAAAGCGGCGAAGCGCGTGCGACGCGGCGCCACGCCGCCGGCTCAGGCCGCTGTGAAGCGGGCGGCCAAGGGGGCGAAAAAGGTCGCTGCGAAAAAGGTCGTGGTGAAGAAGAGCGTGAAGAAAAAGGTTGCGCCGCGGCCGGCGAAGAAAAAGCGATAGCCCACACGCCGGGGCATGATGGCCGCAGCCCGCCGCTACAGGGAGCCGGCCGCGATCGCGAGCGTTTCCTCGAACGAGCGGAGGCCGGCAGTGGCGCCGATCCCGGTGACGCAACAGGCGGCCGTGGCCGCGCCGAGCAGGCCGGCACGGCGAAGCTCCATGCCGCGGAGCAGGCCCGTGAGCAGACCGGCCAGAAAGGAATCGCCGGCACCCGTCGTGTCGGCCACCGGCCCCGGTGCCGGGACGCAGGGTATCTCCAGGAGCGCGCCCGCCGCCGGCGAGAGGAGCGTGCCGCGTGTCCCGAGCTTCACGCCGAGGAGCCCCGGCGCGCCGCACGCCCGGTAGCGTTCGACGATCGCCCGCGGATCGGCGAGGCCCGTCTGATTCACGGCCTCGTCGAGGCTCGGCACGTACACGTCCACGTGGGGTAGGGCCGCGGCCAGTGGGGCGAACGGGCCGCCGGAACCGGCCGTCTCGACCGCCACGAGACAGCCCGTGGCCTTGACGGTCTGCACCGCCGTGGCGAGGTCGTGCTCCAGCGCCGGCAGCAGGCCGTGATAGCCGATGACGGCCATGCGGCAGCGGCCAAAGTGCGGCGCCGCCCGGCGGATGAATGCGAGGTCGATGGCGGCCGGGGCGCCGACATGGTGGGCGAAGCTTCGCTCGCCGCCCGGGTCGATGAGCACGGCCGTCGTGCTCGTGGCCAGCGTGGCGTGCGTCTCGACCGCGGAGACGTCGAGGCCGTCGGCGGCCAGCCGGCCGCGGATCAGGTCGGCCCACGGATCGGCCCCGACCAGGCTCGACGCGGCGACCCCCATCCCGAGGCGGCGCATCGCGATCCCCGTGTTGCAGACGATGCCGCCGGTCGTGACCTCGATCGGATCGACATGAAACAGCCGACCACCGCCGATGGCGTCGGCCAGGCCGACCGGCTTGACGAGGATGTCGGCAACGCAGGTGCCACAGATCAGGACGTCGTGCATCGCGGGCTCCGGGAAACGGGCCGGCGACCGGTCCGATCCGCCGGTCCCCGCACCTCTGAAACAAGGTACACTCTCCCGGCCCGCGGCACATCGCCCCGGGGCGATGTG
>JBIJCJ010000062.1:0-17499 GCA_044344765.1 Pirellulales bacterium | reverse complement strand
CTCGAGTTCCAGCCGCAGACGCCCGGGGAGGAGATCGTGCACGCCGAGGCCCTGCGGCAGTTCAACCACTTCCTCGAATGCCGGCGGATGCGGCTGTTCTCGGTGCGGTCGTCGCTGCCGTCGTCGATGTGGTTCGTGATGCTCCTCGGCGCCGTGCTCAACATCGCCATCTGCTGGCTGTTCGACATGCGGTTCATCACCCAGCTGGTGCTCGGCGGCATCCTCGCCGCCTACCTGGGCACGATGATGCACCTGATCTTCGACATGAACCAGCCGTTCCGGGGCGACGTGAGCATCTCGGCCGAGGCGTTCGAGGCCCTCTACAAACGGATGAACGAGGAATGACCTCCCGCCCGGAACCGCCGCGCACGCCAGCCCGGATCAGCCGCCGCGCCGCCCTCGGCCGCGGCACGGCCGCCACGCTCGCCGCCGCCCGGGCGCTAGCGCCGGGGATGTTCGTCGGCTGCTCGCTGGGGATCCCGCCGCAGCAGGGCGAGGTGACGGTCGGGATGCTGCACTCGCAGACGGGGCCGCTGGGCATCAGCGCCACGTCGCTCCGCGACGTCGAGCTCTACGCCCTGGAGCGGATCAACGCCGCGGGGGGCATCCTTGGCCGCAAGGTCGTCGCCCGAGCCCCCGACCCGCGGTCCAGGGTCGAGCTGTTCGTGCGGCGGGCCCGGCAGCTGCTCGAGGCCGATCCGGTCGCCGTCTTCGGCTGCTGGACGAGCGCCAGCCGCAAGGCCGTGCTGCCGCTCTTCGAGGCGGCGAAGAAGCTGCTGTTCTATTCGGTGCAGTACGAGGGCAACGAATCGTCGCCGTATTGCGTCTACGGCGGCATGACCCCCAATCAGCAGATTCTGCCGGCGCTCGACTGGCTGACGGGCAAGGAGGGGGGCGGCAGGAAGAAGATCTTTCTGGTCGGCTCCGACTACGTCTTCCCGCGGACGGCCAACTTCATCGCCAAGAAGCATCTCGCGGCCCAAGGGATCAGGCCCGTCGGCGAGGCCTACATGCCGCTCGGCGACCGCGACTTCGCGGCGGTCGTGCAGCGGATCCAGTTCAGCGAGGCCGACTGCGTGCTCAACACCGTCAACGGCGACTCGAACCTCGGCCTCTTTCGGGCCCTGGCCGACGCGAAGGTCGATCCGGCCAAGGTGCCGGTGCTGTCGACGAGCATCGCCGAGGACGAGCTGCGGAGCTTCCTGCCCGCCGAGGTGCGGGGGCACCTCGCCGTCTCCTGCTACTTCCAGAGCCTCGACACGCCCGCCAACCGGGCGTGGGTGCAGGGGTTCCGCGACGAGTTCGGCTACGACCGTGTGACGGGCGATCCGATGGAGCCCGACTGGTGCCTCGTCCACCTCTGGAAGCAGGCGGTCGAGAAGGCCGGCTCGTTCGAGACCGAGGCGGTGCGGCAGGCGTTTCGCGACGGCCTGCAGTTCGCCGGCCCGGGCGGCCCGGTGCGGCTCGATCCCAAGACGCAGCACACCACCAAATACTGCCGCATCGGCCGGATCCTCCCCGACCGGCAGTTCGACATCGTCTTCCAGTCGGACGGGCCGATCGATCCCGATCCCTATCCCCAGATCGCCTTCCCCGGCTGGTCGGTCGATTGGACCAAGGGGGGCGTGGCCCGTGGCGCGGAGGTCGACATCCATGGCCCGGTTTGAGGTCGAGGTGAGCGAGGGCCTGCGCTGGGTCAGGGTGGACCTGAAGCAGGACGACGTCCGCACGGAGCGCGGCGCGCTGAACCACATGCAGGGCGCGATCGCGATGGACGTGCCCTTCCCGACGCTCCAGACCTGGTGGGTGTCGCTGTTCTCCGACGAGTCGCCGCTGCGGCCGCGGTATCACGGCACCGGGAGCGTGTGGCTCGATTCCACGCTCGGCGGCTACCACGTGATGAAGATCAAACCGGGCGACCGGTGGATTCTCGACGGCCGGTGCTTCTGGGCCAGCGACGGCGAGGTGCAGCTCTCCGTGCACCGGGAAACGATGTGGACGAGCTGGTGGGCCGACCAGGGGCTGTTCTGGTACAAGACCGCGCTCAAGGGCACGGGGCAGGTGGTACTCGCGGTGGACGGCCCGGTCGAGGAGGTCGAACTGAAGAACGACCGGCTCGTGACCGACGGCGCCTTCGTGGTGGCCCGCACGGCGGGCATCCGCCTGCGGATGCGGCGGCCGGCGCGGTCGTTCATCAGCTACTGGCTCTCGGGCCAGCAGCTCGCCTATTCCTACGAGGGCACCGGCAAACTGCTCCTCTGCACCGTGCCCTACTGGCGGCAGCGGATGCAGCGGGAGCGGAATCAGGATGCGATGTACGCCTGATGCGGCGCGCCGGCTGATCGGCATCGGCTTGACGCTCGCGGTCATGGTCCAGGGCGTCGTGTCCGTGGCCTGTCCGTTCTGCGGCGTCGTGGGCCGCTCGCTCGCCGAGCGGCGCGACGCGGCCGACGTGACGGCGGTCGGCGAGTCGGCCGGGCCGGTTGCGCGGGACGATCTCGGGCGGCTCGTGCAGCCCTTCGCCGTGGGGCAGTCGCTCCGCGGCCGCGGGACCGCGGGCGACATCGTGGCCGCGCGGGTCGCCGGGCCGATCGCCGGCACGGCGGTGCTGTTCGCTGATCCGGACGGCTGGGAGGCCGTCGCCGCCGACGAGCCGCTCCTGGCCCATGTGGCGGCGGCGCCGCCGACCACGGAGCCGGCCGCGCGGCGGCTCGCCTGGTATGCCGCGCGGCTCGAACACCGCGACCCGGCGATCGCGGCCGACGCGTTCACGGAGTTTGGCAACGCACCGTTCGCAGCCGTGCGCGATGCGGCACGGGCCTTCGCCGCGGAGCAGCTGCGGCAGTGGATCGAGGAGCCGGGGATCGACCAGCGGCGGCGCGGGTTCTACGGGCTGGCGCTGGGGCTCGTCGCCGCCGCCACGCCCGACGGCCACGAGCGCGAGCGGCACCTCGCGGCCCTGCGGCGGGCGGTCGAGGCGCCGGGCAGCGATCTCCGCGCAGGGTTCGACGGGCTGCTCGCGGGCATCGTGGTGGCGCGGGGTGCGGCAGGGATCGACGAGCTCGCCGCCCGCGGCCTTCTCGACGGTGCCACCCGGGCGGGCGACGCCCGGCACGCCCTGGCGGTGCTGCGGTTCGCCGGGGAGAACCTCGGCGACACGGTGCCCCGCGACCGGGTGGCTGCGGCCACGGCCCGGCTGCTGGCCAACCCCGCCGTGGCCGCCGACGCGGCCGTCGATCTGGCCCGGTATCAGGACTGGTCGGCGATCGAGGTCGTCGCCGGGCTCTGGGACAGCCTCGGCCGCGACGATCCACTCGTCCGCCGGGCCGTGGCCGGGTATCTGGCAGCCTGTCCGCTCCCCGCGGCCCGGATCCAGCTCGACCGGCTCCGGGCCGTCGACCCGGCGGGCGTCGGTGCCGCCCTCGAGGCGGCCCTCGGGCCCCGGTAGGGTCCGGTTCTCTCCGGTTGGCCGGGCATTTTCCGAGAAATGTGCGTCCGCGGGCCGGTTTCGCATCCGGCCTGCCCCCCGGTGCGAAACCATCGCCAGTGGGCAATACTAGTTTCACAGCCCTCCCTGCCCAGCGGGCAGCCGTTTCCGTCCTTGCCAGCCCATTCCCCTTCGGAAAGAGTTTTCCATGGCCTCCGCCTCCACCGCCGATCGTGCCGCCGAGCTCAACGACAACGACGTCGCCGCCCTCGACCGCCTGCGGACCGTCTACGAGCGTCTCAAGCGGGAGCTGGCCCGGGTGATCATCGGCCAGGAGGAGACGGTCGAGCGGCTCACGATCTGTCTCTTCGCCCGCGGCCACGCGCTCTTGATGGGCGTGCCGGGCCTGGCCAAGACGCTCCTGGTCAGCAAGCTCGCCGAGACGGTGTCGCTCAAGTTCAGCCGCATCCAGTTCACGCCCGACCTGATGCCGATGGACATCACCGGCACCGACATCCTCCAGGAGACGGCCGACGGCCGCCGGGAGTTCCACTTCGTGCCCGGCCCGGTGTTCGCCAACATCGTGCTCGCCGACGAGATCAACCGGGCGCCTCCCAAGACGCAGGCCGCCATGCTCGAGGCCATGCAGGAGCACAAGGTGACGGTGGTCGGCAAGACGTCGCGGCTCGATCCGCCGTTCTTCGTGCTGGCCACGCAGAATCCCGTCGAGCAGGAAGGCACCTATCCCCTGCCCGAGGCCCAGCTCGACCGCTTCATGTTCCTCATCGAGCTCGACTATCCGACCGAAGAGGAAGAGGTGACGATCGCCCGAAGCACGACCGGCAACTCGATCCCCGCGCTCGAGCACGTGCTCACGGCCGGTGAGATCATCGATTACCAGCACCTCGTCCGCCGGGTGCCGGTGCCGGATCACATCTATCAGTTCGCCGCGAAGCTGGTCCGCAAGACGCGGCCGCGCGGCGAGACGGCGCCGGCCTGGCTGAAGCCGCTCGTGTCGTGGGGCGCCGGCCCGCGGGCGGTGCAGAACCTGATCCTGGCCGCCAAGTCGCGGGCGGCCCTGTCCGGCAGCTACATGGTCCGGCTCGAGGACATCGAGGCGGTGGCCACCCCGGTGCTCACGCACCGGCTGATCACGACCTTCGCCGCCCAGGCCGAGGGCATCGACGCCAAGCAGATCGTGGCCCGCCTCGTGAAGGAGACTGTCGCGGAGCAGGTGTAGCCGACGGAGGGTTTCCGCCGATTCATTCCGTCCGAGCACACCGATGATCACCGACCGTCAGACCCGTAGTTTCCTCGAGCCCGCCGTGCTCTCCCGCCTGGCGGGCGTGCCGCTCCTCGCCCGCAAGGCGATGGTCGGCAACGTGTCGGGGCGGCACACGAGCCCGCACCGCGGGTCGAGCGTGGAGTTCGCCGAGTATCGCAAGTACGTCCCCGGCGACGACCTCCGCCGGCTCGACTGGCGGGCCTTCGGTCGCTCCGACCGGTTCTATGTCAAGGAGTACGAGGCCGACACGAACCTCCGCCTGTGCCTCGTGCTCGACACGTCCGGTTCGATGAACTTCTCCGCCGAGGGGCGGCTCTCGAAGATCGACTACGCCCGTCGGCTCGGCGCCGCCCTCGGGTATCTCGCCTCGCAGCAGGGCGACGCGGTCGGCATCTCCTGTGTGGCCGATGGGATCGTCAAGACGCTGCCGCCGCGGCGCAGCCCCGCCCACCTGCGGCTGGCGTTCGACATCCTCGAGGAGGCGAAGCCGGCCGGGGCGACGCGGCTGCCCGAAGTGCTCCACGAGCTCGCCGAGACGATCCGGCAGCGGGCGTTGGTCGTGATCGTGTCGGACCTGTTCGTCGAGCCGGAGGTGCTGGCCTCGAGCTTCAGCCACCTGCGGTTCAGGCGGCATGACGTGGCGGTGTTCCACCTCCTCGATCCGCAGGAGATCGGCTTCAAGTTTCAGCGGCCCACGCGGTTCCTCGACATGGAGGGGGGCGGCTCGATCTTCGCCGATCCCGTCGACATCGCCGACCGCTACCACCAGGCCGTGAACCGGTACCTGGAGGGGATGAAGAAGGTCGCGCTCGAGGGGGGCATCGACTATGCCCGCGTGCTCACCGATGAGAGCTACGAGCAGGTGCTGGCCCGGTTCCTCGTGGGCCGCGCCGAGGGGAGGGGGCTGCGATGACATTTCTCCAGCCGCTGATGCTTACGGCGCTGCCGCTGATCAGCCTGCCGATCATCATCCACCTCATCAACCAGCGCCGCTTCGAGACGGTCCAGTGGGCGGCGATGATGTTTCTGCTCTCGGCGCGGGCGATGTCGCGGGGCTACTCGCGGCTGCGGAACTGGCTGATCATGGCGATGCGGATGCTCGCCGTGGCGGCGGTGATCTTCGCCGTCGGCCGGCCGCTGTCCCGGGGCTGGCTGGCGCTGGCCGGAGGCGCCCGCCCCGACACGGCGATCGTGGTTCTCGACCGCTCTCCGTCGATGCAGCAGCGCAGCGTTGGCGCCGCCGACACGAAGCTCGACACGGCCCGCCGGCAGCTCATCGATTCGCTGACCACGCTCGGCGCCTCGCGGTGCGTGGTCGTCACCGACCCGGCGGCGAAGCCGCTCGAGCTCGACAGCCCGGCGGCGCTCGCCGACCTGCCGGCCGCCGGCCCGGCGGCGGTGCCGGCCGACATGCCGCTGCTCCTGCAGGCGGCCTACGACTACATCAAGGAGAACGCGGCCGGCGCGACGGAGGTCTGGATCTGTTCCGACCAACGGTCCAACGACTGGGCGCCGGAGAACGGCGCCTGGGGCGGCATCCGCGACGCCTTCGCCAAGCTGCCCCAGCAGGTGCGGTTTCAGCTGCTCGGCTTCCGCGAGCCGGCGGAGGGCAACGTGGCGGTGCGGGTCACGGGCACCAAGGTCGAGAAGCGGGGCGATACCCGGGAGCTGCTGGTCACGGTGGCAGCTTCACGCCAGGAGGAGGGAGAGCGGGTCGTCCTGCCGGTGACCTTCGAGATCGGCGGCGTCGCCACGACGGTGCAGCTGGAGCTGGCGGGCCGCGAGGCGGTGCTCGCGAACCATGTCATTCCTCTCGATCGCGCGGCCGGCAGCCGCGGCTGGGGCAAGGTTTCCATTCCCGCCGATGTGAACGCCGCCGACAACGATTTCTATTTCGTGTTCGATGAGCCCGCGGCCCGCCGGACGGTCGTCGTCGCCGAGGATCAGGCCTCGCGCCGCTGGCTCGCGCTGCTGGCGGAGATTCCGCCGGAAAAGGATCAGCGGTCTGTCGCCGAGGCCATGACCCCCGACGCCTTCGCGTCGGCGGCCCTCGACGAAGCGGCGCTCGTGCTCTGGCAGGGGGATCTTCCCGCGGGCAAGGACGCGGAGCGGCTCGCGGCGTTCCTCGCCCGCGGCGGTCAGGTCGTGTTTTTTCCGCCCGAGATTCCCACGGAGACCGCGTTCGCAGGGCTGGCCTGGAAGTCCTGGACGGCTCACCGCCAGCCCGTGAAGCCCGTCACCTGGCGGACAGACGAAGATCTGCTCTCCAACACGCTCGCCGGCGGCTCACTGCCGGTCGGTGAAGTGCAGATCTTCCGGTCCTGTTCCTTGAGCGGCGAGTTCGTGCCCCTGGCCTCGCTGCCCGAGGCGGCACCGCTGTTGGTCCGCGTGGCCGATGCGGCCGGCGGCGTCTACTTCTGCGCGACGACGCCCAATGGCGCCGACTCCACGCTCGCCAGCGAGGGCGTGGTGCTCTACGCCCTCGTGCAGCGGGCCATCGACCGGGGAGCCGTCCTGCTCGGAAAGGCCCGGCAGCTGGATGCCGGTCCGGCCGTGGAAGTGCTGACGACCAAGGGGAGCGAGTGGAACCGGCTGGCCGGTCCCGCCGACTCGCTGTCGGCCGACAGCGGCCGGCACGCCGGTGTGTTCGCCGCCGACGATCGCCTCGTCGCCGTCAACCGACCGGCGGAGGAGGACGCGGGCCGGATCGTCGCCGACGACCGGGTTGACGGCCTGTTCCGTGACCTCACCTTCACCCGCCTCGTGGGCACCGCCGGCAGCACCGACAGCCTTGTGCAGGAGATCTGGCGAGCCTTCCTGATCGCGATGGTCCTGGCGCTGATTGCGGAGGGCCTGCTCTGCCTGCCGAGGCAGGTGGCCGCCGGGAGATCGCCGCTGGATGGGTTTCGGCCCGTGGAGGTGGCGGCATGACGGAGTTCGAGGGCTTCCGCTTCTTCACCACGCCGTGGACGCTGGGCGTCTCGCTGGCGCTGGTCGCGATCACCGCGGCCATCTGCCTGCTGGCCTGGAGGCGGAGCGGCTACGCGGCGGGCCAGGGGCTGCTCGAACTGCTCCGACTGGCGATCGTGGGTCTCGTGGCGCTGCTGCTCAATCAGCCCGAGTGGATCCAGGAGTATCGTCCCAAAGACAAGCCGACGATCGCGGTGCTGCACGACGCGTCGCGCAGCATGGACACCCGCGACGTGGTGCTCACAGGATCGTCGGCCCGGTCCGCCGGGCCGCAGACCCGGCGCGAGGCGATCGCCGAACTGCTGACCAGCGAGTTCTGGAAGCCGCTCGCGGAGCGGTTCCAGGTGGAGATCGCCCCCTTCTCACCGGCCCCCGACGCCGTCGGCAGCGACTACGCCGCGCCACTGGCCTCCGCCCTCGAGCGGTTCGGCAGCCTGCGGAGCGTCGTGCTCGTCGGCGACGGCGACTGGAACGAGGGCGTCACGCCATCGACGGTGGCGCAGGCGTTGCGGCTGGCGCAGGTGCCGGTCGTGGCGGTGTCCGTGGGCAGCGAGACGAAGCTGCCCGACGTCGATCTGGCCAGCCTCGACTGCCCGACGGTCGGCGTCGCCGGCAAGCCCGTCCGCGTGCCGTTCACCATCCAGTCGTCTCTGCCCACGGAGCGGATGGTGGTCGTGGACTTCAAGGCCTCGAACGGCGACGTGCTCCGGAAGGAGGTCCGGCTGCCGGCGATGGGCACCGCCACCGACTGGATCTACTGGACGCCGCGGGACGTGGGTGACTACACGGTCACGGTCACGGTGCCGAAGCAGGACGGCGAGCTGCTCCCCGACAACAACCAGCGGACCGCGCCGATCGCCGTGCGGCAGGAGCGGCTCAAGGTGCTCGTGGTGGAGAGCGTCCCGCGCTGGGAATACCGCTACCTGCGCAACGCCCTGTCCCGCGATCCGGGCGTGGAAGTCAGCTGCCTGCTCTTTCAGCCGGGGCTTTCCAAGCGTGGCGGTGGCAACAAGGACTACATCCAGAAGTTTCCCTCCGGCCTCGATGCGCTCGGGAAGTTCGACGTCGTGTTCCTCGGCGACGTGGGGGTCGCCCCGGACCAGCTCACCGAGGAGGACTGCCGGCTGCTGAAGGGGCTCGTCGAGTATCAGGCCAGCGGCCTCGTCTTCCTCCCGGGCTGGCGGGGTGACCAGGCGTCGTTCGCCGGGACGGCGCTCGAGGAACTGTGCCCGGTGATCATCGATCCGGTTCGCAAGGAGGGCTTCCACACCGAAGGCCCGCGGAAGCTCGTGCTCACGGAGATCGGTCGCAAGAGCCTGCTCACCAAGCTCGCCGACTCCGGCAACGAGAACGTCGCGGTCTGGGAAAGCCTGCCCGGCGTGCAATGGTACGCCCCCGTGCTACGGGCCAAGGCCGGCAGCGAGGTGCTCGCCGTCCACGAGGAGGTCGGCAACGAGTACGGCCGCATCCCGCTGTTGGTCACGCGGACCTACGGCGCGGGCAAGGTGCTCTACATGGCCACCGACGGCGCCTGGCGGTGGCGGAAGGGTGTCGAGGACAAATACCATTACCGCTTCTGGGGCCAGGTGGTGCGGTGGATGGCCTACCGTCGCAACATGGCCAAGGGTGAGCGGATGAGCCTCTCCTTCACCCCGGAGCAGCCGCAGCTCGGCCAGTCGTTGGCGCTCGACGCGCGGGTGGCCCAGGCCAGTGGGGAGCCGCTGTCGCGCGGCGATGTGGCGGCGCGGATCACCGCCCCGTCGGGTGCCGTCGAGACGGTGCGGTTCGCGCCGCCGGCCGGGGAGGGAGAGTGGGGCGTGTTCGCCTCGACGTTCAAGCCCCGGGAGCCGGGCAAGCACGATGTGCAGCTGTCCTGCAAGGAGACGGGTGACACGCTCGATGCCTCGTTCTTCGTCCAGGGCTCCACGGCCGAGGGTATCGGCCGGGCGGCCCGACCGGAGGTGCTCGCCGAGATCGCCCAGGTGACGAAAGGGCGGCTGGTGCCGGCGAATGAGATCGCCTCGATCATCGAGTCGCTCGCCAAGCTGCCCGAGCCGCCGCCGAGCGTGCGGCGGCTGCAGCTCTGGTGCCACCCGCTGGCGGCGATGTCGATCGTGGGATTGCTGGGGCTGTTTTGGATGATGCGGAAGCGGCAGGGTCTGGTCTGAACTCTATCAAGGGAGCAACCATCATGAGCATGGCGACAACGGGTGCGCGAACGACGGCCGGGGCCATCACGTTGCCTGCTGACCTGGAGCGGCGCCTGCATGTTTTCCGGCGGCTCGTCTGGCGGATCAAGACCATCGAGGCCGTGTGCGGCGCGGTGTGCGGATTCCTGCTCGGCTATCTGCTCGTCTTCGGGCTCGACCGCGTGATGGAGACGCCGCAGTGGCTGCGGCTGGCCGTGTTCGCGGCGGCCGTGGCGGCGTGCACCGTCGTGCCGCTGGCCGTCCATCGCTGGATCTGGGGCCATCGGGCGCTCGACCAGGTGGCTCGGCTGATCGCCAAGCGGTTTCCGAGCATGGGTGATCAGTTGCTCGGCATCATCGAGATCGTGCGCGAGTTTTCCGCTGGCGGCGGGAGCGTCGAGGCGGGGCGTTCGCGGGCGCTGTGCGAAGCGGCCGTGGGCCAGGTCGCAGCCCAGTCGGCACGGTACGACTTCACCGAGGCCGTGCCGCAGGCGCGGCACCGGCTGTGGATGGGCCTGGCGGCGGCGCCGGTCCTGGCGGCGGTGGCGGCGCTGGCCCTCGTGCCCGACGCGGCCGGCAACGCCTGGCAGCGGTTCCTCGCCCCATGGAAGGCTGTGGAGCGGTTCACGTTCGCCCGCGTCGGCAGGCTGCCGGACGAGGTGGTCGTGCCGCTCGGCGAGCCGGCCCCGCTCGCCGTCGGCCTGTCCGCCGAGACCAGGTGGCGGCCCGAACAGGCCAGCGCCAGGGTCGGCCGCCAGACGCCGTTGGTCGCGGGGCTCGAGGATGACCGCTACGCATTCACGCTGCCCCCGCAGCTCCAGGACGCGAAACTCGCGCTCGCCGTGGGCGACGTCCGGCAGCGGGTGCGGTTGAAGCCGATGGTTCGGCCCGAGATCGCGGGCGTCCATGCCCAGGTCAGGCTTCCCGACTATCTCAAGCGTCCGGCAGTGCTCGAGCAGGATGTCCGCGGCGGCACGCTCGCGCCCGTCAAGGGGAGCACGGTGACGTTGGCCGTGACGGCCAATCGCGACCTCGCCGCGGCCACGGTCGATGGTGAGCTGGTGACGCCCTCGGGGGCCACGGTGCGGACGGCGCCGCTCACGGCCGCCGCGGAGCGGCGCGTGGCGATCGAGTGGCGCGACGAGCACGGACTGGCGGGCGCCAAGCCGCTCATGGTCACGCTGGCGCCGCGGGACGACGAGCCGCCGAGTGTCGCGACGCTCGACATGCCCGCCAGCCGCGACGTCCTCCTCTCGGCCGATACGCTCCGTTTCAAGATCGCCGTCCGCGACGACTTCGGCATCCGCCGCGTGGGGATCGAATGGGAGGGCGCCTCGGACGACGCCGGCGCCGCGCCCGACAAGGGCGACCGCCTGCTCCAGGCAGGCGACCCGGAGACCGAGGCGGTCGAGGTGGCGGCGACCTTCTGTCCGGACGCGCTCGGCATCCGGCCGCAGCCGCTGGTGCTCCGCGCCTTCGCCGAGGACTACCTCCCGGGCCGCGGCCGGGTCTATTCGCCGCCGCAGTTGATCTACATCGTCGATCGTGCCGAGCATGCCTTGATCATGAATGAGCGACTCAGCCGCTGGCGGGCATCGGCCAGCGAAGTTCGCGACCGGGAGATGGGGCTGCTCAAGGAGAACATCGACATCCGCTCACTGCCGGCCGAGCAGCTGGCCGGTGAGGAGGCGCGGGATCGGATCGAGCGGCAGGCCACGGCGGAGGAAGCTCAGGCCAGGCGGATGGAGCGGCTCGTGGATGAAGGGGCGAAACTCGTCCAGGAAGCGATGAAGAATCCCGAGTTCGAGCCGCAGACGCTGGACAAGCTCGCGCAGGACATCCAGAAGCTCGCCGACATCGGGGAGCAGCGGATGCCGAGTGTCGCCGAACTGCTCAAACAGGCCGCCAGCGCGAAACTGGCGACGGCCGAGAAGGGCAAGCCAGATGAGAATGCGTTGGCCCAGAACAGCAAGCCTGGCGAGGGCAAGCCTGGTGAGGGCAAGCCTGGCGAGGGCAAGCCTGGCGAGGGCAAGCCTGGCGAGGGCAAGCCTGGTGAGGGCAAGCCTGGTGAGGGCAAGCCTGGTGAGGGCAAGCCTGGTGAGGGCAAGCCTGGTGAGGGCAAGCCTGGTGAGGGCAAGCCTGGTGAGGGCAAGCCTGGTGAGGGCAAGTCCGACCCGGAATCGAGCGACCCGCAGTCGGCCGACGGTAGCCAGCCCGATGGTGAGGCCGGCAAGGATGACGTCAAGAAAGTGGCGAAGGAAGGGGGCAAGCCGGGGGAGAGCGGCAAGCCCGGACAGCAGGCGCCCAAGGTCGGGGTGGATCAGAACAAGCAGGCGGGTGAAGGTGGCAAGCCGGGTGAGCCGCCGCCGCTCCCGTTGCCGCAGGTCGTCGACAGCGAATCATCGCAGCAGCCCAAGGATCCGAACGCGCCGCCGCCGCCGAGCAGCGGTGGCAAGCCCCCTCCGGGCCGCTTTGGACTTCCCAGCACCAGTGCCGGGGTCGCGCCTCCCAAGCCCCCGTCGGCGGGGGGCGACGAGCCGCCGGCTGACGAGCCACCGGCCGAGGAATTGCTCGCCGAAGCCATCGAGGCGCAGCAGAAGCTGCTCGAGGAGTTCGCCAAGGTGGCCGAAGATCTCGCGGCGGTGATGGCCAACCTCGAGGGCAGCACGTTCGTAAAGCGGCTCAAGCTCGCCTCGCGGCAGCAGGGGTCGATCGCCGAGCGGATCGCCGGCATGTCGGCCGCGGCATTCGGCAAGCCGGAGCAGAAGCCTGCGGACGTCAAGAAGGCGATCGGCGACGTTGCGGAGGCGAATGCTCGCGAGATGGAGAAGGTGTCGAACATCATGGACGACATGCAGGCGTACTTCGACCGCCGGCAGCTGCCCGCGTTCCGCACGGTGCTCGAGGAAATGAAGGGCCTCGACGCGCTGGGCAGCCTGCGGGCGCTCTCCGACGACATCAAGAAGGAGGCCGGCGTGTCGCTTGCCCAGGCGGAGTTCTGGAGCGACACGTTCGACCGACTCGCCGACGACCTCGTGCCCCCGCCCCCGCCGCCCCCGCCGCCCGGTGGTGGTGGTGGTGGTGGCGGTGGCGGTGGCGGTGAACCGCCGCCGCACGTCCCGCCCGAGGTGGTCCTCGAGGCGATGAAGATCCTCGAGGCGGAGGTCAATCTCCGCGAGGAAACCCGCGTGGGTGAGCAGACGAAGAAGGCCGCCACCGTGGAGGAATATGCCGCCCTGGGGAAGAAACTGGGGAAGCAACAGGACGATCTTGCGGATCGGATCGTGCGGCTCGTGGATCGTCTCCTCGAGGAGGAAAATGGCGAGCAGGCGTACCGCGATGAGATCCGGCTCTTCGAACGGGTCGAGGAGGTGATGGCCGAGGCGGCGGATCTGCTGCGGAAGCCCGACACCGGCTCGAAGCCGATTGCCGCCGAGACTGAGGCCATCGAGTTGCTGCTTGCGTCGCAATCTGCCGGTGGTGGCGGCGGCGGAGGCGGTGGTGGCGGCGGCGGTGGTGGCGGCGGCGGCGGCGGCGGCGGCGGAGGCGGTGGTGGCGGTGGCGGCACCACACCCGGTGGCGGCGGCACGGGCACGACGAATGCGCTGGCAGAGGTGCTGTCCGGCCGTGGCAACAAGACCAAGGGCGGCGGTGAGAGCGTTGAAAAAGGTCAGGGCACGGGCCAGTCTGGCCGCGTCCTGCCCGACGAGTTCCGCGCGGGGCTCGACGAGTACTTCAACCGTTTCGAGAAGGAGCGCCGATGAACCGCCACACGTTTTGCGGAGCATGGTTCTGCCTGGCTGCCGCCTGGATGGCGGGCGGAAGTTCGATCGCCTGCGGTCAGGTGATGATGCAACTTCAAGTGAACGGTGCCATGCTGCGACAGGCGGCAGGCAATGGCTGGCTGCCGGCGGAGGGCGATGGCGTCGCGATCGGCGATCCGTGGTGGGACGACGCGGCGCCTGAGCCGAAAGCCGGCAATCCGGACGCCGCCCCGGCGGCCGCGGCCGGTGACGGCCAGGCGGATGGCGAAGATCCCCAGGGCAATCGGGAGGCCATGCTGCGGGCACAGGCCGAAATGGTGCGCACGAGTGCACGCCAGCAAGGCATGGCGATCCTGCGGCGCGAACTGTCGATCGTCCGGCAGACCTGTCCGTCGCTCGAACGGCAGCAGCGGGCGCTCGTCCTCGAGGCGGGCCGCGCGGCCGTCGACAAGGCCGTTGAAGAGCAGATCACGGCGGCGCTCGGCCGGCGGCGCGGCAGGCAGGCCGTCATCGAAGCGGTGATCGGCGAGGCGCTGCAAAAGTCGGTGGCGGCCAATGCCGCCGAAGGCGACGAGGCGGCCGCCTACGAGGCGGAAAGCGGGCTCCGCCAGGAGCGGGCCAAGCAGGCGACGATCGCCGCGCTCGTGGCCGACGTGGACCGCCACGCGTTCCTCGATGACGCGGAGCGCGAGGCGCTCACCAAGGCGCTCGCCGAATCGTATCGCGAGCGCTGGCGCGGGGCCCTCGCCGTTCTGCAGAACGGCGGGCTGATCGCCGGCAACCCGCAGCAGGGCATCGATCGGTGTGTCGAAAAGGCGCTTGGCGCGGAACGCAAGGCTGAATGGCTCGCCCGGCGGCAGGAGGCGGGCAAGCGGTTCGCCCAGGCGGGCGGCCAGTTCCAGCCGGGTCGACCCGCCGGGGTTCGGGTTTTGGGGGGTGGCGGTGTCAGGGGCCAACTCATGATCATCCAGGGCGGCGGCCAGGTTGGGCCGGCGGCCGAGGAACCTACGGTTGAGGTGGAGGGCGACAAATGACGCGCCGCCTGCGTGATCTGCGGACGGTGTTGGCTCCGGTGGCGATCGCGGTCTGCGGACTGGTCGCCCGTGGTGACGACGTGGCCGTCGAGGAGCAGCCGGGCGGCCGACCGGCCATGAGGGGCATGCGGGGCATGCCGGCCGAGTACGACCTCGGCCAGATGTTTGACGCTCAGGCTTTCCTGATCGGCCCCGGGAACGCGGCCGCCCGGGGGCTGGAGCCTGCCCAGCGGCGGGCCGCGGCCAGGATCGCGATCGTCGATCGGATCGTGGGCCTGTCGGAAAAGCAACGGAAGAAACTCGAGACCGCGGCCCAGTCGGACCTGCGGCGGCTCTCGGACGAGGTCGCGGAACTCCGGGCCAAGTATGCCGGACGCAAACTGAAGATGGATCCGCGGAACGGCGGTCTCGACGAGGCCGGCCGAGAGGCGATGCAGCAGGCCCAGGAGGACGCCCAGCGCTGCCGGCAGCTCGTGCAGGGGGCGTGCGGCCCCGATTCGCTCCTCGCCAAGGTGGTCGTGGGCACGCTCGACGAGGAGCAGGCGAACCGCTACGCCACGGTCATGCAGGGCCGCGCCGCCTGCCGCTGGAAGGCGGTCGTGGCGGCCGGTCTCGCCCAGCTCGACGACCAGGTGGGCCTCGCGCAGAAGCAGCACGACGCCATCGCGGCACTGCTCGTCGCCGACGTGCCGATGATCGACGATGATGCGGCGGCCAGTCCGGTGCCTGCGGCCATTCAGGTGGGCCAGCGGATCGAGGCCCTCGGCGCCGAGAAAATCGCCACGATCCTCGACCCGCGGCAAACCCGGATGGTGTCGCAGGTCGCGGGGCAATGGGCGATGCAGGCCGACGTGAACGTTGCCGTTGATGAAATCCCTGGACTCGCTCCGGTCGATCCATGAAAAGCCACTCGATCCTCGCGTTCTGCCTGATGCTGCCGCTCGCCGCGGCCGGGGTGCCGAGCCGCGCCGAAGGCCCGCTCGTGAAGTACGGCGATCCGGTGCCGCGCGACGTGCGCGAGATTTACGACGCCGGCATCCGTTACCTGCTCAAGACGCAGGACGCCGATGGCTCGTGGAAGGACGGCCAGGCCGGGGCGGGCGTGACCGGGATGGCGATGATGGTCCTGCTCGCCTCGGGCGAGGATCCCAACTACGGCCCGTATCGCGTGCCGATCCGCAAGGCGCTGCGGAACATCATCGGACAGCAGGATGGCGGCACCGGCTTCTTCGCCGGTCAGCACGGCGGCGGGCACGACAGCATGTACCAGCACGGCTTCGCGATGCTGGCCTTGGCCGAGGCCTACGGCGTCGTCGACGATCGCACGCTGTGGACGGAGCCCGGGGCGCAAAAGGTGGGGTCGGGGGCCGGCCGCCCGATCGGCAAGGCCTTGGAACTCGCCGCCCAACGCGCGGTGTCGAGCGGCAAGCAGAATCCGTTCGGGGGTTGGCGGTACAGTCCGGAGGCGAAGGACGCCGACACCTCCGTGAGCGGAGCCGTGCTCATGGGGCTGCTCGCGGCACGAAACGCCGGCATCGAGGTGCCCGACGAGGCGATCGACCGGGCGATCAAGTACTACGTCTCGATGACCGGAGGCAACGGGCAGGTGGGGTATTCCGGCGGTGCCGGCGGCGGAAGCGACGCCGTCGCGAGCATCGGAGTGCTCGTCTACTCCATCGCACGGCGGCAGGAGCTGCCGCAGTACAAGGCCGCGAGCAAGTACCTCGTCAGTCGCAGCGCCGGTGCAGGCCAGCCGGGCGTGGACGGCTATCCCGGCTACACCGACTACTACCGGGCGCAGGCCCTCTTCCAGTGCGACGTGGCGGCCTGGGAGAAGTGGAACATGCTCCTTGTCAAGAGGCTCAAGGCGATGCAGGGCAAGGATGGCAGCCTGTCGGGCGCCGCTGGCATGGGAGCCATGGGAGGCACGGTGACGACGTCGCTGTACCTCCTTTCCCTGGCCGTGAATTACAAGTTCCTCCCCGTCTATGAGCGCTAGGGCCTTCATCATGCGGCTGTCGCTCGCCGGATTGCTGCTGCTGTGCGCGACGGTCGCTGCCCGCGCGGAAGGGCCGCTCGTGAAGTACGGCGATCCGGTGCCGCGCGACGTCCGGGAGATCTACGACGCCGGCCTGCGGCACCTGCTCAAGGCGCAGGATGCCTCGGGGGCGTGGAAGAGCCAGCATGGCACGCCGGCCCCGACGGCCATGGCGCTGATGGTGCTGCTGGCCAGCGGCGAGGATCCGAACTTCGGGCCCTATCGCGGGCAGATTCGCCGCGCGATTCGGGCGCTGCTCAACGAGCAGGACGCGGCCGTGGGCTACATCGGCGGCCAGCAGGGCAATCCGAGCATGTACCACCACGGCTTCGCGATGCTCGGCCTGGCCGAGGCCTACGGCGTCGTGGACGACCGCGGCCTGTGGACGGAGCCCGGGGCCCAGGGGCAGGGCCGGTCGATCGGCAAGGCGCTCGAACTCGCCGTCCGGGCGGCGGTCACGGCCAACAAGAAGAACCCCACTGGCGGCTGGCACTACGGGCCGGAGATGTCCACGGCCGACACGTCGGTGAGCGGGGCGGTGCTGATGGGGCTGCTCGCGGCCCGCAACGCCGGCATCGAGGTGCCCGACGAGACGATCGACCGGGCGATCAAGTACTACGTCTCGATGACCGCCGGCAACGGGAACGTGGGCTACTCAGGCGGGCCCGGCAACGGCACCGAGGCGACGACCTCGATCGGCGTGCTCGTGTTCTCGATCGCCCGGCGGCAGTCCCTGCCGCAGTACAAGCAGGCCACCGCCTTCTTGGAAAAGGCGAGCAGCGGACCGCCGGG
>JBIJCJ010000061.1:0-17604 GCA_044344765.1 Pirellulales bacterium | reverse complement strand
AGGAGCACTCCCAGTCCTTCTCGGGTCCGAAGATCTTCTCGCACATCAGGCCGTCCTTCTCCGGACGGTAGGTGCGGTAGTTGATCGTCTCGGGCTTCTTGACCTCGCCGAACGACCAGCTGCGGATGTCGTGCGGCCGGGCCAGGCTGATCTTCACGGCCGAGTAGTCATTGACGCGATCGTAGGTGGATTCACCGATGCTCATGGTCGTCTGCTCCCTGATCTTTCAGTCTGCTTGGATTCAACCACCGGCCGTCACGCCGGAAGCGTGACCATCACCAAAGCCGCTTCAGGCGGCCTTCCAAACGGGCGAAGGCCAGGCTGGCTTCGCCCGCGAAAACCTACACCCGCCTCTTTTCCAGGGACATGTTCAGCGCGAGACCGCGGATCTCGTTGGTGAGCACGTCGAAACTTGCCGGCGTGCCGGCCTCGAGGGTGTTCTCCCCCTTGACCATGCTCTCGTAGATCTTGGTCCGCCCCTCGACGTCGTCGCTCTTCACCGTCAACAGTTCCTGGAGGATATAGGCGGCCCCGTAGGCCTCCAACGCCCACACCTCCATCTCGCCGAACCGCTGCCCGCCGAACCGCGCCTTGCCACCCAAGGGCTGCTGGGTGATGAGCGAATAGGGGCCTGTTGAACGGGCGTGCACCTTGTCGTCGACGAGGTGGTGCAGTTTGAGCATGTAGATGTAGCCGACCGTCGTCTCCTGCTCGAGCGGCTCGCCGGTGCGGCCGTCGAAGAGCTGCGCCTTGCCGTGCTTGGGCAGCCCGGCGTCGGCGAGCACCTTGTTGATGTCGTCTTCGCTGGCACCGTCGAACACCGGCGTGATCGCCTGGAATCCGAGCACCTTGCCGGCCCAGCCGAGGTGGGTCTCGAGGATCTGGCCGACGTTCATCCGGCTCGGCACCCCGAGCGGGTTGAGCAGGATCTGCAACGGCGTGCCGTCGGCGAGGAACGGCATCTCCTCCTTGGGCAGGATCTTCGCGATCACACCCTTGTTGCCGTGCCGACCTGCCATCTTGTCACCCACCGAGATCACCCGCTTGGCGGCCACGTAGACCTTCACCATCTGCAGCACGCCAGGACGAAGCTCGTCGCCGCGCTTCATGCTGTTGAGCCGCCGCTCGCGGGCGTCGATCGCGTCCTCGACGGCCGGCCACATGGTCTTCACGAGCTTCTCGACGTCGGCCTTCCGCTGCGGCGAGCGCAGGTCGAGCGCATCGAGCTTGAAGGCCGCGGCCCGTTCGGCCACGACCTTGTGGTCCTGGTTCCGCACGAGCGGCCCGCCGTCCGGCGCCGTCAGCGGCTTCTGCAGCACCTTCTCGATCTCGGCGACCATCGCGCCGAACGCCTCGGCGACCCGCAGGTTGCCTTCGTTCTCGGCTTCCTTGAGCTGCTTCTCGAACTCGCGCCGCTCCTCCTCCGAGAGGCTCATCCGCCGCGAGAACTTCTCCGTCGCGATCACGATGCCCTCGACGCCCGACGGCACCTCGAGCGAGTCGTTCTTCACGTCCTCGCCGGCCCGCCCGAAGATGGCATGCAGCAGCTTCTCTTCCGGAGTCAGCTCGGTCTTGCTCTTCGGCGACACCTTGCCGACCAGAATGTCGCCCGGACGGACGTAGGTTCCGATCCGGACGATGCCCGACTCGTCGAGGTTGTGGAGCGCCCGCTCGCCGACGTTCGGGATGTCGCGGGTGAACTCCTCCCTGCCGAGCTTCGTGTCGCGAATCTCGATGTCGTACTCCTCGATGTGGATCGAGGTATAGACGTCGTCCTCGACCAGCTCCTCGCTGATGATGATCGCGTCCTCGAAGTTGAACCCGTCCCAGGCGATGAAGCCGACGAGCACGTTGCGCCCGAGCGCGAGCTCGCCCTTGAACGTGGCGGCCCCGTCGGCGATCACCTCGCCCTTTTCGACCTTCTGGCCGAGCTGCACGATCGGCTTCTGGTTCTGGCACGTCCGCTCGTTGAGGCCAACGTACTTGCGGAGCTTGTAGACGTCGGGCGCGCCGGCCCCGCTCGTGATCTCGATCGCGTCGGCGTCGACATAGCTCACCGTGCCCTTGCGGGCGGCCCGGACGATGAGGCCCGAGTTGGCGGCCACGTCTCGCTCCATGCCGGTCGCCACCACTGGCGGCTCCGTGACCAGCAGCGGCACTGCCTGCCGCTGCATGTTGGAACCCATCAGCGCGCGATTGGCGTCGTCGTGCTCGAGGAACGGGATCAGGCCCGCCGACACGCCCACCATCTGGCTGGGCGCGACGTCGATGTACTGGATCTCGTCGGCGGGCACGAGCACGAAGTCGCCGCGGTACCGGGCGATGATGTTGTCGCCCACCAGCCTGCCATCGACGACCGTCGCGTCGGCCGGGGCGAGATGCGCCTCGTGCTCCTCGTCGGCCCGCAGCCAGACGACGTCGTCAGTGAGCTTGCACTTCGAGACCTTGCGGTACGGCGTCACCAGGAAGCCGTAGGAATCGACACCCGAATAGATCGCGAGGCTCGAAATCAGGCCGATGTTCGTGCCTTCGGGAGTCTCGATCGGACAGATCCGCCCGTAGTGCGAGATGTGGACGTCGCGGACCTCGAAGCCAGCCCGCTTGCGATTCAGGCCGCCCGGGCCGAGCGCCGACAGCCGGCGCTCGTGCGTGAGCATCGAGAGCGGATTGGTCTGGTCGACCACCTGCGACAGCTCACCCCGACCGAAGAAGTACTCGATCGCCGCCGAGATGCTCTTGGGATTGATCAGCGTCCGCGGCGACATCTCCGCCACGTCCTTCAGGCTCATCCGCTCCTGGACGGTCCGCCGCAGCTTGAGGAAGCCCTTGCGGAGCTCGTCGCTCGCCAGCTCGTCGATCGTGCGCAGCCGCCTGTTGCCGAGGTGATCGATGTCGTCCACTTCGACCTGCCCCTCGCCCTCGCTGAGCTGCAGCATGTAGCGAATCGCGGCGATCAGATCCTCCGCCCGCAGCGTCATCTCCGTCTCGGGCACATTGAGACCGAGCTTGCGATTGATGCGGAACCGGCCCACCCGGCCCAGCCGATAGCGGTTGGTGTCCTTGAACTTCTCGTCGAACAGCGCCCGGGCCTTGTCGAGGGCGGGCGGATTGCCCGGCCGGAGACGCTGGTAGATCCGCACGAGCGCGTCCTCGTGGCTGGGAGCGACTCCTGTCCGCCGCTTCGACTCGTCGGCATCCTCGCGGAGGCTGTTCATGATCAGGGGCACCTTCTGCTCCTGCATGACCTCGACCGCCTTCAGCCCGGAGGTCGAGATCAGCTCCGCCTGGTCGTGCGTGATCTTGCAGCCGGCGTCGACGATGATCTCGCCCGCCCGCTCGGCCCCCTTCGGATACACGATGTCGTCGACCGCGATCCGGCCCTCGAGCTTGGGCACGCTGCGGGCCCCGGCCACCTTCTCCACGGACGTCTTGTAGAACAGCTTGAGGATCTCGGAGTCGCGGGTGAACTTCGAATCCATGGCCCGCAGGAGCGTGAGCGCCGAGAACTTGCCGCTCTGGTCGATCCGCACCTGGAGCGTGTCTTTCTTCGAGACGTTGAGTTCGATCCAGCTGCCGCGCTCGGGAATGATCCGGCAGTTGTGCGTCTTGCGGTCGCTGGACTCGGTGTCGGCGACGAAGTCGATGCCAGGCGACCGATGGAGCTGACTGACGACCACCCGCTCGGCACCGTTGATGATGAACTCACCACCGCCCAGCATGATGGGGATATCGCCAAGATAGACCTCCTCCTCGATCGGCTGCTCGCGGGTCAGCCGAAGCCAGACGCGCAACGGCCGTCCGTAGGTGAGCCGCAGCTGGCGACACTCGTCGGGCTCATACCGCGGCTTGCCGAGCTCGTAGCGGAGGTACTCGATCTTGACCGTCTTGTCGTAGCTCTCGACCGGAAAGATTTCCCGCAGCACACCCTCGATGCCCTGGTCCTTGCGCTTCGCAGCAGGCACGTCGTACTGCAGGAAGTTGTCGTAGAACCGCGTCTGGATTTCGGTCAGGTCAGGGATGTGATGGCTGACGCGACGGCTGCCGAAGTGGCGAACCTCGGAGGGCTGCAGGCGGCGAACGGCGCGGGTTGCCATTGACGGGAGGCTCCTCGGGATGAACTGAAAGCGGGCGCGAACCCGCGGGAATCAAGCGCAGTCGGTGAGCCGGCCCGGCCAGGAGAGACAAACTCCCACAACCGACGACAGGCTGGGCGGCACGACACGAAGAACAGGAAGGCGGCGCAAAGCGTAGCGGACTCAACCAGGCAGCACGCAAAAACTATACCGTTCGTTGGCTGGGAGGCCAACCTCCCAGCCAACGAACCGAAAAAGCGTGCTAATTACTTGATCGAGACCTTGGCGCCGGCCTCCTCGAGCTCCTTCTTCAACTTCTCGGCGTCGGCCTTCGAGATGCCTTCCTTCACCTTGGCAGGGGCACCTTCGACCATGTCCTTGGCCTCCTTGAGGCCCAGGCCGGTCGCCGCGCGGACGACCTTGATGACACCGATCTTGTTGTCGCCGAACGCGTCGAGCACGACGTCGAACTCGGTCTTCTCGGCAGCGGGCTCAGCACCACCGCCAGCACCGCCGGCACCGCCGCCCGGGGCCGCCATGACGACGGCGCCGCCCGCAGCCGGCTTGATGCCGTGAACTTCGTCGAGGTAGTCCGACAGTTCCTTAGCCGCCTTGAGGGTCAGCCCGACGATCTTGTCACCGAGGTCCTTGGTTTCCTTGGAGAACTCGCGGGTCGCTTCAGCCGTTGCCATCGCTCTGGATCCTTTCAATTCGAAAACGGAGGGAACCTAATTTCTTACCATGAACTTTGGCGGCGCGAAGACCGCCATGGAAAATTGGGGAATTGCGGGACTTCAGGCGGCGGGGGAGTCGCCACCAGCCTTCTCCAGGTCTTCGACCCGCGACTTGATCTGCCCGGCCAGGCCACCACCCGCCGAGAGAATCTGCCCAGACAGGGTCGCCGCCAGAGACGAAATCTGGCCCGAGAGCAGCGACAACTGCTCCGTGCGAGTCGGCCACTTGGCCACCTTCTTGACGTCGCCAGGCTCGAGACGGGCGCCGTCGAGGGCACCACCACGGCACTCGAAGCCCTCGTAATCCTTGAGGCCGGCCAGCCGGTCCAGCTCCTTCGCCAGATCGACGACGTCCTCGCCGCCCCAGGCGATGGCCAGCATGCCCTCGGCCTTCTCGAAGGCGGGAGCCAGCGGCGTGCCCGACGTGGCCATCCGCGCCAAACTGTTTTTCACGAGCTGGAGCTGGATCTTCTTCTTCCGCAGCGACTGACGCAGCTGCGTGGTCTTCTGGGCGTCGAGACGCCCCAGGCTGACGACGATCAAATCACCGACGCCGCCGAGGCGACCCTTGAGATCGTCGACCAACATGCTCTTCATCTGCTTGCTCATGATGCTCAGGCCTTCCTGCAGGGCGGGTGAATGCGGTATCGATCAGGCGGCGACCATCACGCCGGGGCTCATCGTCGCCGAGATGGAGATGCTCTTGACGTATTGACCACGGACGCTCGAGGGCTGCATGCCGACGATGTGGTCGATGAACGCCCGGATGTTGTCGACCAGCTTCGCGGCATCGAAGCTCGCCTTGCCGACCACGGCATGCACGATGCCGGTCGGATCGTTTCGAAACTCGACCTTGCCGGCCTTGTACTCGCTGACGGTCTTCTTGATGTCGGCAGTGACCGTGCCGGCCCGAGGACTCGGCATCAGGCCGCGGGGGCCGAGCACTTTGCCCAGTGGCCCCACCAGGCCCATCATGTCGGGCGCCGCGATGCAGACGTCGAAATCGGTCCAACCTTCCTTGATCTTCTTCGCCAGATCGTCGGCTCCGACCTCTTCGGCGCCGGCCGCCTTCGCGTCATCGGCCAGATTGCCCTTGGCGAACACGACCACCCGCTTCGACTTGCCGATGCCGTGGGGCAGCACGAGCGATCCGCGGATGATCTGATCGGCCTGCTTGGGATCGATGCCCAGACGGATGTGGATCTCCACGGTCTGGTCGAACTTCGCGGGCGGAAACTTCTTGAGCACGCCGACCGCCTCGGCGAGCGGCAGGGGGGCGTCGGACGTGGGCTTGACGGCGAGCATCGCCCGCATGCGTTTGGTGGTGGCCATGAATGAAGTGGGAAAAACGGGATGGAGAACGAATCAATGAGTTTCGATCACGGGGCGATCGGAATCAACCTTCGACGGTGATTCCCATGCTACGGGCAGTTCCCTCGACCATCCGCCGGGCGTGCTCCCCGTCGCGGGCGTTGAGATCGGCTCCCTTGAGACGCACGATCTCGTCGAGCTGGGCCTTGGTAACCTTGCCGACCTTGTCCTTGTTGGGCACGCCCGACCCCTTGGCCAGGCCGGCCGCCTTCTTGAGCAGAGCCGCGGCCGGCGGGCTCTTCGTGATGAACTCGAAAGACCGGTCGTTGTAGACGGTGACCACGACCGGAATCGGCATGCCGGCCGCCTCGCGGGTCTTGTCGTTGAACTGCTGGACGAACTGGCCCAGGTTGATGCCGAACCGGCCGAGCGACGTGCCCACCGGAGGGGCGGGCGTAGCCTGCCCGCCGGGAACCTGAAACTTCGCCTGTCCGACCATCTGCTTTGCCATCGCCCTGCCAGCCTTTCTTCAGCCTGCCTGCAAAAGTCCCGCGGCCACCCAGCGGGCCGCACTGATTTACACCGACTCGATCTGCCAATACTCGATGTCGACGGGCGTCGAGCGGCCGAAGATGCTGAGCATCACCGTCACCCGACCGTTGGCCTCGTCGATCTGCTCGACTTCGCCCTCGAAGTTCTCGAAGGTGCCCTCGTTGATCTTCACGCGATCGCCCTTCTTGAAGCTGATCTTCAGTCGCGGCGATTCGTCGGCCTTCACCTCGGCCTTGTTGAGAAGCTTGGCGACGTCCTGCGGCAGCATCGGGCTCGGGCGGCCGCCCGAGCCGGTGAAGTCGCCGATGCCGCCCGTTTCGCGGACCAGGTACCAGGTCTCGTCGTTGAGCAGCATGTTGACGAGAATGTATCCCGGATAGAGCTTGCGGGAGACGACCTTCTTCTTGCCCCCCTTGAACTCCGTGACCTGCTCCTTCGGCACGATCACTTCGCCGAAGAACTTGTTCATGCCCTGCATGGAGATTCGCCGGAGCAGCGCCTCGCGGATC
This sequence comes from Pirellulales bacterium, assembly GCA_044344765.1. Lineage (GTDB taxonomy): Bacteria > Planctomycetota > Planctomycetia > Pirellulales > UBA1268 > QWPN01. The sequence goes on along the minus strand of JBIJCJ010000061.1, from coordinate 10,425 downwards.
GAATCCTCACGATTGCTCTGCACTTTGAGGATGTACCAGTGCCGCTCACCGGCAGGCACCTTCTCCTCGCGGAGCACCTCGACGGGCTTGGCGTTCTCGTCGCCGGCGAACGGATCGGCCAGCTCGGCAGGGGTGCCGTCATCGTCATCGTCGGCGGCGTCGCCACCGGCGGCCGCCACAGCCGGCGCGGCAGCTGCACGCAACTCGTCGCTCGCCGCTGCGGAGGCCACGGGATCGACCGGCAGGCCGTCGGCATCATCGGGAAGTTGGGCTGTCATGGCGTCTGGAGAATGCGAGGAGAAAACGAGGGGCGACAAAACCTGCCGAATCAGCCGATCCGCAGCACGCTGCGGAGCACGAACCACCAAAACAGATCGTACCCAGCCAGGATCGCGGCCAGCGCGAAAATCAAAAAGATGATGACCACCGAACTGCGAAACACCTCGTCGCCCGAAGGCCACGACACCTTGGCCATTTCGGCCTCGACGGCAATCAGGAAATCGGCGAACCAGGGGACGTTCACGGCGCGATACGCCACCCAAAGGCCGAGGGCCAACAACACCGCCGGGACCACGAACCGCACCACGCCGTAATCCTCGCCACCCATGCCGGCGACACCGGAACCGACCGCACCGCCATACAGCACGCCCAACAGCTGCGCCAGCCGCCAGACGCCGATGCTGATCACCGCCGCCAGCGCGGCGAAGGTCAACTGCCGGGCGATCCGCCCCTGATTCCGCTTGTAAACGGAAGCACTGAGCAGTTCACCCCACAGGCTGCCGCGGGCGGTCGAATTGTCGGATATGCCTGCCATGTCTTTCGCTCGCGCTCCGTCGCTTCAGGAACCGTCTACCGGCCGACCCGTCGGGCCTTCCAGGCCCGACGCGACGACCGGCTGCTTGCAGGGGCGGCGGGGATCGAACTCGCAACCTCTGGTTTTGGAGACCAGCGCTCTGCCAGTTGAGCTACGCCCCTGTGGCAGCCGGGCCCCGACTCGCGCCGAAGCCCGGCTCCATGTTTTTCAACTCCGGGGCGGAACCCCGGACTCCGTCAGTCAAGGATCTTCGTGACCACGCCCGAGCCGACCGTCTTGCCACCCTCACGGATGGCGAAGCGAACACCGTCGTCCATGGCGATCGGCACCATCAGCTCGACCTCCATCTTGACGTTGTCGCCCGGGGAGCACATCTCGACGCCACCGAGCAGCTTCGTCGAGCCGGTCACGTCGGTCGTGCGGAAGTAGAACTGCGGCCGGTAGCCGGCGAAGAACGGCGTGTGACGGCCGCCTTCCTCCTTCGACAGCACGTACACCTCGCACTCGAACTTCTTGTGGGGCTTGATCGAGCCCGGCTTCGCCAGCACCTGGCCGCGCTCGATGCCGTCGCGAGCGACGCCACGGAGCAGACAGCCGACGTTGTCGCCAGCCTGACCCCTGTCGAGCAGCTTCTTGAACATCTCGACGCCGGTGACGGTCGTCTTCTCGGCCTTGTCCTTGAGGCCGATGATCTCGACTTCGTCGCCAACCTTGACCTCGCCGCGCTCGATACGGCCCGTGGCCACCGTACCACGACCTTCGATCGAGAACACGTCCTCGATCGCCATCAGGAACGGCTTGTCGAGCTCGCGAACGGGCTCGGGGATGTAGCTGTCGACCGCGTCGAGCAGGTCGGAGATGCACTTGCTCGCCGCCGGATCGGCCGGCTTGTCGTAGGCCGGCTTGCCGGCACCGCGAATGATCGGCACGTCGTCGCCAGGGAAGCCGTACTTCGTCAGCAGCTCGCGGATCTCCATCTCGACGAGGTCGAGGAGCTCCGGATCATCGACGAGGTCGACCTTGTTGAGAAACACGACGAGCGCCGGCACGCCGACCTGCTTGGCGAGCAGGATGTGCTCGCGGGTCTGCGGCATCGGTCCGTCGGCCGCACTCACGACCAGGATGGCGCCGTCCATCTGGGCGGCACCGGTGATCATGTTCTTGATGAAGTCGGCGTGCCCCGGGCAGTCGATGTGGGCGTAGTGCCGCTTTTCGGTCTCGTACTCGACGTGACTGACCGCGATCGTCACGGTCTTCGTTTCGTCGCGGACGGTGCCGCCCTTGGCGATGTCGGCGTAGCTCTTGGCGACGGCGAGGTTCTTGGCGGCCTGCACGGCGACCAGGGCGCCCGTGAGGGTCGTCTTGCCGTGGTCAATGTGCCCAATCGTGCCGACGTTGACGTGCGGCTTGCTCCGCGTGAACGTGTCCTTAGCCATGCTTTCTCCTACTTTCTCCTCGGAAGTGAAAACCGAACTGCTTGTCGTCGACCGCGGGCCACGCTCGGGCCCGTGGAAGAGCTGCTGAAGGGACTTGAACCCTTGACCTCGTCCTTACCAAGGACGTGCTCTACCAACTGAGCTACAGCAGCGAATTGCTGACGGATGCCGCGGTCATGGGCTGGGGGGCTGAGTACTTTCTGATGCTTTGGTTTCGAAGTGAATCGGACTCGATATGGTGGTAGCGACGCGGCGGAGACTCGTTGAAGCGGGTAGAGGGAATCGAACCCTCGTCTTTAGCTTGGAAGGCTATTGCTCTACCATTGAGCTACACCCGCGGGTCACGTGCCGCCCGCCGGACGCGGGATCGCGCCGGCCGGGCAGGGATGAGACTGGGGAGTGCAGGATTCGAACCTGCGAAGGCATAGCCATCAGATTTACAGTCTGACCCCTTTGACCGCTCGGGAAACTCCCCTGGGTTGTCGGTGTGTGCTCCTAAAAGGCTCGGCTCGTCTATTCGGCTGCTGGCGGGCGGTCTCTCGCGATCCGATGCCGTCGGTGCCGGTTGAATGGCATGGACGGGCTACAGCGGACCGCCCGATCCGCTCGGCCAATCGACGCCGTCACCGAATCGGCGCGGTCGTGCTGAGCTAGCGGCGGGAGTTGAACCCGCAACCTGCTGATTACAAATCAGCTGCTCTGCCAATTGAGCTACGCTAGCGGCCGGTCAAAACCGCGAAACTCTGAAGTGTACGGATTCGAAGGGGCCATGCAAGCCGGCCAATTTCCCGGGCCTGCGTGGTGATTTTTCGGGCATTTTCCGGCTTTTGGTCAGCCGAACGCCAGTTCGACCATCGAAAAATCGTCGTTGAAATCGTCCCGGCAGGCGACGCCGCGGATCACGGACACGAGGCTGTCGATCGGGTTTTCCGGGCCCCTGGGTGGAGCCACCAGGGCCTCGAGAAACTCGCCGAAGGGCCACATCGAGCCGTCCGGGCGGCTGATCTCGAAGGCCCCGTCGCTGTAGACGAACAGCCGGGCCCCGGCCGGGACTTCGGCCTCGCTCGAATCGAAGTCGAGCCCGTCCACCGCCCCGATCAGCGGCCCGTCGGAGTCGAGCAGCCGGGGCGGCGCCCCGCCGGGACCGACGAGCACGGCCGGCGGATGCCCGCCGCCGGCCCAGCGGAGCCTGCGGGTCGGCAGGTGGTACACGCCGTACCAGATCGTGAAGAACATGTCGTTCTGCCGCTCCATCGGAAAGGCCTTGTTGAGCGCGGCCAGGACGGCCCCGGGATCGTGGAAGTCGGTCTGCGGCAGGGCCTCGCTGCGGATGGCGTTGAGCGCCGACACGGAGAGCAGCGCCGCCCCCACCCCGTGGCCGCAGACGTCGAGCAGGTAGACGGCGAAGTGGTCGGCGTCGAGGGCGTGATAGCCGAAGGCGTCGCCGCCGAGCGCCGCCGAGGGGATGAACCTCCAGTCGGCCAGCACCGCCCCTCCATCCAGGGGCGCGGGCAGCAGCGACCGCACGTAGGCGGCCGCCGTGGCGATGTCGTTGGCGAGCGTCTGCTGACTGGCCTGGAGGGCCGTGAAGGCCTCGTTGCGTTCCACGAGCGCGACGTAGCCCCGCGAGTGATGGCGGATGCGGGCGGCCAGTTCGAGCCGGTCCGGCAGCTTGACGATGTAGTCGTTGGCCCCCTGGGCGAAGGCCTCGGCCTTCACGGCCGGCTCCTCCTTGGTGGAGAGCACGATGATCGGCACGTCGCGAAACCGCTCGTCAGCCCGGAACCGCCGCACCAGCTCCAGGCCGTCGATCTCCGGCATCACCAGGTCTTGGAGGATCACGGTCGGCTGCACCCGGGCCGCCGTGTCGAGGGCCGCCGCAGCGTCCTTGCAGTAGTGGAAGACCACGCCTTCCTCGCCGGCGATCATCCGGCGCACGGCCTCGCCGATGATCGGCTGGTCGTCGACGAGGAGGACGGTGGCCCCACGCGGGGCGGGCGATGCGGGGGCGGACATCGGGTGGCCAGGAGTGCGAACGCGGGCGCTCGATTGCATCCGTCGGCCGTGCGGCAGCGGCTCGGGGACGGCAAAAGTCTCGTCGCTGGGGCGAGGATACGCCCCACGCTCCTCGAGCGTTCGCCGACCCCCTCGCCTCGTCGCGCGTGCTCGCACGCTGTTCCGAAAAGGATCGAGCTGGTCAGCCGGGGATGCTACCACACCGTCAGGCCTTTTTTCGCGGTCGGCAGGCGGGGGATTCGGCCAGCGAGAACACGAGCACCTCCTCTCCGGTGACGGTGGAGATGTCGTGGTGCACGCTCACGAGTTTCACGCCCGTGGCGGCCTCGACCACCTCCTCCAGCCGCGGCCGTCCCGAGGCGACCATGTGCGCCCGCACCTGCTTGAGCAACGCCCGGCCGTTGCCCCCATCGGGGTCGAAGCCGTTGCCGTTGCCGTTGCCTGCGCCGTGGCCGTTCCCGGCGCCATCGCCGTGGCCGTTGCCGGCGCCCCCCCGGGGGGCGATGAGCTGGCGTTCCGCCGGCGTCAGCACCCCCTGGAGATGAACGACCAGCAGGCCCCCGAGCAGGTGCGCCCGGATGTCGCGCGGACCACGGCCCACGAACTCCTGCTGAAACCGGGAGACGCCGTCGCACACGGCCGCCTCAATCTCGCCCTGGGACTTCATGGTCAGCCTCCGGCGCGACGCAGACCCTCCGGCCGTGAAGCCAGGCCCGCGGCCGTCCCGTCGCCGTTGCCGTTGCCGTCGCCGTTGCAGATCCGGTCCCAGACCTCGCGGCGATGGATCGGCATCTTCTGGTCGGCCTCGAAGCCGAGCCGCACGCGGCCCCCTTCGATGTCCAGGACGGTGATCTGCAGCATCACCTGGTTGTCCTCAGGCCGGCCGATCACCACGCTCTCCCGATTCTTTCGCGTCAGCACCAACATGGTTCACCTTCTTCATGGTTACGGATCCTTCCGGACGGGTTCCTCACCGACGGGCGGCTCCATTGCCGCCCGCCATTTCGACTCTTGGCTGGGACGTGGCATGACGATGGTCGTTGACCGGCACGCCAAGTGCCGGCAGACCACGCCCCAGCAGAAACAGATCGACCGCGGACGCGGTCGTGAACGTCTTGAGCACGCTGCCCGTCGCGGTGTCGACGTGGGCGATCGCTCCTTCGAGCGTGACCCCGGTGCTCCGGCGCACGTGGCCGACGAGCGAGTCGAGCGAGCGGTCGAACAGGTACTGGTGAAAGTCGCGGACGCGATCGGCTCCCTGCTCGTCGGCGGCCAGCCGCCGCTCGAACGTGGAGAACGATTCGTGCAGACTCACCACCATCAGGCCGTCGGCGGCCACGACGGTCACGCTCGTCGGCGACCGGCCGAGCAGCAGGTGCTCGAACGTGCCGGCTGCGTGCGCCACCTGACGGGCGAGTCGTTCGGGAGAGTGTTTTGTCATCGGTCAGCAGCCGGGTGCGGTCGTGGTGGGTACCAACGAAAAAAGCCGGCGAGGGAGGCCGCCCGAAGGCGTTCTCTCTCGCCGGCTTACGCTGCGACGGACCCTCCAGCGGCCTCGGCCGCCAGACTGCCCCTCGACTCGTCTTCCGTCAGTTTTTCGGTCAAATCCCGCGCATGTGCCGCGTTTTGCAGCGGTCCAGTCGCCGGACGGCCCGAATTATATTGGGTAGTTTGGGCAACGCAAGCAAGATTTTCCGCGCGGCTTCCGCGGGCCGTCGTCAGGTCGCCGAATAGGCCTCGTAGCGGCCGCCGGCGCCCACCGCCCGCATACCGACACTGCCGGCAGCGGCGATCGTGTAATCGACCGCCGCCGCCACCACACGGCCGTTGAACCGTGCGGTCAACTGGCCGCCGACGACGTCGAATCGCAGCCAGCCCCGGCTCGCATACACCCGGCCCATCGACAGCAACGTCCACCGGCCGCCGGATTGCCGGAGGATCTGCACGAAGAACCCCGTTGTGCCGCGGGTCAATTGGGCCAGATACATCGACTGATCCCCGGGCCCCGCATACCGGGCTACGATCCCGACGCTGCGGCCTGTGCCCAGACTGACGAGGGCACGCTGCACGCTGTGTGCGACCGCGGTCCCGCGGAGCGTGGCGATCGAGCCGCCCGCGCCGGTCGAGACGGCCGCACCGTCAGCCGCGGTGAACCCGCCGATCCGGCACACCCAGTCGGCGGCGAGCGGACCGGCGGTGGCGAACTCGTCCGCGAACGGCAGCGGCACGGGCTGGGACACGGCCTGGGGCGCGACCACTCGCGCGACGGGCGTCGTGGGCGGCGGCACGGGAGCGGGAGCGACGCCGAGCGACGCCAAAGCCGCGAAGGCGTTGAGCCGCCCGCCGGTCGCGGTCTTGCCGGCCAGCGACGCCAGCGGCGCCGTGGTGCCGAGGATCGCCCCCCGCACCTCGGCCACGGTGATTCCGGGCTTCGCGGCGGCGAGCAGAGCCACGGTGCCGGAGACGTGCGGTGCGGCCATCGACGTGCCGGAGAGGGCGACATGGCCGCCTCCCTTCCAGGTCGAGAGGATGAACGTGCCGGGTGCCGCGAGATCGACCGTCGTGGCCCCGTAGTTGGAGCTGCCCGCCAGCACGCCGGACGACCCGAGCGACGCCACCACGATCACGTTGGGCAGGTCATAGTTGCCCGGATAGCGTGGGATGACGTCGCTGTCGGTGCCGTGATTGCCGGCGGCCGCCACGAAGGTGATGCCCGCCGCGCCCTGCTCGCGGATCAGGCCCTCGATCACCGAAGAGTAGCCGGCCGCGGCCTCCCAGCTGTTGTTGGTGACGACGACGTTGATGCCGAAGTCTCGTCGCATGGTCGTGGCATACCGCAAGGCCCCGATCAGGGCGCTCGTGGAACCGACGCCGCTGTCGTTCTGGATCCGCAGCACCATCAGCGACACCCGCCAGGCGACGCCCGTGACGCCGACGCCGTCGTTGCCCACGGCCCCGATGATCCCCGCCACGTGCGTGCCGTGGCCGTAGCCATCCTGCACGTTGGCGTTGTTGTCGACGAAGTTCCAGCCGTGGATGTCATCCACGAAGCCGTTGCGGTCGTCGTCGATGCCGTTGCCGGCGACCTCCCCGGGATTCGTCCACAGGTTGGCCGCCAGGTCCGGGTGGGTGAGGTCGATGCCCGAGTCGATGACGGCGACCACCACGCTCCGCGAGCCGGTGGTGATGTCCCAGGCCTGCGGAGCGCCGATGTCGATGCCCGCGGTGCCGCCGGACTGGCCCGTGTTCTGCAGGCTCCACTCCATGCTGAACGAAGGGTCGTTCGGCAGGGCCGTGGCAAGGATCGGGTCGTCGCCCGCGGCATACGCGGCGACGGAAAGCACCGCCCGCCGCTCGAGCTGTTCGGGAGCCGCGAGCGGGCGGGAGGTGCGATGCCGGCGAATTGCCGGACGGGCGAGCCAGTCCATGGCGGTTGCGTCCTTGCGCGAAAACGGTCTGCGAATCCCTGCGAGGAACGTGCTGCTCCCCGAGAAACTTTCCGTTCGAGAAAGTTCTCGACGGCATCATGGGAGCCGCCGCGCCGGGCAGCAGGGCGGATCGCCGCGAACCGCGAAATCGCCTATTTCACGGGCAAAAAGCATGTTTCCCGCCCACTGGACACCTCCGCGAACTGCTCAGATCGCCTCACCGCCCCAAGAAAAATCCGGGCCGCGACTCACGCCCGGGGCGACTGTTTGCCGAAACCTCTTGGCACAGCACCCCACCCAAGAGGGGTACTGCGGTGTCCGGCGGGTACGGCGCCGGTGGGGCTGCAGGGAAGCTTCCACCGGCGCCGGCTCGGCCGGGCGGCGGCCGCGGAGAAAGACCATGAAATCACAGGGCGAGATCGAAGCGGCCGTGTGCGACGCCGTCTCCCGCTTCCAGCTCGAGTACATGGGCCGCGGCCCGAACCGCGTCCACGCCCATCTGGTGGAGAACCGCCTCTTCGTGCATCTCCAGGGCGTGCTCACGGCCGCCGAGCAGCGGCTCATGGATGGCTCAGCCGACGGTCGCGGCGCCGAATTGCTCCGCCAGCTGCGCAGCCACCTCGTGCTCGCGGGCCGGCCGATGCTCGAATCCCTGGTCCGCGACGCGGCCGGCACGCCGCCGATCAGCGTCCACCACGACATCAGCCCGACGACGGGCGAGGAGGTGATCGTGCTCACGCTCGCCGCCCCGCCCCAATGCCGCGACCGCAAAGGAAAAAGGTGACTGTCACCATTTTCCCAACCATTTTCCCGGTTTGTCTGGTTTGGCGGTCCCGTTCCTTGAAGCCCGAGGCGCGAGCCGAGGGAATGTGGAGTGTTTCCGGTGAAGCGACGCGTATTCCCTCAGCTTGCGCTTCGGGCTTCCCGGCAGCGGCGGCGACCGGCAAATGGTGACTGTCACCTTTTTTCCCTGTCACATGCTTCCCCAGTCGGTGGCCGAAGGCGTTCGGCGCATCGGGCCGCCGGTGGCGCGGGGGTGGGAAACCGCCCCCGCCCGCCGGCGGCATGCCCGCGCAGTTGCGATCCAGCGCAGGGTTTTGATCACGGAGGGGGTGCCCCGCCATGTCGCCGGGCTATGGAAGCAAGCGCAGGCACGGCTGCCGGAGCGCAGCGGACATGCAGTGAGCGGAGGCCCGGAGGGCCGTAGCGAACGTCCGGAGACATGGCGGGGCACCCCCGACCCACGGAAGACCCAGGTGGCTCCCAGTTGCACGATCGGCGGCGCCACCGTTGAATCGTGGGGCCGCATTGCGGCTCCCGTTCCCTGGAGGCTCCGATGGCCAAATCGCACAAGGGCGTCGTATCGCAGAAGGCCGAGACCGCGGGCGTGCCCGCCGCGATCGAAGGCCTGGGCGTCTTCTATCTCGGACAGCAGGTGGACGAGCGGTCGGGCATGCCGACCCCGGCGCCGCTGCTCGTCGACGCCAAGCGGTTCACGACCCACGCCGTGTGTGTCGGCATGACCGGCAGCGGCAAGACCGGCCTGCTCATCGGCCTCATCGAGGAGGCGGCCCTCGACGGCATCCCCACGCTGGTCATCGACCCCAAGGGCGACCTGGCCAACGTGCTCTTGTCGTTCCCCGACCTCGCTCCGGCCGACTTCCTCCCCTGGCTCGAGCCCGACGCCGCCAAGCGCGAGGGGATCACGCTCGAGGCGCTCGCGGAGCGCACGGCGAAGAAGTGGGCCGACGGCCTCGCCGCGAGCGGACAATCCGGCGACCGCATCCGCCGGCTGCACGCCGCCGCCGAGATGGCGGTGTTCACGCCCGGCAGCCGCAGCGGGCGGCCGCTGGCGATGCTCGGCAGCCTCGATGCGCCCGGGGCCGAGATCGCCGCCGACCCCGAGGCCCGCCGCGAGCGGATCGAGTCGCTCGTCTCCGGCATCCTGGCGCTGGTCGGCATCGACGCCGAGCCGGGCACCAGCCGGGAGCACGTCCTGCTCTCCACCATCGTCGACGCCCTGTGGAAGAGCGGCCAGAAGGTCGACTTCGGCACGCTCGTACGGGCCATCCCGGCGCCGCCGATCGAGCGGGTCGGCTTCCTCGACCTGGAAAACTTCTATCCCGCCGGCGAGCGTTTCCAGCTCGCCAGCCGGCTCAACACCGTGGCCGCGGCCCCCGGCTTCGAGGCCTGGCTCGACGGCGAGCCGCTCGACGTCGGGCGGCTGTTGTGGACGCCGGAGGGCAAGCCGCGGGTGGCGGTCGTATCGATCGCCCATCTCGCCGACGCCCAGCGGATGGCGTTCGTGACGCTGCTCGCGGGCGCGACGGTCTCGTGGATGCGGTCGCAGGGAGGCACGTCGTCGCTCAAGGCGCTGTTCCTGATGGACGAGGTGTTCGGCTACGTGCCGCCCACCGCCAACCCGCCGAGCAAGACGCCGATCCTCACGCTCATGAAGCAGGCCCGGGCCTACGGCCTCGGCGTCGTGCTCGCCACGCAGAACCCCGTGGACCTCGACTACAAGGGCCTGTCGAACGCCGGCCTGTGGTTCCTCGGCCGCCTGCAGACCGCCCGCGACAAGGCCCGCGTCCTCGACGGCCTCGCAGGGGCCGCGACGTCCGCCGGGGGGACGTTCGACCGCGGCCGCCTCGATCGCCTGCTCTCGGGCCTCGAGCAGCGCCGGTTCCTGATGCACAGCGTGCATGGCGAGGAGGAGAAGGTCTTCCAGACC
>JBIJCJ010000229.1:0-5081 GCA_044344765.1 Pirellulales bacterium | reverse complement strand
CCGCTACGGCGCCTTCCGGGCGCTATGGCGGATGGATCGCGACATGCCGCTGGTAAAGGGCGAGCGGCTCGGCGACGCATGCTCGCTCCACGTGCTCGACGTCAAGGGCCCGCCGCTCGTGCACGCCACGCGGAGCACGCGGCCGGAAATCGTCCTCTTCGGCACGGAGCATCCGCTCGCCGACGGCCTGCGGGCCGAGGCGGGCAGCTCGATCGTGGTCGTCGTCGAAGGCGCCACGGCCATCGTCAGCCGCTTCGTGCCCGGCCAGTCGGACCAACAGACGGAGGTCCGCGCGTCCGTCGAGGCGGTGGTCCGCACGATCTTCGAGCTGGGCGGCACCTATCCCGACGCCGTGCAGTTCCTGCAGCAGGCCAGCGCCGGCCGGGCGCTGGGCAGCCGGCTGGCCTTCGACGCCCTGCCCGACGAGTTCGACGGCCGGCAGTCGATCCACGAGGAGGCCGCCAGCCGCGACCGTGACATCGACCCGGAGGCGGACGACCCGACCGCGCCGTCCGCCGCTTCCTCGCGGCCGGACGAGGCGCCATGACCAGGCTCAAGGCACTCGAGCTCTTCGGCTTCAAGAGCTTCGCCGACCGCACGCGGTTCGAGTTTCCGGACGGCATCACCGTCGTCGTGGGCCCGAACGGGTCCGGCAAGTCGAACGTCGTCGATGCCATCAAGTGGGTGCTCGGCGAGCAGTCGCCACGCAGCCTGCGCGGCAAGGAGATGACCGACGTCATCTTCGCAGGCTCCACGGCCCGCAAGCCGCTCAACGCCGCCGAGGTGGCGCTCGTCTTCGACAACGCGGCCCGGCTCCTGCCGGTCGATGCCGCCGAGGTGCAGATCATGCGCCGCGTCTACCGCAGCGGCGAGAGCGAGTATCTCGTCAACGGCGAGCCGTCGCGGCTGCGAGACATCCGCGAGCTGTTCTCGGGCACCGGGGCGGCGACGGAGGCCTACAGCGTGATCGAGCAGGGCCGCGTCGACGCCCTGCTCGTGGCGTCCGGACGCGACCGGCGGGCCGTGTTCGAGGAGGCGGCGGGGATCACCCGCTTCCGCGCCCGCCGTGCCGAGTCGCTGCGGCGGCTGGAGCGGGCCGAACAGAATCGCCAGCGTCTGGCGGACATCGTCGGCGAGGTTGCCAGCCGCCTGGAAACGGTCCGCCACCAGGCAGCCAAGGCCCGCCGCTGGCGGCTGATGACCGAACGGCTCCGGGCCCTGCGGATCGCCGCGGCGACGCAGGATCTCGCCGCGGTCGACGCGGCCGTGGCAATCGTCGAAGAGGCCGCGGCCACCACCCGGGCCGCGGTCGCGACGACCGAGGCGCGGATCGCCGCCGCCGCGGACGAGGCGGCCGCGCTCGAGGCGGCGCTGTCGGCCGCGGAGCCCGGCATCAGGGCCGCACGCGTGACCTTGGCCGCGGCGACCCAGCGGGCGGCGGCGGCCGAGGCCACGCTCGTCATGCAGCGGACCCGCGGCGGCGACGTCGAGAGGGAGGTTGCCGAAGCGGAGCGGACCTTGCGAACGGCGCGGCAGGCGGCGCGGATGGCCGCGGCAACGGTCACCGCTGCGGAGGCCGAGGCCCGACAATTGGAGTCAGTCGTCGATTCGCTGGCGACGCGGCTGCTCGATCGGGAGGCCGCCATCGCCGGCTCGCACCACGATGCCGCGGCCGCCCGCGACCGGCTCGCTGCCGTCGGAGCCGCGGTCGACGAGCGGCGGCGCGAGCGACTTCGGCTCGAGGTGGATGGCGAGCGGGCGACGGGCCGCGCCGCCGAGGCCCGGCAGGCCGTGGAGGCCGCGCGGGCGGCCGTCGAGGCGGCCCGGCTCCGCGGCACGCATCTGGCCGAGTCGCGGGCCGCCTGGGAAGGCAACCTCGATTCCCTGCTCTCCGGCCTCGAGGCCGCGGGCCGCGATCTCGAGGCCCTGGAAGCCGCCCTGCGCGACAACGAAAAGGCCGTCGACTCCGCATGGCACGAGCTCGCGGGCTGGAAGTCGCGGCTGGAGGCCTGCCGGGAGCGGCGCACGCTGCTGCGCGAACTGGTCACGCGACAGGACGGCGTCTCGGAGGCGGCCCGGCGACTGCTCGCCGCGGAACCGGCCGTGCCGGGCCTGACCGGGATCGTCGCCGATCTCGTGGTCGCCAGCGTCGAGTGGGCACCGCTGGTCGACATCGCGCTCGGCGGGACCGGCCAGAGCCTGGTCGTGGAATCGCTCGCCGACCTGCTCCATTGGCATGCAGGCTGGGCGGAGTCGGAGGGAGCCGCCGCCGTCCTCGCCGCCGGTGGCCGGGTGGGCTTCGTCACTGCAGCCGCCAGTAGTGCAAGGCAGACGTTCGATCCGCCCGACCATCCGGGAATCGTCGGCCGTCTTGACCGCCTCGTGGCTGCCGATGCCCCGGCCGAGCCCCGGCCGACCGCCGCTCCGGCCCTGCTCGAAAAACTACTCGGGCACGTCTGGGTCGTGGAACGCGTCGAGCACGCGGCGCCGCTGCTCGCGACGGCGCCGGCGGGCACGTGGTTCATGACCCGCGACGGCCGCTGCCTGTCGGCCGCCGGCAGCTTCGAAATCGGCACGCCCGCGGCGGCCGCCGGCCTGGTGGCCAGGCGCAGCGAACTGCGGGCCCTCGAACGCCGCCACGAAGAACTGGAGCGGGTGACGGCGACGGCCGCGGACACGATCGCCACCCTTCAGGCGGAGGCTGCCGACCTCAACGAACGGCTCCGTCAGGCCCGCCTCCGCCGCCAGCAGGCGGCCGACGAGCACGCCGCCTCGCGGGCCGAGCTCGAGCGGCTGGATCGGGAGCGCCGCGCCGCCGAAAGCCTGATCACCGCCGCCGAACGTGATCTCCGCGCGGCCGAGGAGCGGGCTGCGACGGCGGTCGCCGCGGAACACGCCGCGGCGGATGACGCTGCGGCTGCGGCCACCGCGGAGACAGCCGCGACCCGCGAACTGGAGGCGGCGCAGGCGGCCGTCGCGGGATGTGAACGCAGCCGCGGCGCCGCCATCGACGAGATCCAGTCCCTGCGGATCGAGCAGGCGACCGTCACCGAGAAACTCGCCCGCGGCCGCGACTCCGTCGCCGTCGCACGGTCGGCCGCGGAGGCCTGTCACCGCGAGATCGCCGCCGCGGAAGCCCGAGAACGCACCGCCGCCGCCCGGCTCGAAGCCCAGCGGCTCGACGAGCTCGCCGCCGGTGCCGAGCAGGCCGAGGCGACGCTGGCCGCCGAGCAGGCCGCCACCACCCTCGCCGCGGCCGTCGCGGACGTGGCCGCCACCGACGCCCGGCGGCGGGCGACGGCGGCCGACCTCGAGGAGGCCCGCGCCGATGCCGTGCAGCTCGCAGCCGAGGCGCATGCCCGCGAGCTCGAGGCGGGCGAGGCCCGCCATCGCCGCGCCCGGATCTTGGAACGGATCCGCGACGAGTACGACGTCGATCTCGAATCCGCGCCGCCGGCGATCCCCGAGGCCACCACCACGGGCGAGCCGATCGAGCTGCCTGCGGATCGCGGGGAGCTCGAGGCCGAGATCGAGCAGCTCCGCCGCAAGGTGGCGTCGATGACGTCGGTGAACATGGAGGCCCTGGCCGAGGCCGAGGAACTGGCCGCTCGCCTGGCGGGCCTGGAGGCGCAGCTCACCGACGTGACCTCCGCCAAGGAGGCGATCGAGCAGCTGATCGCCAAAATCGACGAGGAGAGCCGGCGGCGGCTGGGCGAGACGATCGAGACCGTCCGCGGTCACTTTCGCGAGCTCTTCGAGCGGGTGTTCGGCGGCGGTCAGGCCGACATCGTCCTCGAGCCGGGCGTCGATCTGCTGGAGACGGCGGTCGAGATCGTCGCCCGGCCCCCGGGGAAGGAGCCGCGCAGCATCTCGCTCCTGTCGGGCGGCGAAAAGACGATGACCTGCGTGGCCCTGCTGCTGGCGATCTTCCGCTCCCGCCCCAGCCCCTTCTGCGTCCTCGACGAGGTTGACGCCGCGCTCGACGAGGCGAACGTCGACCGGTTCGTGAACGTGCTCCGCGACTTCCTGGCCTCGACCCAGTGCATCGTGGTCACGCATTCGAAGAAGACGATGGCGGCCGCGACCACGCTGTATGGCGTGACGATGGAGGAGTCGGGAGTCTCGAAGCGGGTCAGCGTGCGGTTCGAGTCCACGGCCGCGGCGGCGAAGGCCGCCTGACCGGCCCGGGAATTCCCGCTCAAAAACCCCGGCCACCACAGCCCCGCGGCGGACATTCGGCACAGGCGGGGCATGCGGCGCCACCGCTCCCTTCGGGAAGAACGGCTCAAGTCTCACGACGCAATCTTTCGATCTACCCTCCTGGACGGCCATGCCACGGACGTGTCCGGGAGCGATCCCGCGGACGACCGGGGCGTGGCGCAGGGGGGGATACCTGCGAGTCGTGATGTCCGCCGCGAGGCCGGCCCTGGTGCCGCGTCCCGGTGGCGGTCGTCTTTTCTCGAGCCCCCCTCCGCGCCCGTGGGCCGGCCAGCGTGGGGCACGACGACGCGGACGTCCCCACGCCATCGCATCCGCGTCGGGGGGGCTGTGTTCCGGGACTCGGAAGGGTTGCGGACTGGCCAGAACGTTTCCGGACACGAATGATCCACATGGAGTCCACGAGATGAAGGTTTTCACGACGGGCCAGGTCGCCAAAATCTGTAAAGTCGCTCCCCGCACGGTGAGCAAATGGTTCGATTCCGGTCGCCTCAAGGGCTACCGCATCCCGGGAAGCCAGGACCGGCGCATCCCGCGGGAATACCTGATCAAGTTCCTCAAGGAGCACGGCATGCCGCTGGGCGACCTCGAGGATGAGGCGATGGCGAAGGTGCTGCTCGTCGGCCAGGACCAGGTCCTGATCGAGAACCTCAAGCGGCACCTGCCCCTCGAGCGGTCGTTCAAGATCCAGGTCGCCGCCAGCGGCTTCGAGGCCGGCATCCAGGCGGAGAGCTTCCATCCCGACTGCATCGTGGTGGACTACTCGATCGGCCGGATCGACGCCCAGCAGATCTGCCAGAACCTGCGGCGGAACCCCGAGTACGCCGACACGATCGTCATCGCCCTGCTGCCGGACGACGGCT
>JBIJCJ010000060.1:0-17652 GCA_044344765.1 Pirellulales bacterium | reverse complement strand
GAAGGACGTTGGCGGAAAGACCGATGTTTGCCACATTCCGGTGAATCGTGACGAGTTCGCGACACGACACCAAGCCTTCGAGCCCGGCAAGAGTATCCGCTACGGGCGTCGGGCTGTGGTTGTCGAGGATAGAGACCGGTGTGCCGCGCAGCCGAAGTTGCGGCAGCAGCGACCGCAGCGTCTCGGCGAGACGGGCGTTGCGGTCATACGTAGGCACGGCAATGGCCAGCCGCGATATCATTTGTCGATTCGGCGAGCTCGTCAAGGCGTCGATGTTTGCCGAAGACACACGTGCTCAGCCGGTCTCCTGCAGCTGTGGTACGTACCGCATGACCTCGTTCGGGCGATAAGGCAACTCGCCGACAAGTAAGTTTCCCTTGGCCTCCCACTTGCGCCACCATTCCTGAGCGAATTGCAAAAGTGTTTGTGCACGACCAGACCCAAGGTTGCGAATTTTCGGAACACCGGGCGTTAACCGAACGTGAACCGCGGTGTGAAGGAATGCCTCCGCAACCTTTTCCACCGGCACGAAATCCCGCACTTGCTCGCCCGCGGACATCGCGAAATCCCGCCCCGTCATTGCAGCCTCACGAAGGGCCGGCCAGAAACGCGTGGCGGCTTCACCTTCGCCGAAGACGTGGAATGGCCGGAGTAAAGCGCACTCCGCCTTTTTCTCGCGGGCTAAAGCAACGGCAGCCATCGTCGCGGCTGCCTTGGATGCCGCATATGCGTTTGTGGGTTCCAGTGGGGCGATGATCGGAATCGATCCAAACCGCAAGCCGCTCGCCCCGTACTCAAAGCATGACCCACAGATCACCAGCCGCTGCACGCCAGCGTCAATCGCTGTTTGCCATACGGTCAGGGACTGCATCACGTTGACTGTGAACATTTCCTGCCACGAAGTCTCTTGGGCTGAGCCGAACTGCACGCCGGCGGCCGCAAAATGAATAAGTGCATTGCAGCCTCGGAACTGGCGTTGTGCATGGCCTGCCAAATCACCCAAATCGCAATCTACCCAGCTGGGTTCAACTTGAAGCGGAATCTTACAAACCGAGCCCGGCCGACGCGATGCTAAGACTTCGTGCCCAGCCCCAAGTGCAGCGCGCAGGAAATGACCGCCGATGAAACCTGTTCCCCCGGTCACAAAAAACTTCATGCGCAGTTTAATGCGGCAATGAAAGGCAGTGCCGTTTCAAGGTATAGCCGAAAAGTCGCGTCACTGTGAATCATCGAGTGTCCGGGGTCCGGGGGCATGCCGATGTAAATTCCCGATCGCGGCAACCCAATGCCGCGCGTCGGGTGGCATCAGGGTTGCAGAATGCGGCCAACTCTTCACCCGCAAGGGCAGTCCCTTGCGAAACGACGCAGCACATCGACCCCGTGGTTGAACTGACCGTCGTTGAGCCCCGGATACACGCCGACGAAGAGCGCGCGATTCATGATGGCGTCGGCACCATGCAGTGATCCCACGCAGCGAAACCCACCCGGCCGCCGACGGGCGAGTTCATGAAACACCGGCTGCCGAACCAGATTCCCGCCGAAGAGCATGCGGTTGCCGATGCCACGCGAATCAAGGTGCCGCGCGACATCGGTTCGCGTGAACGGTGCCGACTCGCGAACGAGCAGCATGAAGCCAAACCAGGATGGATCCACACGGCAGCCGGATGAATCCCAAGAAAACTCGCCGTCTGACCAGCCTGTCGCATGCGTCGGTAGCGAGAACTCGAACACATCCTGCAGGTCGTCCAACGCAAAACGCAGCTTCTGCCAGTTCCGCCGGCGGGCCTCGACGAAAGCCGGCAGTTTCTTCAATTGCGCCCGGCCGATCGCCGCCTGCGGATCCAGCGGCTTCAGGTTGTAGCCGAGGTGGCTGTAGATGTATTTGTGGTCGTAGCCCTCCGGGAGGGCGCCAAGCTGCCAGCCGAACCGCTTGTTGCAGGTGTTGTCTTTTCCGCTCGGGCACCAGCAGTCGCGGCCCCAGTCGCGGAAGCTCTCGACGATCACGCGGAGCGGCGCCTTGGAAACGACGTTCACCGCGCCTCCCTCGCCGAGCGTCAGATGGTGCGGCGGATAGAAGGACTGCGTTGAGAGATCGCCCCAGGCGCCGGTTGGCTTCGTGACCGGTCCGTCGGCGGTCGGCATCGTGTAAGTCGATCCGAGCGCGTCGCAGTTGTCCTCGATCAGCCAGAGATCGTGCCGGCGGCAGAAGTCGAGCACCGATCGCAGGTCGAACGGATTACCAAGCGCGTGGGCCATCATCACGGCCTTCGTCTTGCCAGGCTTGTAGGCGTCGTCGAGCTGCTCGACCCTGGCGTTGCCCGTGACCGGGTCGTTGTCGATGAACACCGGCACGCAGCCGTGCTGCATGATCGGCGCGACCGTTGTGGGGAAGCCCGCAGCGCACGTGATCACCTCGTCGCCCGGCTCCAGCCGCCTGTCGGCCGGGATCTTCGGCGACGTCAGCGTGGCGAAGGCGACGAGGTTCGCCGACGAGCCGGAGTTGACGAGCACCGTATGCCGGACGCCGAGCCAGGCCGCCAACTCCTTCTCGAAAGCTTCCCCCTCCGGCCCGAGCGTGAGCCAGAAGTCGAGCGTGGACGCGACGGCAGCCTCGACCTCATCCTCCGTGAAAACGCGGCCTGCGTAGGGCACGTTCGGCGCGTCCGGGCGAAACGGTGCCTTCGACGGGTCGTCGCCCGGCCGATTCGCGGTGTGCGCCTGACGCGAATACTCGCGCACGAGCCGGAGGATTTCGCCCCGCAGCGTCGGGAGATCGTGGCTGGTGTCACTCATGCGATGGTGTTGCCCAAGGAAGACCGGCTGCCGCCGCGTCGGAGGAATAGCGTGCGATTTGGCTTCGCGTGAGCTCGGCGATCGCGTTGACCTCGGCGTTGACTGTATCTCGGTACCACGCGACCGTCTCGGCGATCGTGCGATCGAACGCCCAAACGGGCCGCCAGCGGAGGAGTCTCGCCGCCTTGTCCGTCGACAGGTGCAGAAATCGCGCCTCATGCGGCGCGCTGCCGTCGGAAGCGTTGGACCACTCACCGGGCCAGTGGTCCAGGATGCGGCCGACCAATTCGCCCACGTTGCGGTTTGAGTCGGAATCCGGCCCGAAGTTGAAGCCCGACTCCAACGAAGTGTCGTCGTCGTGCCGCTGGGCGGGAGACGAAGCGAGCGAAGCCGCCAGCCAGAGATAACCGGCGAGCGGCTCGAGCACGTGCTGCCAGGGCCGGGTGGCGAGCCTGTTCCGCACGGGAATCGGGCGGCCCGCTGAAAGGGCCCGGATGCAGTCGGGCACGATTCGGTCCCGGGCCCAATCCCCCCCGCCGATCACGTTTCCTGCCCGGCCGCTGGCGATGCGCACAGGCGACTTGCCAAAGAAACTCGACCGCCACGCCGCCGTCGTGATCTCGGCAGCGGCCTTGCTGGCGCTGTAGGGATCACGCCCACCGAGCGGGTCGTCCTCACGGTAGCCGTAGTGCCACTCCCGATTCAGATAGCACTTGTCGGTGGTGACGACGATCACGACGCACGGCCGGTCGAGGGTCCGGGCCGCCTCGAGGACGTTGATCGTCCCCATCACGTTGGTTGCAAAGGTCTCGATGGGTTGGGCGTACGACTCCCGTACGAGTGACTGCGCCGCCAGATGGAAGATGAAGTCTGGACGGCTTTCGCTCACCGTGTGCGCGACCTTCGCGGCGTCGCGGACGTCGGACTGAATGTGCCGCAGCCGGCGGGCGAGGCCGAGCTGGTCGAAGAGGGCCGGATCGGTCGGCGGCGCAAGTGCGAAGCCAGTGACGTCGGCGCCGAGCCCGAGGAGCCATTCCGATAGCCAAGCGCCCTTGAAACCGGTGTGGCCGGTCAACAAGACGCGTCGGCCGGCGAAGGCGCCGCCAAATGCCGTGGTCATCGCGTCACCAGACCTTCCATGGAGCCTTGCCGGAATCCCACAGGGCGTTTAGCAGCTTGAACTCCTGAAAGGTGTCCATCGGCTGCCAGAATCCGTCGTGGCGGAAAGCGCCGAGTTGCCCGCGAATGGCAAGTTTCTGGAGCGGGCCCTGCTCGAGCATCACGCCGGGGTCGTCGGGCAGCTCATTGATCAGGCTACGCTCGCAGACCATGAATCCGCCGTTGATGTAGCCGCCCTCAGCCTGCGGCTTCTCATTGAAGCCGTTTACATCGCCGCCGTGCAGCGAGAGCTCGCCGAAGCGTCCCGGAGGATGTACGGCCGTCAGCGTACAGGTTTTGCCAGAGGCTTCGTGTGCTTCCACGACCTCGCGAATCGGCACGTCGCCCACGCCGTCGCCGTACGTCAGCAGAAACCGCCGGTCATCGCCCAGATAGCGGGCGATGGACTTGATGCGCCACGCCGTCATCGATTCTTGGCCCGTGTCTGCGAGCGTAATCGACCAGTCCTCCTCGTCGTGATGTCCGTGAAATCGGGGATCGGCGTCGCGGCCGAGGGTGAGCGTGACGTCGCACGTGTTCCATCGATAGTTGCGGAAATACTCCTTGATCATCTCGCCCTTGTACCCGAGACACAGCACGAAGTCCTTGAAGCCGTGCGCGGCGTAAATCTTCATAATGTGCCAAAGGATCGGCCGGTCGCCGATCGGCACCATCGGCTTGGGGCGAAACTCCGTCTCCTCGCGAAGCCGCGTACCTTTTCCGCCGCAGAGAATGACGACTTTCATGGATGACTGATCACTCCGTTCGCGCTTATTCGAGAAGCGTTCGATCTCTTTCATCCTCGCTGCACCGTCGTTGCGGGTTCCACGCGGCGCGCGATCCGTCCGGGAACCCCGTAAATGATCGATTCGGCCGGGGCCGACGTTAGGACGCAGGAGTTGGCGCTCACCTTGCTGCGGGCCCCGACCGTCTTGCCCGGGCCGACTGACGCGTGCAGCCCGAGAAACACGTCGTCTTCGACATGGGCGTTGCCGCCGAGCGTGGCATAGGGGGAAAGCACGGAAAAGTCACCTGCGGTCGCGTCGTGGCCGAGGGAGCTGTGGTAGTTCATGACCACGAACCGGCCGAGCCGGCAGGAATCACTGGCGATCGAGTAGGGACAGAGGATCGAGCCCGGGCCGATGCTCGCAGAGGCCGCGACGATCGCCGTCGGGTGGATGAGCGTGAGGAACTGGGCACCACGGTCGAGGAGTGATTCGGTGACCCGTCGGCGGACGTACGGGATGCCGATCGCGAGCAGAAGCCGGTCGCCCGGGGCCGGCTGGAAGCCGTCGGGCGATCCCAGCACGTTATGGTCGCAGTCGAGTCCTTCGAGGGCATGGGCGTCGGCCGAAAGAAAGCCCGCGATCCGGTCACCAGCCTCTGGCCAGGCGTCGCGTGCCCACTGAAGCACCTCGCGGCCGAACCCGCCAGCCCCGACGATGAGGATCCGCTTGCAGTCGGGCGGCAGCGTTCGGAGGGCGGCGCGTCGGCTAGTGGCATCCATCTAAAGAGGGGGCGGGGCGTGTTGCACTCCGTTCCCTTGGGTGGCGGCATACCTGCGGCACCAATCAACTGCCGCTGGTTTCCGCCCCGCCAAAGGAGAGTGTACCTGTTTTTTTCGTGAGCATCTTGTGTGGGGCGGAAATTTCCGGGGGGCGGGAATGGCCGCGGGCGATCGCCAGGAACGGGCTGGTGATAAAGGCGACGGCGCGGGTGGTGAGGAGCTTGACGGTGCTCACCAGGGCAGCCGGCAGGCCGGGCCAGGGCCGGGGAGGCACGACGGTCAGAGACCGCCGCTACAAGAAGGCGATAGGCCCTCGCGGGCGATGCCGCAATAGTCGGGAATCGGCGAGGAAAATCGAGGAGGGCTGGGGCGGGCGACGACGCCAGTCATTGCGGTCTGCGGGGGCAGGATGTATACAGGCGTATATTCTCTCGCCTGTCCCGGTAGTGGAATTATAATTCCATGATCTCTTTGCCGCCGCTGCACGTCATTTGGGATCTCGAGAACGATCCGGCCGGTAACGTGCAGCACATCGCCGAGCACGGCGTGACATGCGGCGAAGTAGAAGAAATCTTGGCGCAGCCATTATGCCTGGACATAAGCCGATCGACGGGCAGGAAGATCGCCATCGGCCAAACCTCGGCCGGACGGGGCCTCATCGTGGTGTTCGACGAAATCGACCCCACGACCGTGTATCCGATAACGGCTTATGACTTGGAGGAGTGACATGGCGCGACGAATCGAACGAGTGACGCGGAAGTCGGCGTTGTCGGCGGACGAGGCCCGGACCGCAAAACACCTCCGCGAATCGATTGCAGGCGAACTCGATTCGATTCGATCGCGAGCCAAGCAGTTGTTGGCCGAGGCCCGAGCTGTGAAGGCTGTTTGCGCCGCCCTGCGGGACGCCCGACGTGAGCAGGGTTTCACGCTGGGGGATCTCGAACGGATGACCGGGATCGATCGATCAGCGCTTTCCAAACTCGAGCGAGGCGAAAGGCCCAATATCACATTTGAAACGCTTGTGCGGTATGCGGCCGCCCTCGGAAAGCAACTACGCATTGATCTCGAGGATCTGGGCAGCGCGGCATCCCGCGGGGCGTAAGGTATTTGGGGAATCTTCCGAGCTGCCTTTGCAGCGTGTCGCACGGAATCGGACGGGTCGAAATCAAACTCAAGAGGTATTTGTGATGGGTACACGACCTGCAGAGCGATTCGTGGTGTGCGTGGCGAATGCCGGGTACGAGACGTCGTTGCACCGCAACAAGATTTATGCGGTGATCGCAGATCGCGACGCGGCTGATGTTGGTGATATTCGCATCATCGACGAGACCGGCGAGGACTATCTCTATCCGGCCGAATGGTTTATCGCCATCGACGTGCCCGATACCGTTCAAAAGTCGGTGCTGCAGGCCGCGGGTTGATCAGCTGCCGCCGATGCCCTCCACATTGCCTCAGCCGCAGTGAGCCGCGTAGACTACCTTTTGACGTGGAACTGCTCGCACATAGCGAACCCCATGATCCTGCCTCGCGTGTTTCGCACCCTTGACGATTTCGCTCTTCCATTTCCTGTGATATGCACACCGAAGGATATGCTTGAGGAGTATGGCGATGCGTCAGCGACTTGATCCGATTATTGAAGAACTTCACGAGGTCCGACGCGAGATCGCAAAGCGATTCGATGGTGATATCCATCGGATTGCGGAGGATGCCCGGCAGCGGCAGGCCCGAGAGGGCCGACCCGTATGGCACCCAAAAGCGGCGAGCGAAGCCTTGCCGCAGACTCGCGAACCCGTAGAGCGACATGGATAGTCTGCTGGCTGCCACCTGCTGAAGGCAGCCGATGGCCGGCATGTGCTGCCGGCGACGGGATGATCAGCTGCCGCCGTCGATCGTGAGCACTTGGCCGGTGATGAAGGCGGCGGCGGGAGTGGTGAGGAAGTCGATGGCGCCCACGACGTCGGCCGGGAGGCCGAGCCGGCCGAGGGCCGTGCGACGGGCGATGCGTTCGAGGGCGGCGCGCGGGGCGGGGTGGGCACCCTCACCCGGCCTTCGGCCACCCTCTCCCAGAGGGAGAGGGGAATGGGGAAGTGGCCGATGGAGCGAAGCGTCCGCCGCCGGTATGTGTTGCGCGTGTACGAGTATGTTGATAAGACGGTCATTTTTCCGATTACCGCTTACGAGGGCCGTCGTGCAAGACGGCAGCAGCCATGAATCCGAATGGGGTTTCGCCTAAACTTGTTCTGCGCGTCAGGCAAGATCGCGACACGATCGCGGGCGAACTCGAGTCGCTTCACCTCCAGCACGAAAGGCTGCAGGATGCAGCTGCAGAAGACACGCTTTCCGGGCATTTGCGGCAGGCCATTCATGCGAGCCACCGCCCCCTTCGAGAGCTCGCCCGCGAGTCTGGACTGGAGACGGAATCGCTTTGCGATTTTCTCGAGGGGCAACGGAGCTTGTCGTCGGAGGTGCTGGATCGGCTTGCCCGCGCGGCTGGGATTGTCGTGACCGTGAGTCGGGGGACCACTTCGCCAGGGCGTGTAGACTGAAAGGCAAGGATATGAATAGAACTCGCAAGCCTGTACGTAACCCCATTGCGAAGAATGGAGGAAAGCATGATCCGCAAGATGCCATTCGACGAAGTCGTTGAGGCCGTGGATAGCCTGTGCGCCGATGACCAGAAAGAACTGATGAACTTGCTACAGCGACGGCTTGCGGAGCAAGGGCGACGTCAGATCGTTTCAGATGTTGTGGAGGGGCGGAACGAGATGGCTCAAGGAAGGGCAACGCTTCTCGACATCGATGATCTCGCACGGGATTTGCGGAAATGATGGCGGGGGGCAGCACGGTCCGTCACATTTACGTTACGAGCGGTTTTCGGCGGGCCGCAAAACGAGCTGCCAAGCGAGACGCAGCGCTGGCCGACCAGATTCTGCAGACGATAGCTATTCTTCGATCCGACATGTTTGCGCCCCCGTTGCGATCGCATCGGTTGAGAGGCGATCTCAGCGGGTGCTGGTCGTGTAGCGTGAATTACAGCCTGAGAATCGTGTTTGAGGTGGGGCAACCCAAAGAGATTGCCGGGCTTTATGCGGAAACGATTGTGCTCCTGACCGTGGGCTCCCACGACGAGGTTTACTGATCTCTGAAATCCGGATCAGCTGCCGCCGTCGATCGTGAGCACTTGGCCGGTGATGAAGCCGGCGGCGGGAGTGGTGAGGAAGTCGATGGCGCCCACGACGTCGGCCGGGAGGCCGAGCCGGCCCAGGGCTGTGCGACGGGCGATGCGAGTTCGGTTGTCGGCCGAGAGCGTTGCGGAGAGGTCAGTTTCCAGAAAGCCGGGGGCGACGGCGTTTACGCGGATGCCGCGAGGGCCCAGCTCGCGGGCCAGGCTGCGGGCGAAGCCCTCCAAGGCGGCCTTCGTGGCGGCGTAGACCGAGAGGCCGGGGGAGCCACGCGAGGCGACGATCGAGGAGATGAGGGTGATGGTGGGGGAGCGGCGCGCGGGCAAGACGAGCATGTGGCGGACGCACTCGCGGACGAGCACGATCGAGGCTTTTACGTTCACGGTCAGCAGGGCGTCGATCTCGTCGTCGCGCATCGTCGCCAGCACGCCCTCGTGGGCAATCGCCGCATTGGCGATGCAGTGGTCGAGACCGCCGAAGCGATCGACAACACGGCCGACGAAGCCGATTACGGCGGCGGTGTCGCAGCCGTCGAGCGACTCGGCGAGCAGTTGATCCGGATGGCCGGCGGCGAGGGCGGCAAGCGCAGGCGAGCCCGAGCGCGAGAACGTGGCCACGCGGTCGCCCCGGGCCAGGAGCCGTTCGACGATCGACAGGCCAAGGCCTCGCGAGCCGCCGGAGATGAGGGAGATCACAGGGAGCACGGAAACGACGGTCGGAGACCGGCCCTACAGGCGAAGCGATTGAGAGCCGAGTGGAAGCGGAGAGGCTTTCGGTCGATCGATGCGTATTCCCTCAGCTCGCGCTTCGGGCTTCCAAGCAACAATGGAATGCCTGGGGTGGTGCAGCATTCAACGACGGTGGGAGGCCGCCGCTACAGGGGGCGGCGGGGGGTTTTGCCGGCGGCGGTGGTGGCGATCTGCTTCACGATGTCGAGGACGCGGGGAACGCTGTGGGCTTCGAGCGATTCGCGGCACATCGCCAGCGCGGCCGTGCGGACTTGGTCGGGGGAAGTCGCTTCAGGCAGCGGGTCGGCGAGGACGATCTCCGCGGCCACGAGCTCGCCTGTGATCGCGCTCGGCAGCCCATAGACACGGGCCTCGGCGATGCCCGGGACGCGGCGGAGGATCTCTTCCACCCGCTTCGGAAACACCTTCGCGCCGCCCACCACGATCACGTCGCTGCGGCGGCCCGTGAACTCGAAGCGGTCGCCACGCCGCTCCACCAGATCGCCCGTGCCCACCTCGGCCGTGTCACGCGAGAGCTGCACGAGCAGCTCGCCGTCGCGGCGGGTCGAGAGCCGTACGCCGCCAGGGAGCGATTTGCCGAGCCAGGCGGCAGGGAAGCCGGGCCGGCCGTCCGGAACCCGAAACACCTCGCCGAGCTCCGTGGTCGCATACACCTGCGTGATCTTCGCCTGCGGAAACACGCTCTTCGCATGCTCCAGAAGCGGGCCGTCGGCCGCCTCACCGCCGAGCGTGATCCGCTGCGGCGCGGCCTGGGCGAGCGTGGCACGATCGGCCGATGTCATCAGCCGCCGCAGGAGCGTGGGAGTGGCCGGAAGGATCGCCACCTTCTCGGCCACAAGCGCCGCGGCGACGACGTCGGGATCACGTGAGGCGGGGACGACGAGCGTGCCGCCGGTGAGCAGGGCCTGGGCCCAGACCTGGATGCCCGCCCAACGGGTGGCGTCGTAGACGAGCAGCCACGCCAGGCCGTGCCACTGCTCGGCGAGCCGAGCCGCGGCGAGCACCGAATCCCAGGAATGCTGGACGAGCTTCGGCGGGCCGCTCGTGCCGGAGGTCGCCACGACCACCTGGGGCGGAATCGCGCTAAACTCGCGCTGCGGGCCGTTGGCCGCCGATTCGGGGAGGGCCAGCGAGTCGTCGAGACTGATCCAGTCGCGGAGCTCGCCGACGAGGTCGCGCGAGTCTTCGGCGAGGAAGGCCACGGGCACGTGCTGCCGGCCGCAGGCGGCGGCGATGGCCACGAGCGATTCGGCGCGAGTGGCGCGGGCGACCACGCCCGCAGGGCGGTGGGCGTCGAGGGCGGCTTCGAGTTTTTCGATGGCCGCGGCGAGGGTGGAATAGTCGATGACGCGGCGGCTCGGTGAGCCGGCGCCGGCGATGATCGCCGCACGGTCGGGAGACTGGCGGGCGATCTCGGTGATCGCGAAGGCGAGACGGTCTTCGACGGAGGCGTCGGGGATTGTGGGGGCGGTGGTCATGGGGTGGAGGGTCGTGGGAGGTTCAGGGCACCCTCACCCCGGCCCTCTCCCAGAGGGAGAGGGGGAGGAGGAGAGAGAAGTGTAGATGGAGATCAGGTCGGCGACGGTGCGGATGGCGGGGCGGCCGCCGGAGGGCGGGGCCTGACGGAACGGATCGACGCCGAGGCTGCGCTCCAGCAAGACGATCGTTTGGGCAAGGTCGAGGGAGTCGAGGCCGAGGTCGGCGGCCAGCAGCATCGTAGGCTCGATGGCCTTGGCGTCGCGACCCGTGTCGTGGAGCACGGTGCGGATCGCGGTGGCGATGGCCTCCGGCACGGAAGCAGGCGAAGGACTCATGGATTGAACTCGTGCATCGTGACGCTGCCGGATCCGGAAATCCCGCGGCCGGTGAGGCCCTGAAAGACTACTTGAAACGCCGTCACGCCGACGATCCAGAGATCGGTCAGCGGGGCCGTGGGGCGGGAGAGCATTTCGACGTAGCGAGCGTCGAGTTCCAGCCGTTCCGGCCAGTCTACGGCGTTGCGGCCGTGGATCTGGGCCCAGCCGGTCAGCCCCGGGCGGACGGCGAGCCGGGTGGCCTGGCGGGGGGAATACCGGGAAACGTAGCGGAGCGGCAGCGGCCGGGGGCCGACGAGGCTCATGTCGCCCGTAAGCACGCTGAAAAGCTGCGGCAATTCGTCGAGGCTCGTGCGGCGGAGAAAGCGGCCGAAGCGGCCGAGGCGGACGGCGTCGGGCTCCGGGCCGTGCCGCATCGAGCGGAACTTCGTCAGTCGGATAGGGCGGCCATGAAGGCCGGCCCGCTCGTCGCGGTAGAAGATCGGCCGCCCGAGGACGAGCCACACGGCCAGGGCGACGGTCGCCATCACCGGCAGGAGCACGACGAGCAGGACCGCCGCGGCGATGAGATCGCAGCCGCGCTTCAGGACGCGGGCGTAGAGGGGCATGACGGTGTCAGCGGAGCGTTACGAAGATGCCAAACGCTCGCGGCTTCGCAACTGCCGCAACCGCCGCCCAGCGCCGCGCTCTGGCATCATCTGAGAGCAGGCGTTGCGCTTTGCATGTCACCGTGGCTTCGGCGCATGGCCTCTTTCCGCGGGTACGAGCTCCAAGGCGCTGCAGCGGCGCTCGATGCCCCAGGTGAGGCCGGCCGCAGCCGCCACGATTGCCAACGGCATCGCCGACCGGATCATGCCTGGAACGTCTTCAGTGATCATGAGCATTCCGGCCAGGCCGCCCACCGCGGCCATCAGGCCGTAGAGAATGGCAGTTTGGGAGTGTGAAGCCCCGCTGCGGATCAGGCGATGAAACAGAAACTCGCGATGGGGCACGAACGGATTCTTTTTGTTCGCGATCCGCCGGAGGACCGAAAGGAACGGGTCATACACGTAGGGCCACAGGCAGAGAACGATCGGCAGAAAGACCAGCGGCCGCGTGTCGCGAGGGAATAGCAGCGGCAGCGCGCCAAGAAATGTCCCGATGAAGCCGCTTCCTACGTCGCCCATGAAGATTCGGGCGGGCGGCCAGTTAAAGACCAGGAACCCGGCGGCCGCCGCGGCCAGAAAAACGGCGAGCAGCATTGGGACATGTGCCTGCAGCTGCAGTCCGAGCAGCCCAATGCACAGGGCCACGATGACCGCGCCCAGCCCGGCCATGCCGTCAGAGCCGTCCATGAAATTGAAGGCATTGGTCATCCCCACGATCCACACGACCGTGAACGGCCAGGCAAACCTGCCGAGCTCCAGACGGGGCAGCCCGGGAACCGCGATCGCGTCGATCGGGCCCAGCAGGCCGGTGATGATGGCCGCGATTGCAATTTGAATGAACAGCCGCAGCGACGCCCGCAGCGGTCGGATGTCGTCCACAAACCCGACGGCGCCGATTATGAGGCAGGGCAGAAGTGCGCCGGCGAGCACCGGCACCGCCGCCGTCGGCCAGCGAATGGCCACCACCATGGCACCGAGGGCGAATGTGGAGACGATGGCCAGCCCGCCGCCGCGGGCAGTGGGCAGCGAGTGGGCGCTGCGGCGGTTGGGGAGATCCACGAGCCGCCAGCGGGCGGCCAGCAGGATCATCACGTCCGCCAGCACGGCCGTGATCACGAAGATCAACAGGGCAGCCGCCGGCCAGAGAATCAACTCGATCGAGTCGAGCGACGGAAACATGTCTGCCGCGAGCTCGGCGCTTGGCATCACGCCACCCCCGGCACTGGGCAGGCCGCACGAATGCGGTCGGCGATCGCATTTGCGACATCAGGCGTGACATGGACGCCCATCGGCAGGGCGAGGAGCGTGTCGGCAAGCCGGTCGGTTACCGGCAGTTCCGCCTCCGACGGAAGGAACTCGCGAAACGCCTCCATGCGGTGGCACGGCGGTGAGTAATAGGCGCGGGTTTCGATGCCGCTCGAAGCGAGTTGCTGCTGCAGGGCGGCACGCGACATGCCGAATGCGTCGGAGTCGATGCCGATCGTAAAGTCCTTCCAGCTGGTCGTGCATTCCTCCGGAATGTGCTGGAAAGAGAGCCCGGGGGTGCCGGAAAGTGCGGTCGTATAGGCCCACGCGGCCGCCGCCCTGCGGGCCGCCACCTCGTCCAGTCGCCGAAGGGATGCGAGGCCAAGTATGGCCGACAATTCGGGCATCCGCCCGTTCGTGCCGGGGAGCCAGCAGCCATAATGGCCGTCGTTGCCGTATTCACGACCCATGCGGACGAGGTTTGCCAGGCAGTCGCAAGAGGTGGCCACGAGACCGCCCTCGCCGGCCACGACCAGCTTCGTGGGCGAGAGGCTGAACACCTGCGCGAGTCCTTCCGCTCCCACCTGCCGGCCCGCACGTTGGGATCCGAGCCCGTGTGCCGCATCCACGATCAACGGCACGCCCGCCTGATCGGCTATCTGCTGCAGGGCGGTGGTGTCGCAAGGGCAGCCGAAAGTGTGGCAAGCCATGATCGCCGCGGTGCGATCGGTGACGGCCGCCGCGACGGCGGCGGCGGAGGCGGTGTAGTCGTCGGCGGAGACTTCGACGAACACGGGCCGCAGGCCGGCCCAGGTGATCGCGGCGGGTGCGGCCAAGAAGATGAAGCTCGGCACGAGTACATCTGTCCGGGTCGGCTCCAGCGGCGGGATCGGGCGCCCGTCGCGGGCACAGGAGGCCGCCGCGCGACATCCTTCTGCCTCCCGGCCGCGTGCGGCGAGCGATCGCAGCACGAGCGTGAGTCCGATGGTGCAACTGGAGACGGCGACTACGTGTCGGCAGCCGATCAGCGCTGCCGCGGCATCCTCGAACTCCTTCAGGCAGCCTCCCTTCGTGACGATGCCGCTTTCCACGGCCCGGGCGATTGCCGGACCGAGTGACTCGATCGCAGGCATGTCGGGGCGGACGAGGGGAACGCGAGCGGGGAGGCCGGAGCGAGCGCCTGTTACCGGATGGCCCGTCATCCCTGCTGCTCGACGGTGTTTTCGATCAGGTGTTCCGCCGCCGGCTGCTCAGTGGCGACGGCGCCGAGATCGGCGCAATCGGTAGCAACGATTTCCAGAAGCGTGTCGGCGGCGGCCCGCGGGTCGCCGCCGGCCACGGCGTTTTTGAGCTCACCGAGCCAGTGCCGCACGACGGAGAGCGGCCGCCCGGGACGGCTGGCGCGGGTGACGAGCGAGTGCGACGTGGCCGCCCGCTGTTCGTCCTCGAAGAACAGTTCCTCATCGAGCTTCTCGCCGGGGCGAAGCCCGCAGTAGTTGATGCGGACGTCGCTCTCGGGGACCTGCATGACGAACGCCAGGCTCGACACGAGATCGACGATGGCGAGCGGATCGCCCATCTCCAGGACGTATGTGCCGCCCCGCGACCCCAAGGCACCGGCGACAAGTACCAGCTGTGCCGCCTCGTCGATGGTCATGAAGAAGCGACGCACTTCGGGATGGGTGATCGTGATCGGCTGCCGATTGGCCAGTTGCTCGGTAAAGATCGGCACGGCACTGCCGCTCGACCCCAGCACGTTGCCGAACCGGACGACGACGAACCGGGTGTGTGACGTTTCGTTGAACGCCTGGAGGAATCGCTCGGCGACCAGCTTCGAAGCCCCCATGATGCTCGATGGATGGACGGCCTTGTCGGTGGACAAGGCCACGAACGCCTCCACGTCGTGGGCATCGGCGATTTCGGCCAGCGTGGCCGTCGCCAGGGCATTGTTCTCGATCGCCTCGATCGGATGGGCCTCCATCAACGGCACGTGCTTGAAGGCCGCGGCGTGGAACACGACGGCGGGCTTGTGCTCCGCGAACACGTGCTCGATGCGGTCGGCGTGTGCGATGTCGCAGAGGACGGGCTCCAGGACGGTGTCGCCCAGCGAATCGCTCTGGGAAAGTTCGCGATGGATCGTGAACAGCGCGATCTCGGAACGTTCCACGAGCAGGATCTTCGCGGGCGTGAAGCGAACCAACTGCCGGCAGATCTCGGAGCCGATCGAGCCGCCTGCCCCGGTCACGAGAATGGTCCGGCCCTGGAGGAACGGCAGGACATTGACGTCTCTTTCGGTGAGCTGGGCCTGGGGGCGCGACAAGAGGTCGCGAAGCTCGATACCGCGCACCGCGAGCTGACGCGCCGTGTCCTGCTTGATCCCCAGGGGAGCATGGTTGCTGGAGGAGTGCTCCGCGATGCTCACCTGCACGTCGATGGCCGAGCACGCATCGCACAGCGCCCGGAGCCGGGAGCCGTAAATCGAGCCCTGCAGAACGACGATCTGCTTGGCCCGGAGCCTTTCGGCGCACGCCGGCGCCATTGCCACGGGGCCGAGGACCCGCGCATGGCCTACCCGCTCGCCGTAGTGCTCGGGGTTATCGTCGAGGAGCCCGGCGACGAAGTAGCGTTGGCCGTGAATCTCGGGCAGTGATGTGGCGAGGGCGCGGCCTTCTGGCGAGGCGTCGATCAAGAGCGCGTTGCGGTCTTTACCTACTCTCGTGCTCGGCACGATCTCTTCGTACATGCTGCGCGCAATCGCCTGCATGCCACCGACGCCGAGGATCGTGAAGGCCCAGTCCAGCAGCAGCACCGATCGAGGAATGGGCGTCCAGAACTCAGAGAGGGTGCCGAAGTAATTGACGGCGATGAACACCAGCAGGGCCGCGGTCGTGGCCCGCAGGAGTTTGTTGAGATCTCCGAAGCGGGCATTGCGCCACGGGCGATGGGCTAGTCCGCGCCAATAGAAGATCAGGAGCTTGGTGCCGACGACGAGCCAGACGGTCTTGAAAATCAACTCGGCGTCGGAGGGCCGGAGCAGCAACTCGGCGCGCACGAAGAATGCAGCGAGATAGCAGGCTTCGAAGATCACGGCGAGCAGCGCCGCGACGACGAGCGACTCGCGGGTAGGCAAGCGCGAGCACCACCATGCCTTGGCGGCCTTGACGACTGAATCCTTCAGTGTGTTGAACATAGGCGAACTAGAGCCGCTCCAGATCCACGTCTTCGACCTCGATTGATGCCCCCTGGTTCAGAAACCGCACGGCGACCATCAGCCGCTCCGCCCCGCGACGTTTGATCACCGTTCCCTCGAGCCCCCGTAGAGCACCGGTTCGGACGCGGACCGCCTGGCCTGGTTCGATCCGGGCCTCCGGGGTGAGCGGCTTGTCGGTGTCGATGAGCCGCTTGATCGCCCGTAGGTCGGAGACAAGCATTCGCTCGTCCACGATCGGAATCCAGCGGGCGACCGTGTTGGTCGCCAGCGCCGCGCGGCGCTGCTCGTCGTCCACCCGCGAGAATACGTAGCCTGGGAAGAGAGGGACGTACGACGACCGTACGCGGCCGCCGGGGGAGTGGAGCCGGCGGCGGACCACCGGGGAGTAGAAGGGCACGCTGGCGGCCTCGAGCTTCCGCATCAGATCCTTCTCGCGGCGCGAGAGTGTGTAGAAGGCGACCCAGCGCGTGCCCTCAGGGGCCGCCACATACCCGGCGTCGTCATCGACCGCGTCCAGCAGGTCATCAGGGAAGATGTCGCGTTGTTTGGGGAGGATGGGCATTTTGGGATGCGCGAACTCCGTTCTTCTGGGTGGCGTTGGCCACCCCAAGCCCCATCCATGCTCCGCCGCAAGTTCCCGAAGTTTACGTGCCCGTAAGGCGGATGTCGCTCGGCGATGCGGGGGGTTTGCTGAAATCTCGCAAACCCGCCCCTGCCCCGCCGGAAATACGGGCAAAGTTTGCCGTCTGGTTGTGCCGATAAAGCCGATCGGAGTGACTTTACCGGTCGCAAGGAGTTTGCCATGGCCAGCCGTTTCAAGCCCGAATCACTGCGATTCACCGCCCCGGAGGCCGGGAGCCCCTGGCTGACGCGGTCGGCCGGGCTGCTCGTGCTCGTGGCCTGTGCCGCGGCCGTGACCGGCTGCCGGACATTTGGCCGGCCGCAGCACCACTCCGCCCAGCAGGCCACGCTCGACGCCAACTGCCCCCCCACCGATCCGGCGCGGATGCCGGCGAAGGAGCTCGCGAAGGTGGCGCTGCCGGCCTACGTGATCGAGCCGCCGGACATCCTCCTCGTGGACGCGCTGCGCGTCGTGCCCAAGCCGCCGTTTCGCATCCAGTCGTTCGACACGCTGCAGGTGATCGTGGAGGGCACGCTCCTCGAACAGCCGATCAACGGGCTGTATGTCGTGGAACCGGGCGGCATGCTCGACCTCGGTCCCTCCTACGGCAAGGTGATGGTCGGCGGACAGTCGCTCGAAGAGGCGCAGGATTCCGTCTTCCGCCACCTGAAGCGGGTGCTTCGCGAGCCGCAGGTTTCGCTCACGCTCGCCCAGGCCGCCGGCC
>JBIJCJ010000228.1:0-5100 GCA_044344765.1 Pirellulales bacterium | reverse complement strand
GACGGGCCTCCTCGAGCATCTCGCGAACCTCCTCGGAGGCCTCCGCGAGCCGCCGCTCGTAGGAGGCGAGCATCCGCTTCGCCTCCTCGTTGGCCGACTTGGTCTCGGCGATCTGGCGGGCGATGCCCTCCTCCCGCTTCTCGAGGCCCTCCATGATCGGCTTCCAGGCGAACTTCGTGAGCAGGGCGAGCAGCGTCAGGAAGATGACGAAGGACCAGACCGCCAGGTCCTTCTGGAACCACGCCGGGCTTTCGAACTCCTTTTGGGAGACTCCCGCCGGGGCGTGGCTGCCAATTTCGTCGGCGTGGCCGTGGGCGTGATCGTCGCTGGCACGAGCGACGGCGGTCGGCTGGAGGACCACCGGCAGCGGGGCCCAGCCGCAGGCGAGTGCGGCGAACGCAAGGCAGACGATGCGAAGCGCATGTTGACGGGGCACGGCGAGACTCCGGGACGTTCGGCTGGGACGCGGGATCGATGACGGGCTATGCCAGGGGAATCTGCGCGGCTGGGCCACGCAGATTCGGCCCGGCGGAACGGGGCGGAAGTCGATGACGACCGCCCCGTCCGCGGACGAAACGGCGGCGCGGCGGGCACGGATGGTGCCGGCCACCACCGCCGCTTGGATCAGGCCTTCTGCGAGCAGATGAACAGCGCGTAAAAGGTGAAGCCTTCGATGAGGGCCGCCGCGATGATCATCGCCGTCTGGATGCTGCCGGCGACCTCGGGCTGACGCGACATGCTTTCATAGGCCGCCGAGGCGAGCTTGCTGATGCCGTAGGCGGCACCGATGACCACCAGGGCGACGCTGAAAGCCGAGGTCAGGTCGATGAGCGAGCGGCCTGCGGCCTCCTGGGCCTGGGCCATGTCGGCGCAGAGGAACGCCACGGCCAGGGCGGCGACGGTGGTGATCATGCGGGTCGAGAACAGCGAACGAATCATCAATCAAGCTCCTTGGAAAGAGGGACCGGACGGGTGTCCGGATACGGGTGAAATGAGGACGAACAGGGAGGTTGTGCGGATCAGGGAATCACTGCCGAAGGCCGGCTGGCGAGCCCATGTTCTATGGATTTTTCTGTTTCTGTGTAGGGAGAGTCGCTGGAATTCGGGGTTTCGCGGCCGTCGGTGCGGGATCAGTGCTGGTGAACGGAGGCTCCGATGAACAGGGCCGACAGGAACGTGAAGATGTAAGCCTGCAGGAATGCCACGAACAGTTCGAGCACGCTGAACAGCGTGCAGCTGATGATGCTGATCCCGGTGACCGTGGCCCACAGCCCCATCGAGTAGGTGGCCGCCGCCGAGATCATCCCCATGATGCCCAGCAGCACGAGGTGGCCGGCCACCATGTTGGCCAGCAATCGGACGGCGAGGATGCCGTGCTTGATGAGCAGTCCGGCCATTTCGATCAGGAAAATCAGCGGCTTGAGGACGATTGCCAGCGGCAGCGGCAGATCCATCGACGGCACCTGATTGCCGAAGAACCCGAGGAAGCCGAACTTTCGCATCCCGGCCACCACGACCGAGAGCAGCGTTACCCCCGCCAGGGCGAGCGTGACGGCGAACGCCGCGGTCGGCGATCCGGCCCAGGGAACCATGCCCAGCAGATTGCAGCCGAGGACGAAGAAGAACAGCGTCAACAGCAGGGGGACGAAGCGGTCGCCGTCGTGCTTCGGGAGAACGGCCTGGGCGTGGGCCGGCGCCCCGTGGCCGTTATCGTGGCCATGCGCGTCGGCGTGATGATCGCGATGGTCATGATCGTCATGATGGTCATGGCTATCGATCGCCGGGCGGGCGATCTGATCGCGAACGAAGAGGATCATCGCCTCGAGGAGATTTGCCACCCATCCCTTGGCCGGCTCTCCCGAGCGGAGTTTCGCGGCCAGCCTGGTGAACACGAAGAACAGGAGCGCCGCGAGCACCACCTCGAGGATCATGTACTTGGAAATCCCGAAGCCCGACTTCACCGCATACAGGCTCTCCAGTTCGGCGAACGGCTGCGGAATCAGGATCTTGCCGTCCATCGCCTCGTTGAACGCGGCGACGTCGGTCACGTCGGGATGGCCGTCGCGGAGAAACTTCGGCACCTCGTCGAGGGACTTCCAGCCCGTCCGCCACATGGCCTTCGGAACCTCGAAGAAGTAGCAGTCCTTGAGGTGGTAGATCGGGTTGTGCTCGGACATCGAGTCGCGAATCCTGCAGCGAAGGAACGGGACGGCGGACACTCCGGTCCGACGAGAACGCAGAGTGTGGGTAAAGGGCCAGCCGTTCGTCAATTCGTGGAACTGGCGCCGCCGTTCCGGCGGCCTCGAATCCCCATCATGTGCAGTAAAATGTCGGTGGCAAGCAGGGCGAGATAAAAAACGAGCAGCCACTCCCCCGCCCCGTCGGCCCGCAGGCTGCCCCCCGCCACCTGGAGCCATCCCAGGGCCACGAGGAGCGGGAAAATCCGCAGTCCGACCGCCGCCATGCCCAGGCCGACCGCCCGAGCCGGATCGGCCGGGGTGGCCCGGCCGACCAGCCATGCCCCCAGGCTCGTCACCAGACAGATTCCGGCCGCGAAGCAGACCGCCCGCCGCCGGCCCGGGGTGGCGTCCCCGGTTGCCAAGGCCCCGGCCACCGCCACGGCGAGCACCGCGAGCAGGATCACCGCCCCCGCCAGGGTCCAGGAACGATGGTCGGTTGCGCGATTCAAGAGGGTCGTCGTTTTCCGAGTTGGACCAGCCAGCCGATGCCTGCCACGAAGCCGAGCACCAGGCCGACGAGGCCGAGAAACCCCGTGCCAAGAAAGCTGTCGAGCCGGGTTCCGGCCACGGCTGGCAGGAACATCACCACTCCCACCGCCATGATCCGGGACGCCCAGACAAGGGCCTCGCCGACCGGAGATCGTCGGTTGTTGTCGGCCATGGGGCGAACGGACTTTAAGAAATGTGTGCCGTCGCAGGGAGCAGCCGCGTGGCAGCGGCCATGGCAGGCTTTGTCCGACCGACAGGTAGGATACCGGTTTCTCCGGCAACCCGACCGTGTCCAGACGCAAGCACCGCCGCCGCCGTCCCCGCCCGCGCGACCTCGCGGCTTCGATCGCGTCCGCCACGCGGCGTGAGGGCCGGCCGACTACGCTCCGACTCGTCGCCTGCGACGGCCAGACGACCCACGAGACGACCGTCAGCAGCCCCGCGGATCTCGTCGAGGCCCGCCGCCGCTGGCCCGTCATCTGGGTGGACGTGGAGGGCTTCGAGGATCTGGCCACGATTCGCGCGATCGGCGACGTGTTCGAGATCGGCGAGCTGGCGCTCGAGGACGCGGTGACTCCCGACGAGCGGCCCAAGGTCGAGGTCTTCGGCCACCAGGTGCTGATCGCGGCGCGGACGGCCCGATACGACGGCGAGGCCGTCGTCACCGACCCGGTGGCCGTCTTCCTCGGCGACCGGTACATCCTCACCTTTCGCGATCACGGGGTCGGCGACGCGTTCGCCGACGTCCGGCACCGCGTCCGGCACGGCCGCACGCGGCTCGGCCAGCTCGGCGCCGACCATCTCTGCGCCCTCCTGCTCGACGCCGTCGTGGACGGCTACTTCCCGGTCCTGGAGCGGTTCGGCGACCGGCTCGAGGCCCTCGAGGAAGAGGCGATCGAGCGGCCCTCCCGCGACGCGCTGACGCGGATTCACGACGTGCGGAACGACCTCATGACCCTGCGGCGGGCCCTGTGGCCGACCCGCGACGTGCTCCATGCCCTCGGCCGGGAGGCCACGGCGTTCGTCGGCGACCATGCCCGGCAGCACTTCCGCGACAGTTACGACCACACGATGGAGCTGCTCGACCTGCTGGAGAGCTACCGCGAGATCGGCAGCGACCTGCGCGACATCTACCTGGCCAGCCTCAACAACCGCATGAACGACGTGATGAAGGTGCTGACGGTGATCGCGACCGTGTTCATGCCGCTGACGTTCATCACCGGTTACTACGGGATGAACTTCGACACCTCCTCGCCCTGGAACATGCCGCTGCTCAATTTCCGCTACGGCAACCTGGTGGCGGTGGGGATCATGCTGGCGACGACGATCGGGATGGTGGTGTTTTTCTGGCGTCGCGGCTGGCTGAAGCGCTGGCACTGACTATACGCAAAGCACTGGATACACGCAAAGCATCGGCATCCTGCCGATCTTTGCTTGGCCGGCCTCCGCCGGCTCGCGAGGGCGTCGCATCGTGCGACGCGGTCAGTGGCGGGGCCGCTTGGCCGGCCTCCGCCGGCTCGCGAGGGCGTCGCATCGTGCGACGCGATCAGTGGCGGGGCCGCTTGGCCGGGCTCCGCCGGCTCACCAGGGCGTCGCATCGTGCGACGCGGTCAGTGGCGGGACCGCTTGGCCGGGCTCCGCCGGCTCACGAGGGCGTCGCATCGTGCGACGCGGTGATTCTCGTGACGCGATGCCTATCTACTCGTCGCTGTCTTCCAGCCGCTCGAGTCGCTTGCCAATGTCGGCGGGCACCCGAAAGACCAGCTCTTTGCCCTTCTTCTTGAGGTCCAGGACTCCTCGGTTTGCAAGGTCAAGGAGGTCGGTTCGGGCCGTCTGATACACCACGCCGTGCACGTTCTGATGCTCCTTGATCGTGTATCGCCGCCCAGGGGCTTTGATAGCCTCGATGATCAGTGCGGATTGGCGGTGGTTGAACAAATCAAGCGAACGGATCGTCGATTCGGCCTCCCGAACCGCAGCCGTCTTTCGGGCGATGTAGGCCGACAGCTCCTGGAACGCCTGGATGATCACGTCGGCCTGGGCGACGACAAAGTACGTGAGATCGTTGTCGTCCGTCTCCGTGTAGAGAAACGACCGGACATATTTGATGGGGTCTTTCCGCAGAATGTGCGAGATCGAAATGAACTCGAACGGCCAGTATCCCTGTCGCAGCATCGACCAATAAAAAAGGGCTCGTGCCGTTCTCCCATTTCCGTCGACGAAGGGATGGTCGAACGCGACCCAGAAATGCAGGATGATTCCGCGTACGACCGGATGGACAAACGCGTCTGGCGTCACGTTGTTGGCGAAGTCGCACATGAGGGCCATCCGCTGCGGCCGTCCCGTAGCGATTGGCGGCGTATGCACGCTC